>JBLHWO010000203.1:0-6734 GCA_047629215.1 Cellvibrionaceae bacterium | reverse complement strand
TAAATAAATGACTTGTATAGACTGTCTCATAAATTTTACATAACAATAAACCAAAGACTCAGAATCAAGTTTTATTAATATTGTAGAAAAATCTATTATTTTTCTGTTCGTGGCCTGATATGCTTCTGATATATATTAAGAAATTAGTTTATCTGTATGACGCTTAATAGGCTTAATGTAGCAGTTGTTGAAGACAATGGTATGGCTAGAGCTAACTTACGTAATCATTTATTGGACATGGGGTTCAATAATATTGGCTGCTTTAGCAATGGTCGAGAACTCAAAGCCAATATGAGAAACAAAAAGCTCGACCTGTTACTCATGGACTTTCATCTAGGCCAAAATAAGAATGGCGTCGAAGTCGTACAAGACTTGCAAAAGCTAAAGACAATCAGTAATAGCACCTGTGTAATGTTCATTACCTCAGATCGTTTGCCATTAATCATCGGGCAAATCTTTGATGTGCATCCACAAGGCATTGTGATCAAGCCTTATACAATAAAGCAGTTGATAAAAAGTGTATCAGGCTGTCTAAAGTTACATAACTACTTATTACCTATTTATGAAATGATGGACGACGGCAATTTGCCACAAGCATTAGTGTTGGTTGACACTCTACTAGATAGAAGTGAACACCCCAGAAAACTTAGCGCATTGAATAAACTAAGAGGGCGTGTCTTAACTGGTTTGGGCTACCATGCTGAGGCTGCAGAACTTTATAGGTTGGTACTCGAAAAATCTAGTAAAGTGATTTGGGCCAAATGGGGATTAATTCAAAATCTATTTTTAGATGGACATGTGGAAGAAAGTGAAACTCTATTACTCGATCTGACTCAGTCTGAGCTTACCAATGACAAAGCCTGTGAATGGTTAGCACGCATTAGCGTCAACAATAACCAGTACAGCAAAGCCGAAAACTACATGCACCAGATACGCGAAGGCGCCTTATCTATCCCAGCGGCTCGTCTAAAAGCTTACATTTACCAAGCGCAAGAACGGGGTAACGAAGCGATTACCTTACTAGAAAAAAAACGAGAGGCTAATCGCTCTATTCGCGAACGTTACGATGAAATATCCCTCGATCTGGCTCGTTGTTATTTAGGTGAAGCAGAACTAAGCTCTAAGCCCGAAAGCTCTTCTGATTTGAAAGTTGCCAAATTTTTGATTGGCGCTGCAGGCAGGAAACTATCCGACCCTAGCTTAACTGTCAGAAAAGACTATATGTTTGCCACAATCGCGTTTATGGAAGGCAACATAGCCAAAGCCAACGAAATTTTAGCTCGTCCCGGCATGGACGAATTACAAGATGCTGAAATATCTACGATTACTGATGCAGTTCAAGCATGGCATAGCGCCGGCGAAACAAAAAAAGCTAAGACGTTTTTAAAACTTGGTCAAGAAAAGTTGAATGAAATTGATGACGGTAATGAAAAAACTGTCTCCGCTATGCTGTTAGCGAAAGGCGAAGATGCGATTGGCGAAAGAAGACCTCAAGCACTTGAATTTAATAAAACTGGGTTACAAAAATACACTAGTAAAAACTATATCGCAGCGACAGTTGACTTCTATCAAGCCTATCTGTTATTTCCAAGGGAATTAGCTTTCAGCCTTAATTTGTTACAGGTCTTAGTAGACGCTGAGTTACTTGCCTACAAAAAAATTAACACGCTGGAATTTTTAGCAGAGTTGCAAAACCGTGATCTCAATGAAGGTAATGAAAGGCGTCTAGATGAAATTCTTAGTCGGATCATCAAGAAAAAAAATGTATATTTTATCGCCAATAAAATAGATGAACAGGAAAAAGATCTTGATGAAGATGGCGCCTCTTAATACAAAAAAGACATAAAAAACAACATACGTTTAAAGCTCAGCAATAACATTTTTGTCGCACTCTTACGCCTTGGGATTTTTGATTTGGATACACAGAAATCGATGGCTGCAAATAATAAGCCAAAACTCTATTTCGATAAGGTGAGCAAGGTGGTTGGGTGCCTTTTCGTACAGGAGCAGAAATAGGTCGTCTCGGTGTTTTGATTGAATTATCACAAGCCATGCAAGTATATACAGGCATCCAATTTATCTCGCTGAACTTACCCTCAAAAAGAGCCTATAAATCGCCAAATACTGGGGAAATTTAATGATATAAATATACATCGTGCTGCCCTTCGCGGTTCTGGGCATCTATTTATGACGGTAAGGATAAATAAAGCTATCAAAGCGATGAAGTCATCAGGAGAACTCGAAGCCATTTTAGACTGTCACGGGGTTGAATCCAAAATTTACTGAACCTCGTTAATTAATCTCATAATCTAAAAGGCATACATTACTAACCTTATTGCGTTTATCGTGGCCAATGATAATGGATAAATGGTCGATAAGTCTGGTCAGATCAAAATCAACTAAATTTTACTCACCGTCTCAAAGCAAAAGAACGAGCGATTTCACTTATATTGAATTTGTTTTTAGTCGTGGTTTGCAGACTGCGGCGAATGGCTGCTCCACGTAGAGCAGCCTTGAACTTATCAATTGAGCGTTATTTTTCTTCTTTTGACATTGGGATGTCTTTCTTCGGTATAAAGATTTGAAAGCCACATAAAGCGGCTATCACAATAATACCCACTAATAAGCCTAACCAAGGTTCGAAGGTGCTAAATGCCATTGCTGTAATCACCATCGCCCCCCGCTCAGTAGCATCTTGCACAAGTGACAAGGCTAACGTAGCACAAGCAAATGCAGTTAACACAAGAGTCACTGCTAACGCTAAGGGTAACAAAGGTTCTAACAAGGTCACTAAAGGCAATAATATAAACAAAAAGGGTAAACCAAAGGCATAAAAACTACCTATGCTGTCAAAAATTGAATCTATCTTATCGCGTCCTTGTGACCAACGTTTAAGCAGTACCACTTGAATTCCGGTCCACAACACGCCTTGAGTGGCAAAGAATGGGGCAAAAATACCCATTAGAATATTTCTAATGCCAGTGGCCATATGTGCTCTGCTGGCGTTTAACTCAAGCTTTTCATCTTTTCGAGTGGCTTGTGCTTGTTCTATCATTTCATTGCCAGTCACCACATCACCAAAAAACAAAATATAAGTGATTAGCGCCAATGGGAACGCAGCTAGAAAAGTCTCAACTGGCGGCCAACCGATCGCAAAGGGCGAGGCTTTTGCCCATAAAGAGGTCGCAGAGGCTCCCACATCAAGAATTTCCCAACGAATATTGTATTCAAACTCACCAGTGAAATATCCAATACTGCCCGCAATAACAAATCCGGGTAATAAACCAAACCCAAGAATAGTCGCTAGCCATTTCTTATCGATTGCAAGGGCTTGCAGAGGTTTAGAGAAAGCAAAAACCAAACAAATTGCCACTCCCAGCGTTCCCGCTATAGGCGCTGATTGAAATACATTAGCAGCATCACCGTCTTTGGTAACTCGCATAAAAGCTGCAATTGCAGCACCCAATATAATGCCGGCTTTAAATACATTGGGCACAATTTTAATTAACTTAGCACCAAGCCCAGTCACCCCCAGGACAATCAAAATAAAGGCAAAGTTTAACGACAAAGCAGTCATCGCTTGAAACTGAGAAATATTATCGCCCATATAAGCAGGCGCTGTAATAAACGCGACGACAAAAGGTATGGCAGGTGTTAACCAACCTGGCGCATAAGGGTCGCCAAAGAACATCCAAGATGCAGAGATAAGTATGCTATGAATCATAGCCATAACCACCGCTTCTTCAAAACTCAGTCCCAATAAAGCCATAAAATAGGGTACTAAAGCCAATCCTGTTGCCCCAGCTACGGCGAAACCTTGCAGCATGTCGGACAATGAAAAGCGCAAATGAACTAGTGGGATCCGCATAATAAAGGGGCCCCATTTAATACCAGGTTGAACTTCTCCGTCAGGTCTTTTCTTTAACATTGGGTTACTCTCGGTATTGGGTTAAAAATTAATAACGTACATACTCATCAGCATGTCGCTGTTTATTGCTTATTTAAGCAAGGTTTCGAAATGTCTAAGTCACTATTACATTGTTTTTAACACAAAAGAATCAAATTTTTTACATGTTCTTGGGTGATTTTTTTAGAACGATTATTTTTGAAATATAAGCCAATAGACTTAAGGGACGGGGCGGATTATAAGTGAGGCTTATGCAGCAAAATAATTTAAATTGAGATACTACACAGTAAAAAACACTAATTTTCTCATCTTAATGTTAACTCTTTTTATATGATTAAGCGTTTAGATAATTGTTTGCTGAAAGAGACGTTTAATCTTCAGATACTCGCAATTAACGAGTTGCTGTTTGTCGATCAATGAACGGATGAACGTGATAGATACTTTACTCACTAAAAGTCATTCTATGAGAAATAAAAAATGACAATCTCGAGGCATTGAGATTCCAGGAGTAAGTTTACAATCAAATAACATGAATGGCTGAGGTAAAGCTTAAAAGTAAAAAAAGGCCCAATAATTAGGCCCCTTATGTTTCTATTTTGTTTTAGCCGTTTCTATTGGCTTTGGCTCTATTGGCTTTGACGCTTTTGTTTTAACCTCTACTAGCTTAGGCTCTTTTGGCGCTTCAGGGTGTGCCTTCAAAGTAAGCTCGAGCAATTCCTTATGCGCATTTTTCATGTGCTGCGCAAGCTCGTGTATATCAGGCATCAGCTTTTGACATGAAATGACACCAAAATCGAGCCACCCATTGTAACTCTGTAGCGTAATATTGAGTCCCATTCCGTGATAAGGGATCGAGACTGGATACGTGCTGACCTGTTTGGCGCCAGCAAAGTATAGCGTCATGTTAGGGCCAGGAACGTTTGAAATCAGTACGTTGGCAAACGGTGGTAAAGAGTTTGCGACTCTGGCTCTAGTCAAAATTGAAGCAAGACTACTCATCAACCAAGGTGCACCGATTGACGGGAAGTCAGTGGGAATTATGGATTTCACGTCGGACATCAGAGTCTTGGCATGAGTGGAGGAGGCATTAATTAATTGGAGCCGCTCCAGTGGATCTTTGATATTTGTCGCAAGGCTCATGCGGGCCATGGATACTTGGTTGCTAAGCTCGGTGTTACCTTCGGGGCGCACACTTACAGGCACAGCAGCCAACATGGGTTCTTCGACACTGAACCCCTCATCCGCGAAATAGCGGATCATACCTTCACCAGAAATTGCCATGACAACATCATTGAGACTGACGTTATTGAGCTTAGCGATTGTTCTACTTTCGGCATAAGGAATAGAAAAACGTGCGAAACTGCGCTGATTGGTAATAGTTGCATTGAGCGGTGTTTTGGGCGCAAGCCAGTTCATGCGTTTAGCATTACTGCCGTCAGGGTTTTTCGTCGTTTTGAACAGATCCAAGGCTTTAAAAGTTAGCTTTGGCAAATTTTTGGTCAATTTAATGGATTGGCTGATGTTGTGCATCACACCTGAGGATGTTAGTTCAGCAATACCATAGTTGTCGCCCCTGGCGCCTTCTCTTTGGCGTTTGCGTTTATTCGCTGCTCGGGGAACCGCCGTCACATCCATTATGGCTTCAGCTAATACTTGCCCGCCCATACCGTCAAGCGCAGCGTGATGCATTTTGGAATAGAGTCCCACATAACGAGTACCTTTAGGTAAATCTTTGGGTACAGGTAAACCATCAAGTATATGAAATTCCCATAATGGGCGGCTGCGGTCCAGTAAGCTTGAGTGCAACCTTGCTACTAATTTATCAACAGTAGCTCGAGTCGCGGGGGGCGGCACAATAACGTGGCGAATGTGGTAATCAATATCAATAGCCTCATCCATAACCCAAATAGGATTGGCAATGTCAAATGGCATATTTATGAGTTTGCGCTGAAAAATAGGCGCCATGTGCATACGGTTTTGGATATGAGTTCGCACATCCTCCATGAAATCTCCTGAGTAATCAGCAGGTAATTCCAGAATGGCAAGGCCACCAACATGCATCGGTGTTTCAGGTGATTCCAGATGTAAAAAGGCTGCGTCTGAGCCGCTGAGGTGATCCATTTCGTTTCCTTTAAGTTGATGAAAAACGTTTTGGGTAGGCGCTGCAGTTAAGGCTGCATCACTTGTCTCAATGTCAATAATGACCCAGTGTGTATTTATTTAATATGAACAAACGTCTTTCATAACGTGCTAAACCTCATTTCAACATGAAGTGAGGGTATCGGTTATTATTGGATTTAAAGTAACGTTAATTTTCGTTTAAAGCAACGGCAGAACTTTCTAGCTAAGCCCAAACAAAATCTAAGCAGCCTAATACGTGCTGTAGTGAGGACTAAATGTTTACCAACATGTGCTGATTATTGCGGTTACAAAACCTTACTACGGCCAAGTAACACTCTGGGTCTTAACTTTAAAACTTCGGCCAATAACAGCTTCTCTGTCGATAGCGCGATTCTACCTGCTATACCTAAAACGCGTTGATCTAACGGCAGAAGTGTTGATAGGCGAGCCATATAAAATTGATACACCGCTTCTTTCGCTGTCGCAAGAACAGGACTTGCTAGGACAAGCTTGCCTTGGATGAAGTAAGTGTTGATATCACCTAGCGATAGTAATACCGGTTTTGCGATGACTTTAAATGGTTTTAAAGACTTATTACCGCAAAAGCGGTTAATGTTAATCGCTGCATGGACTCCCATGTCTAGTGCGATACTGGCTTGTTTGGCTAATGGCTTTAATAGCGTGGCAGAATCACCAGCGACAAAAA
>JBLHWO010000202.1:0-6785 GCA_047629215.1 Cellvibrionaceae bacterium | reverse complement strand
GAATCTTTACTTTGAATTGAATCGATTACAATTGGATGTATCTTAGTAATGAGTTGCTGACGTTCGTGTTCTTTGATATTCCAAAAAACAAGAATACCATATTCAAATAACCATGCTTCACCCTCTTGTGTTTTTAACAAATAGGCATCTCTATATTTTACTGCGCCCTCTTTTTGAATGAGCTGCTCACTTACTAAAGCTTCATCCAAGATTCTTCCCAAGATAACGACATTAACTTTTCCATCGCTAGTATTTGCTGATGAAGTACTCATAAATAAATGCCTTTAGCCTATTTCTTAAGCTCAAGTGTAACCGCCGTACGCAAACGTTCGGTCCCAAAGGAAGACATTTTCTCAAAATCTTCGCGGGCTATAGGAAGATACTGGCAATCAATTGCCCGTTGGGTTTGCTTTTCAGGATCAGGATCATGAACATAAATACAGCGTTCATCGATCCCAGTAACGGTTACCCAATGCGGTGTTTTTTTTCCATCTAAACGATAGGTACTAATTAATACCAATACGGCAAAATATTGATTCAGCCATTGGTAGATATCCAAGGGTGTAATCTCTTGATAACAAACACTTACTCCCCTCACTTGAGCCCGCTCAAGAAACTGTTGATGAACTAAGCGCATGATCTCACGTTTAGCCTCTGATCGTACTCCATCGACAAACAAGGCTTGGTCAGTATTGAGATAAACACTGGCTTTAAACTGACGTTGTTGAGCCGCCAGCGCCAGGCCAATGGGATGGCAACCACCATGGCCGGAGGTCATAAATATAGTGGTCGCCTCACGCCATATATCCAGCTCAAGACTTTGACCAATATCAACGCATTTATCTAAACTTGCCATTGCCATCATCAGTGCCGCAGGCCCACAGGTAAACTCGGTGGTCTGTTGATACCAAGGAGTGACATTGTGTATTTTGTCAGAAGTAAGAGACCGTATTCGCTTCTGCATACGCAAGGCATCACTATGATCTTGATAATAATCCGAGTGCTCACCAAAGATACGGTAAGCACTTTTTTCGTATAAACGAATTGCTGAGATATTACTTTTCGCCACTTCTAGACGCATAAATAAGTAACCTTGTTCGGCGGTTAACATTTCAAGCTGCTGTAATAGTTGCTCAGCCACGCCTTGCCCGCGCATAGCTGCCATAACAGCCAAAGAGTATAAACGCGCAAGTCGAGTGCCTTTGTGGCACCACACTAATCCATAAGCAACAATGTCAAAGGCCAGTTCAGTTTCTCGTTCAACCACAAGTAAAATTCCGTGCTCGGCCTTTAACCAACGTCGAAAACTTCGGCTACTGAGTCGATCGCTGTCGAAACAAGCATTTTCAATTGTAGTCAGTGCAGCTAAATCTTCGTTCCGAGCGAGACGGTACTGTAACTGTGATTTTATTATAGGCATTTTATCAACTTTAAGATCTGTTAACGGCCGCGAGTTTCTAAACGGCGTTGAAACTCACTCATTATTTGCATATACAGTTCATTGCCAAGATAAGCATCTTCCACTTTGTGATCAATACTAGGATTGTCATTGACTTCCAGTACATATGCGTGATTATTGTGATGTTTGATATCGACTCCATACAGACCATTTCCAATAATTTTTGCTGCTTTTAGAGCAGCATCCAAAACTGTTTTGGGCGCTTCAAAGGTGGGCAAGGTTTCAAAACCACCTGAAGTATTTCGTTTTACATTATGGTTATAGATCTGCCAATGATTTCTTGCCATTAAATAACGACAGGCATAAATAGCACGGCCATTAAGTACACCTATGCGCCAGTCAAACTCTGTATAGAGATATTCTTGCGCCAGTATCAGCGCACTTTCTTGCAATAGCTCCTGCCATTTTTGTTGCAGCTCCTGACGATCATTCACTTTATAAACACCTTTCGAAAAAGAACCTTCGGGCATTTTTAACACTAGCGGGTAAGTAAAAATAGCTTCTAACTTGCTCATCGAGTCTTCATTGCAGTTGCTAATCACTTCCGTCTTTAAGCTGGGGACTTTTTGATAATTAAACGCATCATGTAAATAAACCTTATTGCAGCAACGCAGTATTGATGCAGGGTCATCGATGACCACCACTCCACTATTCTCAGCCTTACTGGCTAAGCGATAAGTATGGTGGTCAATCGCGGTCGTCTCACGAATAAAAAGTGCATCATATTGAGTAATGTTTCGCACTTGACCTATGGTTACGCATTCTGCCTGTATGCTGTGTTTTGCTGCTGCTTTGACAAAACGAGACAACGCTTCTTTATTGCTGGGGGGAACCGTCTCAACAGGGTTAACTAATATGGCCATATCCCAACGATATTTTTTTGGGCGTTTACGCATCCGCCAAACGGTTTGAGTGAAGTCTGATAAATGTTCGGTAAATTTTTTACGTTGTGTTTTATTAAGGGCAGAAAAAGCAAAGCGCTCTACGTTAAACGTTGAAAATTCATTCATGTCCAAAAAAATAATATTGAGTATGGGTGCCGGGTAGAGGTTAAAAATTCGATCCGCTAATTTTTGCAATGCTGGCACTTCAGCTTTACCAAAATAAACTTTATATTCTTGTGGAAATGTCTGCTGGTTAAGTACAGCAACATCATTTTTAAACGAAATTATGCTTTCCTCATCAATACTTAACTGTCTTAATTCATTAATTGTTTTAACACTGGGTAAAATATTATGTTGACGCGCCTCGGCTAACAAAGAACAATAGTAGCCCCGGCTCAGATACTGATGAGTGTCACATAAATTAATAATGCGCGTTGTTGATTCATTTAGTTTCGGGTAATCATTTAAATAAGTATCAAAGCCAATAACGTCAGCCGAAACGATATTGGGTAAATTGTCATTAAGACACACATCATCATTGTCGACAACAATAAGGGTTTTATACATGATACGTCCTTTATTTATCTAGAGGGCTATTTTTTAGTGACGACGTGGGCGTACTATTAGCTAAATGTGTTAACACTCAAATAGAAGCAACTACTGCCGCTAAAGGAGCAGTTTCAGACATAGTGTGGTAACCCGATGTGGGGATTTGTAATGTAGTACCATCGACCAATCCATTGGAAGCAGTAATAATACGCCCCATTTCTGTTTAACCCAATGACAGCGGCGACTCTCCTTATGACTAGCGTTCAGCATTTTTTTGCTCGACAAACTGATCTTTGTATTGAGCTGAAATCGATAATTGTTGGCATAATGCCTCCAGCCTGAGGGTTAGATTTTGGTTGAATTTACGTTAACGTCCTTATTGCGCAATACTATTTTTTGTCGACTATTTTAAGCATGAGCTGCTCTGTCACCGAATTACCTAACAGATCTGAACGCGAACTGGCGACAAAAGAGGCATGCTGGAATTCGTTGAGGCCGCTACACATCAAACCGTGCCTATCAAAGTGAGCAGAAAGAAATAGGCTATTTGGGCTTTTACCCCGAGCAACTAAAACGCCTTCATACCAGATGACTTTTGCACACGCTCCTCTAATTCACGCTGTAAGACAAGAAAAAAAGAATGCTCGGCACCCACGACACTGGGGTGACGGATGAGCAGAGACAAAAGATTAATAAATTCTGTAGGCAACCCAGCCTCAGGAACGCCAAAGTGGTTTTCAATGTTAATTATTTTGTCATCCATAGTTGCTCATGATGGCTGTTCGTGATGGCTGTTAGTGTTGGCCGGTAGTACCTAGGTAAAAAAAGATCTGGTCGATCATCCAGAATTTATAATTTAGAAACCCTCTGTTATAGGGAAATCATGTGTGCTATATATTCCTATTTTGGCGTCTTGGCAAGCGATGAATTCAACAAGCATATCAATTTAATTAATCAGACTTTATTATCCGCATATTCGACCACGATGCAGTCGAAAAAGTTGCTCTATACTTATATCAACTACAAAGCATCAAGCCCAAAGAAAGAGATCATGATGGATATAACCGGCGCCAATTTATTAGATTAAATTACCACAAGATTACCCACCTCTGTTTCGAAAAAATGTTTCGAAAAAATTGTATCTACCCGTGTTACTGGGCCCTGCAATTATTTCACTGTTGCGTTCGTTTAACTTCTCTTTTCAAGCAATTCATTTATTTATAGCATGGCGCTTGTTAAAGCCTATATTCGCCTCCATATCGCATTGTGATTCGGGCAAGCAGTCTTTCCCCGAAGCTCATATTGAACAACCCCACTTTAGAGAATAAGACATGAAGATTCGTCCGTTGCATGATTGCGTTGTAGTGCGTCGAAAGGATGCACAGGAAACCAGCGCAGGAGGAATTGTCCTTGCCGGCACAGCTAAGGACAAACCGAACGAAGGAGAAGTCATTGCAATAGGCAATGGAAAGGTACTGGATAATGGTAAGCAGTCCGCACTTTCGGTAAAAATAGGCGATAAAGTTATCTTTGGCCGTTACGCCGCAAGCGACACCTTAATACTTGATGATGAGGAACTTATTATCATGAGAGAAAGTGATATTTACGGCGTTGTTGAACCCTAATCATTTTTCGTGACAGTTGATCTGTTAAGAAAAACCGTATTTTACTGATTTAAAACATTTATTTTGAGGGTACAGTGATGTCAGCAAAAGACATAAAATTTGGTTTGGACGCACGTAAACGCATGCTTAAAGGCGTGAACATTCTTGCGGATGCAGTAAAGGTTACCTTGGGCCCTAAAGGGCGGAATGTCATACTGGATCTTGCGTACGGTTCGCCATTAGTGACCAAAGACGGAATTTCAGTAGCAAAAGAAATCGTGCTTAAGGATAAAATCGAAAATATGGGAGCGCAGATGGTGAAGTCAGTTGCGAGTAAAGCTTCTGATGACGCCGGTGACGGCACTACGACAGCGACAGTGTTGGCGCAAGCGATTGTTAACGAAGGACTAAAAGCGGTTGTTGCGGGCATAGACCCGATGAATTTAAAACGTGGTATTGATAAAGCGGTGTCAGCAGCAGTTGAAGAAATTGCAAAGATGTCGATGCCTTGCACAGACAGTAAAGCGATTACTCAAGTGGGCACGATTTCTGCCAACAGTGACATCGAAATAGGCAAGATCATTTCTGATGCAATGGATAAGGTCGGTAGAGAAGGCATCATTACTATAGAGGAAGGCTCAGGCCTGGAAACCGAACTCGAAACCGTAGAAGGGATGCGGTTTGATCGCGGTTATTTATCGCCGTACTTTATGAATGATACTGAAAAGATGCTGGCTGATCTTGAGTCACCACTGATACTGATTGTTGAAAAGAAAATATCCAACATCCGTGACATTTTACCTCTACTGGAAAAAGTGGCAAAAGAAGGCAAACCTTTGCTCATCATTGCGGAAGATGTTGAGAGCACCGCTCTGGCAACACTGGTCGTTAACCAATTGCGTGGCATATTAAAAGTTGCCGCTTGTAAAGCACCAGGGTTTGGTGATCGACGTAAAGCAATGCTGGAAGATATTGCCATCTTAACCGGCGCCACCGTTATTTCTGAAGACTTAGGCTTAGTGTTAGAAACAACAGAACTGGAACAACTAGGTACTGCAAAACGTGTCATATTAACGAAAGAAAATACGACCATTATCGATGGCGCAGGAACAAAAGAAACGATTGCCAATCGGGTCCTGGCGATACGTAAGCAAATTGAAGATACGACATCAGATTACGATCGTGAGAAGCTTCAAGAGCGTGTTGCCAAACTGGCCGGTGGTGTCGCTATTCTCAAAGTAGGTGCCGCTACAGAAATGGAAATGAAGGAAAAGAAAGATCGCGTTGAAGATGCAGTGTGTGCAACTCGTGCGGCCGTTGAGGAAGGGATTGTACCTGGTGGCGGTGTTGCGTTGATTCGTGTTGCTCAGGCGCTCACGGGGCTAACGGGTGAAAACGACGATCAAAATTTTGGCATCAAAGTAGCGCTCAAAGCGATGGAAGCACCAATGTTCCATATCGTTAGCAATGCGGGCGGGGAAAGCGCTGTCGTTATCGACAAGGTCCGTGGCGGAAAGAGTAACTTCGGTTTTGATGCTAGTACAGGAACCTATGGCGACATGATCGAAATGGGTATTATCGACCCCGCTAAAGTCACGCGCATTGCTTTACAGGCAGCGGGATCTATTGCTGGACTGATGCTAACCACTGAAGTCACTATCAGTGATATGCTGAAAAAAGACAATAAATAATGCGGACATACTCGTCCACTTAAAGTCTTAAACGGCTAATTTAAAAAAGGTGCCTCAATTATTAAGGCACCTTTTGTTTCGCCATCTTTTGTCCATTTCATTATGTGGTTCTAGTGCTAGTAAATAATAGACCCTAAGAAAAACTTCAGTTACTCTGCTTAACTATTTGCTTCTGGTACGTAGTAAAAACACATATCTATGTCATTCATGTGGTAGCTAAGGATATTATGTTTAACATCTGCAATTGCTAGCATTGCCAGTCTTTTACTTGGCATTGCTATATTACTATTAGCCCATGGACTAACCGGGACATTACTCAACCTAAGATTCTCCGTAGAAGGGTTCAGTGATATTCAAACGGGCATTATTATGTCGGTTTATTTTGTCGATTTTATTGTGGGGACCTTATACAGCCCCCCCCCTGTGTCAGAGTAGTTGTCGCCTCTATTTTTTAAGTTAGAGGCCAAAAAATGACCCAAAAGATCAGTCAATCGTTTAAAATTCAAGCTGTAGAAAAAGCCTTGAGTCGTAACAGCCAAACCACCATCGAAGAAATATCAAAAAATTTGGGCGTTTCACGGTCAAGTTTATATCGATG
>JBLHWO010000201.1:0-6824 GCA_047629215.1 Cellvibrionaceae bacterium | reverse complement strand
CGAGGGCGGCGTCGTACTGCAGGTCGAGCACTGCTCGCTCGGTGTTTTGTCCGATGTCGCCGTCGACGCCGTGCTCTCCTAAATCGTAACCGACCATTTGTAGCCTACGCTGCACACCGGCCAACTGCGTAATGGGTTCCAGTGTACCTGTTGCACTAACGTCGTAATTAGTATTAAAAATACGTAATTGGGCGGTAACTCCAGGCGGCACAGTGATTAGTACCTTGCCATCCGCGTCGGTTTGGCCGCTACTTGAACTGGCATTGCTCAAAGTGATTTGGTAGGGCTGGTCAGCGATGCCTATATTGGTACCGTCACGGGTTGATGTACCGGGATAAACCTGAAAGTATATCTCCAGCTGTATCAGTACGATAGTACTGCTGGTTTCCGTGCCTGCTGCGGCACGCGGCACAGGTATGCTGGCTGCGGTGGTTGCGGCGGATTGGTCGGGGCTACCAACTTCTACTCCGAGTTCTTGTTCAGGTGTGACGCTATCTTCACTCATGAGGTGTAGGTGTCCTTTAATGCCGCCCGAGTTTGCGGGCCAATAATGCCATCTACCGTCAGCGTCTGATCAGTCTGAAATGCACTGGTGGCGTTACGCGTGAGATCGCCAACTATGCCGTCCACGGAACCAACTGGGTAGCCAAGCGCTCTGAGGCGCCCCTGTGCGCCGGATACTTTATCTAATGGATCAATGTGGCCTAGGTCGACAGGAATTTCTATTGCCAGCGCTTCGATGAAGATCTTGGCAGATGTCGCACCGATAGGGATTGGCACATTGACCAAGCCGCTACCGTCAGTTTGTCCTGGAACCGGCGACCCTCTGTCGAACTCAGCGACAAAAGCTTGACTGCTAATGTCTTGAATTTCGCCTTGGGCATCACACACGCGCAAGTGTACCCGCATACTGCTGGCTCCGGCTAGAAGCTTAAACACGTGTTTGCTGCCTGAGGCACAACTTTGAGGTTGCTGATCTTTATCCGGAACAAATAATTTATCGCCAGGATGGAGGATATTTGGGTCTTTGCGCTTGCTACGAAGAGCAGCATTACTGCCATGATCCCAAATTTTTGCCCACGGTAACCCGTACGCTTTGGCGACTGTTGTCAGGCATTCACCTGCAGCGATAGTGTGGTTGGGCATTAGAGTTACGCTCACATTTGCGGTCATCGACTGATCATCGATTATAGCTCATTATTTCATCAATTGTATCGCTAAACAAGAACCAAGAAACGCTGGCGATAGTCTGACAATTCGGCAGAAAAACAGTTAGAAGCGCGTTAACCCTATGAGCTGAGTATGGCAAGCCAAATAACTGGCCGTTCTAACTTTGACATCTCAATAATCAATCTGCACATCCAAAAAAGACTAATAAACAAGCGTCAGTTGCATAGATTGGGTATAGCGCTTACTCTTCTTAAAATTACACCCTCAAAATTATTCGCTCATCATGTTGATGCTATTCATTACCTACATGCATTGCCTTATACCCCTGTGCGACGCAAGAAAAGCCCATAGGATTAATGCTTAATTACCTAATTGTTCTGGTGGCTATAGCCACAGGAGCGCTGTTACTTTATCCGAAAGTAGCAAACGCCTTACTTTGGCGCGCTGCGATTACGCCATTAGCCTCTATCATCGCCCGTCGATGTATTGATTAACCGACCAAATTTGATTACCACTTTGATGCTCTTCAATACTAAACACTCGAGCGATAGGGTTACCGACATGTTGATACTGCTGCGCTTGAGCCAGGCTTATAGAGGTATGTAAACAAAATAAAGTGAGGCAAAACATAGCGGGCCAAAATATAGCGGGCCAAAATAAATAAGTTCGCTGCCAAGGAAACAATCGTTTCGACATAATAAACATATACGAACAGGCTCTAACTGTATTTTTTCTATACATAACCCTACAAGACTCAATCGATAAGCACAAGAAAAGAACACGACATCCATTTTTTGCGGCAGGCGCTGCATGTCAAAAGGTGAGTAAGATATATTCCACGATTGTTTCGGGCATCTTGAATCAAGACGATTGTGGATATATGACAAACATCTGTGGACACAGGACAACAATGTAAACACATATGCAGGTTACCTTATGATGAATGCAATTTGTTGCGGTTTGTGATTAGACATCAGTGTACTGATAAAAATAAAAAATGAATATCCATTGATGCCACATTAATATGTATAAACATTCACGCATTAACAAAAAAATAATAACAATAAATTAGCCGTAGAATTAGGGAAAATAGGATTATGAAACAGTCATTAGTAATTAACGTTATCGCAATATTGATGGTCTTAGGAATGAGCACGTATACTGGGAACAGCAGAGCAGTTTCTCTTGCAGTGACAGAGACCCAAAATTTAATTGGGGATGGCGAAGAGCAGCTATTAGAGTTCAGTGCGTTTGAAGATGTTGCTCCTGAGCCGACAGATTTAGTGTCCTACACCTTATCTTGGAGTAATGTAAGTTATAGTCTTTTAGTTTATGAAGCGCTCGATTGGAATGTAGATATTGGATATAGTTTAGGTGGTGAAAGCACCACCATATCAACCACAGGGACGAGTGATTATTTTTCCTACGTCGAGATACAATTTGCGGATGGCGAAGTGGTATTAGGCCCTGACTTTTTTGAGGAGACACCATCGATGGGATGGTTTGTTTCTGGTATCGGAGGCAGCAACCAATACGATAACAACGGGTGGAGTGGTGAAGTCACTTTACAATACAATTACGAAGGCGTGGGTCTACCGTCCTTGCTAGATGAAGACTTAAATAACCAGATAATCTATGCTGGCGCTGCAGTCGTCGGAGGTGCAAGTTCAATCGTTGTCGGCAATGTTGAGGCAGTCGCAGCAGCAGGCTTTGGTGCGGATGCAGAAGTCGATGGTAATATTGTGGCCGGAGCCGCTGTCACCATGGGCGCGGGGTCGTCGACTACAGGCAAAATTACTGCTGGCGCAGCGGTAACGCTTGGGGCTGATGCATCTATCGATGGTACTGCCTATGCAGGAACTAGTGTCACCATTGGCCTTAATGCGAGTGCATCTAATTATGATGAATACAATAAAACAGAAATTATAGCCACCCAAATAAAAGATGGGAAAGCAAAACTCAGTGCTCTGCAAAATAGGCTTGCGTCGGCACAAGCTCCTCCGGAAAATCAATCATTGGATGCATATACTGGTAACGTAGATGTAGTCCCAGGTGTCTATCATTTAACAGTACTTACCACAGGTGCGGGTACCACACTCACTTTTAATGGCAATGGTGAAGACAATGTATGGCTTATCAATGTTGATACCTATGCCGCCTTTGGTGCGGATACAACATTCAACCTCGTTGATGTCACCGGTAACAGCAGCATTATCATCAATGCTGGGGGCTATGTAACAAGCGGAGCAAATGCCAATTTAGCAGGCACTATTTTTGCTGGCTCCTATATTCTGACCGGTGCCGGCACCACCCTTCGCGGCGCAGCTGGAACTTGTGGACTGTTTGCGGTTAACGGGGGAGTTTCTCTAGGAGCAGATAACAAGATTGGCGAGTTTGATACATGCTCCGACGGTGCTTTGCCTAGCAACATGAGCATCGATATATAAATTGAGAATACTGCAAACAACAATGAGAGTCACTTAAGATGAAATTCGACTGCGAAGCGGTCGAATTTCAGGCCCAACATCTCGGAGGCTAAGTGTAAATCGATGGCACAGCCAAACTGAATTACTAATGACGGGTCGAACGATAATCTGGGTACATTTGAATTGCCATTAGAGTATAGGTAAAATAAAACGTCATTTTTCCTAAAATCAAAATACATGATGCCTTATATTTTCCATATTGACATCTATTTCATATTCTTAATGGAGTGAAAGTCGATTATTTTTCGTCTATTAATCAACTGTTTCTACTTAATTTAGAATTCAAGACAAGCGCCTCCCGCAGTTATGCAAACCAGTTTTGCTTATGATGATGAACTGCTTTTATTCAAACAGACTTATCTGAGGCGGTGCTCGACTTTGTGGGGGCAATAGCTCGACGACTTCGTCATTTTTTGTATTCAGGTGACTGAGTATCTTTTGGATCACCAATGGATCTTCGATGCTCGCTATAACCTTAACCGCACCACCGCATTGCTCACACGTTTCAATGTCGATGTTAAAAACCTGTTTAAGTCTTTGCGCCCAGGTCATCGATTGGTGTTTTTGTGCCCTCGCTTTTTCCTGCCCTTTCGGCAATGCTTGTTTAGCCTTATTTCGTAAGGACGGCGTTATTGTCACGCGGTGCCGACTGTTTGGTGCAAACACACCATGAAACCTAGTGAGGTTTACGCGGGGCTTGGGTACCAAGGCCGCTAAACGGGCAATAAAATCCAGAGGCTCAAAGATGACATGACTGCGCCGGTCACCGGTGGTGCCGTCACGGTAGGGTGTTTTTAGTTGGTAGCGCACCTTGCCGTAAGTCGTTATTGCCAACCTTTTTTCTGATACCCCAGAGCGGGTAATATAACGGCACAGCCTTTCGAGTTTACCCCTATCCTGTGCGCTGCTCATGACACCTGCATGGAGACTGAAGCCTGCCAAGTTTGCGGCACAGCCTGACGCAAGCCCTTGCTCTGCCATAGGTGCAATGGTTTGCAAGGTAAAGACCTTTCGTCCTTGCTGTTTGCCTGTAGCGATGCGGTAGGTTATTGAATACCCGTGAATTTGCAACATCGGATCGTCTTCCAGCCCATGCAAAGCCAGGTAGTCATTATCATCATCCCTCACTAATAAGCCCTCGCGCTCAAGAAAACCAGCCACACGCTGGCTAATGCGATGAGTAAGGCTATTCAGTTCACTTTTTGTTGGCGCTTTTATCGGGTGAAAACGCGTTTTGCCATAGTTATCTTCGGCATATACACCATCGAGGTAGAGCATGTGAAAATGGATATTTAAATTTAGCGCTGAGCCAAATCGTTGTATCAATGTTACCGCTCCCGTTTGTGCCGTCTTTTTGTTGTAGCCTGCTTTTTTAGTGATATGTGTAGCAAGTGTGCGATAGACAATACACAGTACTTTTCCCATGATCTGAGGATAGCTGGCAAATAAAAATCTAAGTTGAAAAGGGAAGCTCAATACCCATTGCCTAATTGGCTCATGAGGCAACACATCATCAACCAGCAAGGCGGCGCTCTCTGCCATTCGCCGCGCACCGCAGCTGGGACAAAAACCTCTGCGTTTACAACTGAACGCAACTAGGTGCTCATGATGACAATCTTCACAACGTACTCGCAAAAAACCATATTCCAAACGACCGCACTTGAGGTACTCTTCAAATTCTGACCGCACATACTTGGGCAAATATTTATCTTGTTGCCCCATGTGGGTCAGAAACTGCGGGGAATATTTTTCAATAATTTGATAAAGAAGTGTCTGCTCTGGTTTATGACGTTCATACTTTACCGTCCCCTTTCTTCTGGCAGCCTTGATAATAGACATATATCACCCCAAATACTGTGCTTTTATACAGTATAGGTGTGTTTTTTTATTGTCGGCATGCTGGGACTTTATAGTGCAAAGATATGGGCATTAGTGGTTGAAAAACTAATTAGCTCGCATGATGATTTTTGGCTCAATATAGTCTGATAGTTCGAATTCTCTTACGTCAGCTTTAGGTCGATTTAAGCCTTTTCTAGACTAGAACCTTATGTCGGCTTTTGGCACAAGGCAGACTGTCAGATTAATTAAGAGCATTCGCCTTCAAATGTCAGAACAAGCTAAGCTACTACATTTAACCTATTCGAATTAGTGTGATTATCAATAACATTTAATCTACTCTAATTCTTTGAGCCCCCTTAAAATGATGTTTAATTTTAAAACATCAATAATTTATGCGCGCACGCTTGACTTCAATAAGTCACAAATATTCAGCTTCATTAGTTACTTTAATTTTTCCAGCGACAAAATCTTCAAATAATGTTTTCAATTCCTGAACATTAGATTTATCAAAGACCATCGCGAAATTGTAAGAGCCTAATAGACCTTCTTCAATTATTAAATAGTGATTAGTTGAGCTTCCACTGTAAAATGAAAACTTGAGTTTTACACCTGCAACGCCGTTAACGAACCCCAACTCCTTTTGTTCCAATATATCACCACGGCTGCTTGCTTTTGCTTCCCAGTCTGAATATTTATCAATTAGCGCTATATATGTTTCAACTCGATCTTGCATAAAAAACAACCTAGATGATTCTAGGGCATTATAGGCATCAAACTGAATGTATAATCTATTCGGTATTGTCTGATATTCAGCATAACTAACCCAAGTTGGTCGCTCTAAATATTTTGAAGCGAATTCATTGTATTCGCTCGCATTAATCGTGGATTGGATTCTAATTGGTTTCACACTGATATCAGAAGTGGCCTTACAACCAACAAGTAAGATGACCAAGCTGAGTGAAATTATAATTTTTTTAATTGAAGTTTCCCTACTATTAATTTTTGAAATTACCCTAACACAATATCTTATTATTACGATATTAGAATAGTGACAGAAATAGAATAGGGGGTAATTTAGGGGGTATTTAACCTTATTGCGATTGTAAATCTTTGAATTTTATATATTTATTTTTAAAGTGGAGTCCGGCCCCGGCACCATTTATTGATTTAATTAAATCAATAAATACAAAATTTTAACTTCTCTAGTTATATTATATTTTAAAAATATACTAAAGTTTCTTTAACTCACTTCTTAGTTTTAAAGATATGCACTTCGATTTTATTATCCGTAATTTCTTATCACAGAATTCTTTTCGTGCGAACTATTTA
>JBLHWO010000200.1:0-6855 GCA_047629215.1 Cellvibrionaceae bacterium | reverse complement strand
TCACCAGTATCGGGTATCTGGCGACGTTCATTAGCAACGCTGGGGAAAGACCTACCCGTAGGCTCATTAATTGGTGTGGTTACTGATGCTGAAGTCAGTGATGCCGATATTGATAACTTTGTAGAAACCTTTAAGCCAAAAGCCTAGTTATGATGACTTCGCAATAATGGCTTTTAATTGGCCAACTTTTGTGAGTAAAACTGTGGGCACAACTGAGGAGGCAACCATGACATTAAAAGCGGCTTTTATTTTCTTATCGCCAGATGCTGATTCTGGTCGTGATCGAAGTGTAGTCACTACAAAAAATGTAGAGCTAACCGCCGTTGCAGCGCGCAACTATCATGATGCTGTAGCGATCGCATTAGATTTGAGCAATGCGGGTGTTCTATCGATAGAATTATGCGGTGGTTTTGGTCACGCCGGTACTGCTCTAGTTGCAGAGGCCGTTGCTAACAAAACGAGCGTGGGAGTTGTTCGGTTCGATAACCATCCAGGGCTCGATGGGGCAAGTGGCGATAGTTTGTTCGCCAAATAACAGGATGATCTATTATGACGACGTCGACCAAGACCACAATCGATTACAGTATATTTGGTGCAGTTACTAAAAAACCAGTCACTAAAATACGCACATTAATAGCTAAAAATATGATGCAAAGTTGGTCCAGTATTCCTCATGTTACACATCACGATGAAGTCGATGTGAGTATGATTGAGGCTTTACGAAAGCAGCTAAACACAACACAAAAAACCAATAATTTAAGCACATCAAATAAGGTTACTGCACATTTTACCTTGCTTAGTTTTATCTTAAAAGCAGTTGTTGACACATTGAAAATCTTCCCAGAATTTAATGCATCTCTTGATGAAAATTCCAACACACTAATTTTGAAACATTATTATCATTTAGGTATTGCAGTAGACACACCTGATGGGCTTATTGTGCCCGTTATAAAAAATACAGATGCCATGACATTTGAGAATTTAGCGCTAGCTATGTCCGATCTAGCTGAACGTACACGAACCGGCAAGCTCACCTATGCAGATACAGAAGGTGGCTCGTTTAGTGTGACTAGTTTGGGTGCAATTGGTGGTACAGGATTTACTCCCATTATCAAAACACCAGAGGTAGCAATCTTAGGTGTTTCTCGAAAAATTAATAAAGTTGTTGCCTGTGACGGCGAGATAGTTTTTCGACCAATGTTGCCGCTATCATTATCTTACGATCATCGTGTTATTGATGGTGCAATGGCCGCTCGTTTTATGACACACCTACGACAACTTTTAACCGATCCAAGTCATCTTATTAAATAATTCAGACTAAAATATATCGCACACAATGTATTATTTAAGTTTGTTAAGATTAAAAAAAATTATTAGTATAAGGAGTTTATTATGAGTACAACACTACCTAGCACGCTAACCTTTCCTCAACAACTAGACCATATTAAAAAAAACATGGAGATATTATCCGATGCTCAACCAGCAGTGATGGAAGCTTTCGGTTGGTTACACACAGCCGGCACAACAACTGGAGCACTTGATGCAAAAACCAAAGAGTTAATTGCTCTTGCAATTGCAGTGGCTGCTCGGTGTGATGGTTGTATTGCCTTCCATACTCACGATGCACTTGATGCAGGTGCAACTCGCGAAGAAATAACTGATGCGTTAGGTGTAGCTATTTTAATGGGTGGTGGCCCTAGCGTTATGTATGCCACACATGTTGTTGAAGCTATAGATCAATTTAAAGCAATTGATAATTGATTCTAAGGGCTTAATAAGCTCAAAAAATGGGTACTAGTGTAATGTGTCGCTGTCCTATTTTTTTTCTTATGCATAAATTTTTAGCTCATACTGCTAACCTATAAAAAATTTAAATAAATTCTTCTACATATATTTTCTTAGATCTTTTTATTTAAAATCAGGCGAATAATCTTCACGCTACTATTTATAAAATATACCTGTGCGCTAAGGCATCAAAAAATATTGAAAAATATTTCAAAATTAGCCATTTACTGACTTCGTTTTTTTTGATTTAGATCAATATTGATCCATAAAATATTATATATAGTGTCATCACATTATTAATAAAATAAATTTAGATAATATTTATTAGGTGTACAAATATGGCTGTTATGAGACATGGTATCTCAATTAGTATTGAACGCTCGAATGATGAGGTATTTCTCAAAATAAAAGCGCTTGGAAAACTTACACACGAAGATTATGAGGTGATAACTCCTATGATAAATTCTGCCTTAAGTGAAGTAAAGCAGCCACATGTAAAAATATTCTTCGATGGTACAGAATTAGATGGGTGGGATCTGCGAGCAGCGTGGGATGATTTTAAGATTGGTTTATCGCATAGAAATGAGTTTTTTAAAATAGCTATTTATGGCAATAAAAATTGGTTGGCAATATCCTCAGAAATTGGATCTTGGTTTATTTCAGGAGAAACGAAATATTTTGAAAAACAACGAGATGCCTTAGCGTGGCTAAATGCATAGTAAATATTATTAACATATCAATTATATAGCTTAACCTTCGTAAAAAATTTATAACGGTAGCGTTACCCATGAGAAAAATAGTGGCATCTCCCTCAGAAAAAGTAGCTCTTGTACGACAGTTTGATCCTACACCATCTGCTAAGGCACAATCAAAGCCTGCAATCGTTAAAAATGAAGTGCAGTCCGATAAAAGAGTTTTATTCTCAGATAACTTTTTTTCTGATCTTGACCATAATTATCAAGTCTGGCTAAGTACATTAACTGCCGGTGTATCACCCGTATCTTTAGCTTTGGCTTATGCCGACTGGCTTATGCATTTAAGTATATCTCCAGGAAAGATGATCGCACTGTGGGGTGATGCTTTAGAAAAATCGCTTAACTTTACCCTGTCGTCACTTTATTTTGACCAGCCAAAAACTAAACTCTCTATAACTTCAACCCCTAAAGATAAGCGTTTTAAAGATGATGCTTGGGATCACTTTCCATTTAATCTCTTTGAAGAAAGCTATTTGTCGTTCCAAGAATGGTGGCAAGCTTCGATAAATAATGTTGGCGGAATCAGTCGACATCATGCCAATGTAGTCGGATTTGTTAATAATTTAATTCTCGACAGCATGTCACCTTGTAACTTTATTGCCACAAACCCGGTGGTAATAAAAAAAATACAGGGAACTTATGGAAAAAATTTGTTGGATGGCACATATCATTTTTTCAATGATATGCAACAATTATCGGCAGGTCTTATACCCACCCACTTACAACCATTTACTATCGGTAAAGACTTAGCAGTAACACCCGGCAAGGTTGTATACCGCAATCGTTTAATCGAGTTAATTCAATACAGTCCAGTGACGGATAAAGTCTACGCAGAACCCCTATTAATCGTGCCTGCCTGGATAATGAAATATTATATTCTCGACCTAGCGCCCAACAAATCGTTGGTTGAATATTTGGTTGAGCAGGGTCATACAGTTTTTCTAATTTCATGGAAAAATCCCACGGCAGAGGATGCTGATCTAGGATTTAACGACTACATGAAGTTGAGCGTTATTGAGTCACTTAATGTCATCAATAGCATTATGCCTGGTCAAAAGGTTCACGCCACTGGTTATTGTATTGGCGGTATTTTGCTTACCATTGCCGCGATTTGGCTCGCCAAACAAAAAGATGACCGCTTACAAACGGTGACATTATTGGCGTCGCAAACTGATTTTGATAAAGCCGGTGAATTATTGTTGTTTATGGATGAAAGCCAACTGAGTTTGCTTAACCATATTATGCAGCAACAAGGTTATATGGATAAATTTCAGCTGAAAAATATTTTCCAAATTATGCATGCTAAAGAACTTATTTGGGATTATTTTATCGAACATTATCTACTGGGTGAACAACCACCTATTTCTGAATTAATGGCTTGGAGTGCCGATGCTACTCGTATGCCCTTCACAATGCACAAAGAGTATTTAGAGCGTTTTTATCTACATGACCTACTCGCAGAGGGAGATTACCAAGTCGATGGAGAAGAAGTGGTACTGAGTAGCCTAACGCTGCCAATTTTTTATGTGGCCACCGAGAAAGATTATCTATCTCCATGGCGTTCGGTCTACAAACTCCATTTATTTACCAACACTGAGCTTACTTTTGTATTAACCAATGGCGGCCATAACTCAGGTATTGCCAGCTTACCTAGTGAATCTTGGCACCATTATCAGATGGGGACCTCAGCTGAAGGTGCACCCTATATTTCTCCCGACAAATGGCTAGAGCAACATCCTAAGCAACACTCTGGCTCTTGGTGGATAGCTTGGCATAAGTGGCTAGTGGCTCGCTCTGCATCGACGATGGTGGCACTACCGTCTTTGGGTAACGATACCTATCTCCCGCTTTGCGATGCTCCGGGAACTTATGTACATCAAGCTTAAACTCATCAATTTTAAGCCTACGAAATATAAGTTAACTCAATAAAATAAATTGACCGCAACCACATTTTACTTATTTAAAAGAATTAAAAACATGAAATTTATTGACAATCCAACAACAGCGACACGTGGTAATTATG
This sequence comes from Cellvibrionaceae bacterium, assembly GCA_047629215.1. Lineage (GTDB taxonomy): Bacteria > Pseudomonadota > Gammaproteobacteria > Pseudomonadales > Cellvibrionaceae > CANLBN01. The sequence continues at coordinate 2,292 of JBLHWO010000200.1, read as the reverse complement.
AAGAAAAATTAATTGCCCAAGCAAAAAAATATGCACCGATTAAAACGGCAATTGTGCATCCCGTAGACGCCAACTCTCTTATTGGCGCCGTAAAATCAGCTCGCGAAGGTTTAATTATACCAATACTAATAGGGCCCGAAGCTAAAATTCGCGCGGTGGCTAAAGAGGAAAAAATCGATATCAGTAGCTTTGAGCTCATCGCTACCGAACACAGCCACGCAGCAGCATCAAAAGCTGTAGAACTGGTGCATCTTGGCCGAGTCGAAGCTTTAATGAAAGGTAAAATACATACCGACGAATTTATGGAACCGATGATTGCTAAAGTTGGAGGATTACAAACAGGGCGACGCTTTAGTCATGTGCTAGTTGTTGATATTCCCAGTTACCACAAGCCACTATTTATTACCGATGCGGCCCTTAATATTCTGCCCAACTTAAAACAGAAAAAAGATATGGTACAGAATGCCATTGACCTGTTTTTAGCGATTGAGTCAGGGACACCTAAAGTTGCCATTGTGTCAGCCGTAGAAACTGTGGAAGAAGCTATTCCCTCAACACTTGATGCTGCAGCTCTTTGCAAAATGGCTGAGAGAGGGCAAATCACTGGTGGCATTCTCGATGGACCGTTGGCTTTTGATAACGCTATTTCTCGTAAAGCGGCAGCAGCAAAAAATATTGTATCTGAGGTAGCAGGTGATGCCGATATTATTATTGCACCCAATCTAGAGTCGGCCAATATGCTGACAAAACAGCTTACTTACCTATTTGGTATCGAAGCACCAGGGATCGTTATGGGTGCTCGTGTACCTATTATTCTTACCAGTCGGGCAGCCAGCAGTAACGGTCTAACAAGGCAAGCTTCGTGTGCCCTCGCCTTACTCTTCGCCAGACATCAGGGAGCAACGATAGTATGAGCACAGCCGAACAGAAAACCTTAGATAACAACATTTTAGATAAGAAGAAAGCCTGTTTGACCCTAAACGCCGGCTCATCAACGCTTAAATTTGCACTGTTTGAACCCTTTATCGATACTCTAAAGCGACGCTATTCTGGTTTGATTGACTATGGCTTAGGTACCGCACAGTTGCGCTTATACAATGCTGCCGGAGAAACTATCCATAGCGCCAACCTAGAAAAAAAGACAGGCGCCGCCGAACAAGCCATCGATTGCATTGAAACAATGTTACCCGATATCCAAATAAGCACCGTAAGTCACCGACTAGTGCATGGAGGACAACAGTTTTTCGATGCCATACAAATTGACGCTGAGAACCTTGATCAACTTAAAGCACTCACTCCTTTAGCCCCATTACATTTACCCGCAGAAATTCGCGCGATTGAGGCATTGCTTAAGCGCCTACCTGGTATACCGCAGGTGGCTTACTTCGATACCGCTTTTCATCGCAACATTAGTGACTTGGCAAAGATGCTGCCTTTACCCCGCTCTTTTTTTGACGAAGGTATTATTCGTTACGGATTTCACGGCTTATCTTACGAATATATCACCTCAATATTACCGGTCAATCACGGCTTAACAATAGTCGCGCACCTTGGCAGCGGCGCTAGTGCTTGTGCCATCAAAGACGGTAAAAGCGTTGCTCATAGTATGGGTTTTAGTACCAATGAAGGCCTAATGATGAGCAAGCGCTCTGGCAGTATTGACCCAGGTGTTGTTTTGTATTTATTGGAGGAAAAGAATTACAGCATTGCCGATGTTCACTCAATACTATTCGATCAATCGGGTCTCTTAGGTGTGTCTGGTATTAGTGGCGATATACGTGAACTAGAGTCGAGTTGTGCAGAAGAAGCGCAGTTTGCCATCGATTTTTTCTGCTATAGAACTGCCGCAGAAATAAGCAAACTACTGCCCGCTTTGGGGGGTATCAACCGCTTGGTATTCACGGCAGGTATTGGAGAAAATAGCGCTCTGGTTCGACAAAAAATATGCGCTTATCTGCAATGGTTAGGTTTGACCATTGATGATGAAGCCAATCGGCAACACGCCTCTATTATTTCAACTACAGACAGCCGGGTAACTGTGCAGGTGATTGCGACGGATGAAGAATCTGTACTCGCTAGTAAAGCGCAGGCTTTTACACTATGAACCCCAATCTATATCCACCCAAATCTCAGACTTCTGGTCTCAAGCAAGGCCGTGTTGTGTTTGTAAGGGGTAGCGTGGTGGATATGTATTTTGATGATCATCTACCATCTATTTTTTCATTATTATTAATAACGCTGCAAGCAGATAAACCGCCTATTGCCATCGAAGTACTAGCTCATCTTAACTCC
>JBLHWO010000199.1:0-6858 GCA_047629215.1 Cellvibrionaceae bacterium | reverse complement strand
TAAAAGCAACTCTATAAAAAGAATATTATGGGGAAGAAATTGCGTCTCAAAATACTACATAAAGTAGCGCTGCTAACACTATTTGTAAGTGCAGGCAGCTATGGCGAAGAAAATGTGCCAATCAACCTGCAATCGAATAAGCATGTAGCCGATGTCGCAATCATTATTGATGATATTGGCTACAATAAACGCCAAGGCCTCAATGCCTTAGACTTACCTGGCGCCCTCACCTATGCCATTATTCCTCATAGCCCTAATGCTGTTTTTTTAGCTGAATATGCGAGGGAGAATCAAAAGGAAATAATGCTGCATGCGCCAATGAGCAATATCAATCATCGCCCCATGGGCCCATCAGGGCTCAGTGAATCAATGGGCGAAGTCGACTTCACACAAGTGCTGACAACCGCGATTGACTCCGTTCCTTATATTAGTGGCGTTAATAACCACATGGGCAGCTTGCTAACTCAAAAACGCTTACCCATGGAATGGACCATGAAAGCCCTCAGCGAGCACGGACTGTATTTTATTGATAGCCGCACAACCTCCAACAGCGTTGCCTGGCTTACAGCCCAACAGCGCAATGTACCCTCGCTCAAACGCGATGTTTTTTTGGATAATGACCGAAAGCCTGAAATGATTAACGATCAATTTAGTGAATTCATTGCCATCGCACAACGTCGCGGCTATGCCATTGCAATTGCGCACCCGCACCCGGAAACACTGGATTATTTAAAGCGCCATTTAGATCGACTGTCATCACAGGGCATTCGCTTGGTCCCTGTGTCCACTCTAGTTAAACGTTACTCTCCAAATCAAAAGCAGATCAAAGCAAACCTCAAACAATAAGCCCTGAAGCACAAAAACTTCACACACAAAAATCTCGCTTTCATTCTATTTTAAGCACCGTCTATCGCCCTCTTGCGGAATCTTACCGTAGTCAAGTCTATTATTGAGTAATTATAGTGAGCTTAATCACATTCACTGTTTTATATTCAAGCAATATTGATTGGCACCTGATGAGTTCTCATGTAATATTGCACTGCGTCAATTTTAAGGGGAATGATGATGGAAAACGTGGCAATGAAGCGCAAAGGCGAATTAAGTGACGAGAATACTATCGTACCTATTCGTAGTGAGCGTTTATTTATGCAACACAACTACTGGTACTTTAGAACGCGAGAAGGGATGGAGATTGGTCCATTTGATAGCGCTAAGGAAGCCAATGAAGGCATTAATGGCTTTATGGACTTTGTTAGTACCGCCGAACCAGAAGTGGTAGAGCGCGTTACGGATTTCTTTACTCAAGCTGCGTAGGTAACAGTGAGTAGCTCTTCCCCATATCAATAAAATACGGGATTAGTTTATACAGTTTGCTGTTATACGCCCTTATTGCCATAAACTCTTATGTTAAAAGTTCCTATTACGAGTTTCGCGCCAAAAGCCTCCTAATTATTCCCGGATCTCGATTCCCTGCTCTGCCATATATGCTTTTGCTTGGGGGATAGTATATTCACCAAAGTGAAAAATACTGGCAGCGAGAACGGCATCGGCCCCGCCTTGTGTCACCCCGTCGGCTAAATGCTGTAAATTACCAACGCCGCCAGATGCAATAACAGGAATAGATACTGCTTCACTAATAGCGCGGGTCAGCTCTAGGTCAAAACCACTTTTGGTACCGTCTTTATCCATACTGGTTAATAATATTTCACCGGCACCGTAATAGGCCATTTTCATCGCCCATTCAACAGCATTAATACCCGTAGGCTTGCGTCCACCATGGGTAAAAATTTCCCAGCGATCAGCCTCACCCTCTGCGTTCAATTTTTTCGCGTCAATAGCGACAACAATACATTGTGCTCCAAAACGCGCTGAAGCTTCTTTAACAAACTCTGGATTAAATACCGCTGCCGAATTAATACCGATCTTATCTGCGCCCGCATTTAACATAGTACGGATATCATCAAGGGTACGGATACCACCGCCTACCGTTAGCGGAATAAATACTTCAGAAGCAATAGCCTCAACCATATGCACCATAGTTTCTCTATCTTCATGGGTGGCAGTTATATCTAGAAAAGTAATCTCATCCGCACCCTGCTCGTTATAGCGTTTGGCCACCTCTACGGGGTCACCCGCATCGCGAATATCCACAAACTGGACACCTTTAACAACACGACCACAATCAACATCAAGACAGGGGATAATTCGTTTAGCGAGAGGCATAATTAACTCATTCATTGCAGGTCAAAAACAGAGGGCCATTATACAGATCTTTATTCTTCGCGCTCCATGAGAAGAAACTATCAAAAAAAGAAAAACATTTTAACATGCCCTCCATACTGTCCAAGCCCGCCCTAGACCCGCAAGGAAGAAAAACCTATGTCTCCGCAACAGGACAAGCACCAAAACCAAACCCATCAATATGATACAAGATAAACAATCGACATGTCGGAGCGAGAGTTTCGCTTGGTCAATGGCAATATGGGTGGTTATACCGATTGCTACCTAGGCATCCTGAGTTTTCTAGCAGTACTCTGTTATCTGTTCCCGAGTACCTCACCACAACCGACTTACGCCAAACCTAGGGGGCTACACTGTCCCCGTTGAAGCCGTAAACCCTAAACCTCTTTCACTCGGCTTAGATTGGTTGATCTTAGCTCTAATCGCTTCGCTTGTTATTTTTACTTTTCTTGAAAAAATTTTTCCAAAATATAAAGAACAAGTGATCTTAAGGCCTGAATGGAAACTCGACTTATGGTACTTTTGCTTTAACCATTTATTAGTCGCCGTATTATTAATGATTGGCAATTATTTTTTGGCTACTGTTTTTCACTGGGCGGCTAACGGGCAATTACAAAACTTGCCGTTTTTAGAACAAGTCGTCATTATTATTTTATGCGCCGATTTTATTTTATATTGGTCGCACCGTTTATTTCATGAAGTGCCGCGCTTGTGTAGTGTACATGCCGTCCATCATTGCGTGGAACATATGGATTGGCTCGCAGGTTCACGCAATCACATTTTGCAAACGATAGTCGATCGTTCCATCGCTATGGTGTCCTTATATCTATTAGGACCCTATAAAGCCGCTCTCGATATTTACGTAAACTTTACCGCGCTACAAGCCGTAATTGTTCATTCAAATATTAGCATTCCGCTTGGTCCACTAAAATATATTCTAGTTACTGTGATAATCATTATTTTGCCGCAATTCCTGAGCCCATCCAAGTATTTGTTCAGGATTTCGAGGATCAACTATAAAGCTAGGCATGCTCGCTAAAACACACCACAACGAAGTAGCACCTAGCCAATTTGAGCTCGCACTTTACTTTGACGCAGCCAATGTCACAGCAGATCATCAGCAATTATTAATGCTTCGACTGATGATGAGACAGAGTACCCGCAAGCTGGATGGTTTGATTACTCGATTCCTCCGTAGTTAAATAAGGCAAGCCCATATCATTTAGCCAACCTTTATCTTTTTGACTTTTTAACATGGCAATACTTGAAAAAGAACCCGCCAATAAACAAGATTCAGATACCACTGATACAGAGGCAAAATAAGGTTGAATACTTTCGCCCGTTTTGGGATTAAGTAGATGACAGTAACGCTTTCCATCGATAATCATATAGCGCTCATAATCTCCACTGGTTGCTATGCCACCCGAATACATATCCACCGTAGCAATTGCAGTGAGTGGTTTTCTTGGATGCTGTATACCCACTCGCCAGGGTGACCCGTTCGGGTGAGACCCAATCACTCTAATATCTCCCCCAAGGTTAATAAGCCCGTGTTTAACGCTATTATCGATACACAGAGTGGCCAAAACATCCGCCGCATATTCTTTAACGAAGCCCCCAAAATCAACTTCCATTCCCTCAATAGGCAAATAGAAATGGGGGTTATCCCACGTAACCTTATCCCAGCCGATGATAGGTAAAAGGGCTTGCATTGATAGTTCTCTGGGGAGCTTACCGGATTTAAAGTTCCACTCACGCCTCAATACACCTGAAGTAATATCGAACAAACCATCACTTTGTTGATATAACGAATCTGCATAATTAATAAGGGCTGCGGTTTCTTCATCGAGTCGTATGCCATCAACTTTTCCAGAATGGTCATTGATAGCCGATGTTACGCTGGTCGTTTTATAACGGGTATATTTATTTTCAAGCCGACTAATTTCATCACTTAATAGCTGAGTGATTCTTTTTGCCTTTTGCTCGTCATCACAATAAATACTGAATTCACAAGGGCTGCCCATTGCTTTAAGGCGAGTGGAGTAAAGCCTATTCACAACTCGCGTAAACCATTAAAACTTATAATCGAACCCAAGGGTAATAAACTGAAAGTCTACTAAGCCCGGGTTTAAGTCGCCGTCCGATTGAGTCCCTTTACCGCTATTGTAGTTTTCATAGGTGATTTTAAACGTGCCAAACTCATAACTTTTGCTTAGACCTAAGCGATAGCTGAGCGCACCGTATGCAGACAAGCGGTAATCACTTGAGTAATAACCATCAGCACGTTCTGCAGTATAAAAATTTTGGTAAAAGTTTGCAGAACTTTGATCGTACCAGCGAACGCTGGTGGAGAACTGCCACATTTGGATGTTTTGATACCAGCCTACATTGACAGTATGTGAGGATATCCCCCAGTTATTATCATAATATTTATAATCTGCGTGAATAGCAGCAGAATATTTAGTCAAATATTTACGCAGCTTAAAGTCAAGTGAAAATTGATCTTTTGAGTCTGGTCGGCTATCAAATACGCGGACACCTTCAACCTCTGCCAGCTTGTATGGATCTGATAAAAAGCCATCATAACTAGCGTAACTAAAGCCGGCACCCACCAATAGAGTTTTATTGATGACCTGTGAAAGCCCCAAGGCTAAAGAATTACTGTCTTTGTCTTCTTCCGTTACACGCGTAATGCCCGACTTTTGTGTCGGTGTAATCGTGTCGTCAGAAAAGCTAAAGCCCACATCCAAGGTTGTGTTTTTGCCATTAAACCAAACACTGGTATTAATGTTCGCACTGGTGGAGTCATAATCATTTTCGGTCGACCGTGAAATACCCAGACCTATACGCGCTTTCTCCTGATAAAAATTAGCAGCAAAACTAATATCATCTCGGCTTTCTTCTATCGTCGCGCCACTCATGACCTGAACCGGTTTTTCATCTGCATCTGAAGCAACAAGCCACGGTGAGGCCCCCGACATGGATTCCGTTGATGCGTCCACATTAAAGCTGACTTGCGAAGACACAGGGGCAACCAAACTTAGCTGATGGATACTAATATCGTATCTCTGGGGTGAGCCTTCGACGACGCCGTCTTGATCGTCTTCTTTGTATTCAGTAAAGCGATAGCTGGCGGTAAAGTTTTCGGGAATAGTCTGGGCTTGACTGGCCTTTGGTATCATGCCTGGCAATGATAACGCCGCAGTGGTCAGCGCCACCAATTTTTTATTTTTAACTTTCATCTAGAATCCTAATGGTATTTATTTGGGGTTTTTAGCCACACTAATTACAGCCACAACCACCACCGGATACAGCAGAACCCGAAGACGATGCTTCTTTAGAAAAATAGATATGGTCGCTCATTCTTTGCTCCATTGGATCGGGAATAAAGGCCATCTCAGTTCTAGCTAGACTCCCCTTTTCCCACGCGCCAACAAAAGTACAGGCAGATAAACTATATAAGCTCATTAAGAGGATACTTAATTTTAAAATTACATTCATGATGGGTTTACCTTTTTGCGATGTGCTCGCTAATTAATTTCTCTATTTTTTTTCGGTCTTTTGTTTTAAAGCCAACATGCTTGTAGATAATGGTCCCCTTTTCATCGATTAGATACGCTGTTGGCATACCTGGAACTTTATACGCCTTAGGTAGCTTGCCTTTAGGGTCGAGAAAAATAGGGTAATCAACGGGATATTTGTCTAAAAACCTCAAAGCATCAGCCAATTTCTCATCGATATTAACGGCGATAACTTCAAAGCCTTGGCTTGAATATTGGCTCCTAATCTCATTTAAAATAGGCAAGGACTTTCTACACGGACCGCACCAAGACGCCCAAAAATCCAGATAGACTAACTTACCTTGATACTGATTTAGATCTACTGTCTTGCCTGGCTTATTATTTTCCAAGAGCTTTAATGGAATACTGATTGCCTCATCACCTTTCTCAGCTGAATGAACCTTGAGGGCAACACTGAATGACAGCAGCGTGATAAGTAAAACGTAAACAAGTATTTTCATTTAGATATGTACCGATTAACAAAAATTATGGGCCATTGGCCAAGCTAAAAACTATTTTCAATTCTACTCTATATTTCTTTTTAATATAGAAACTAACTCTATTTTTTTCATCTATTTTTTTTATGCGCATCACATCACATTTGCACTTAATTTGAAGCCGTCTAACCTAGACTGATCATAAGCACTTACCTTGATCGACTCCATGATTAAGATGGGAACACCCCACTAGATGACAAACTTACGCACCGGCCAACCATATTTATTCATGTGATTATTACTGGAGATTAAATTTTATGGAGCTAAAGCCGCATCAAAGTTGCGGTATTTCTTGGGCCCTTACTCCCTCTTACTCGGTAACCAAATTTAATATGCCACTACAGATCTTAATGTAAGCGCTCATGATCAAGCGCTTGCTCTTCGCCTGAGAAGAACGGACGGTGTTGAACTTATAATGATACTCTTACTAATCAATTTGATTAAACTTACCTCAACAAGTAGCGGCCAACATTACTCAAGGTTGAGCTGCTAGCGATAGCATAATAAACTAGTATAAATAGACAACCTCAGCATCACTGGCAGAATGATCTCATTGATCG
>JBLHWO010000198.1:0-6903 GCA_047629215.1 Cellvibrionaceae bacterium | reverse complement strand
ACATCTCTCATTCAAATCTTCCTGGTTCAGATCCTCTAAAAATCCAGCGTTTAGTTAATGTCGGAGATATTACATTATTCAGTGACGGCAGTATTGAAATCAACCCAGAAACGGGTGGAATAAATGCAGGCTACGGTCAAGGCGAAGTTAACTTAACCATAGCAGGTAATATAACTGGAGTTGGCCCAATTCCATCAGGACAAGACAGCAATGGAATTCTTAATGCGGATATTACCGGTGCTGGCGGCGAGTTAAGAGCAGTCGGAGGTACATTTGGCGAGTTTGGTCGTCCCTTGGTTGTTAATTTTTCCGGCGAGGGTAGTATTGTTGCCCTTACGAGTTATTCCAGTTCACAGTTCTTAATTGGCCCAGGTGATATCAGTACTACAGGAGCGTTAGTCAATCCTGAACTGCTTAATCTTGGTGGTGAATTGTTAGTCGAGGTTGAAACCTTAGATGAAATTGACCCTGCTATTTTTACCGATATAAGAAATTATTTATACGATGACGTTTCTATTCGCTTGCCCAGTGATCAGTTATATGATGACGAGAAAGAAGAAGAAAAAGAATATTAATAAATTAAGGTCTTGTCTATTTCGGTAAAGGTAAAAAGGATAGTGCTAAATCGCTAGAAGCATCTTTCTTCAAAACCAACCTTCAGTTAAGTGCGGCCTATTTTGCTAAATAGTCTGTTGCGCTTTGTGTTTTTATTTTTTTTGTATAGGTTATCAGTCTTTAAATGTGTATTAAAAATACTTTTTATTTATTCATTGCCGTGGTTGTAGCCACTGTATTTTATTGTTCATCGGCAGCAGCCGGTTTTCTTGATATGCCGGAAATCATTGAAGCTCCCGAGCTGGAAAGAAAATCATTATTGCGTGATTTGGATATTCCCAATGTTCGCGAGCGAGACCCAGACCCTAATGCGGGCCCACGTTTGGATGTGCGTGAATTTCGTGTTCAGGGTTTGGTTGAATACCCAAAGCTGGGTATTACTCGCGAAGAAATAATTAAGCGAGTTGAGGCGATTCGCTTTGAGTTAATGTCCGAGGGTGAGCGCCTAGAGTCTGGTTATACCCTCGAGGAGCTGGGCGAAATATCGGATTTGATTGCTGAAATTGAGGAAGAAACAAAAGATGAGCATGTTGGTGCGGTTGAAGTCCAACGCTTGGTGTTTTTGATTCGTGATCAGCGTCGCGAGCGCGGTTTAACATTAGGGATGGTCGAAACGGTTGCCGATACTATTACCAATTATTATCGTGAACGTGGTTTTGTCTTGGCTAAGGCCTATATTCCTAAGCAGCGTGTCAGGGATGGTGTTGTCAACTTAACCTTATTGCTGGGTACCCTAGGCGAAGTGGCGGTGAGCAATAATCGTCACTATTCGGAGGGAAAGCTGCAATCCGTTTTTGACAGCATGATGGGCGAGCCAGTGACCAATGCGCTTATTGAGGAACGTTTGTTTTTAATCAATGATTTTCCAGGTTTAAATGTTCAGGGTTATTTTGAGCCAGGAGCACAGGTGGGTGATACCAAGCTTAATATCAATGTGTTTTCTGAAGATCGTTTTGACGGCAACCTTAGGATTGATAATCATGGGGCAGATCAAACCGGTGAAAATCGACTCTATGGTGATTTGATCTGGAATAACCCTACGGGTTTTGGCGATCAACTCTATCTTGCGGGCTTGTACGCATCTGATCCTGGTAGCACCACCTATGGTGCTATTCGTTACAGCATTAATGTCTTTAGCCCCCAGCTTCTATTTGCGATTGGTGCGTCGAACAATGCTTTTGTTGTTGGCGAAAACAACCTAGAAGGGGGGGGTGGAGATCTTGCTCTTGTGGGAGAGTCTGAGGTTGTCGACTCCTCCCTAACGTGGAAGCTCAAGCGCAGCAGGACACGTAATTTTTCTTTAGGCCTAAAATATGAAGATATTACATCGACAACTGAGAGTGGTACTTTCCCATCATTGCCAATACCCAGTGATGATGTTCAAAATACGTCTCTTGCCTTTAATTTTGATGTCTTGAATGAGCGTAAGCGCAGACTGCATCAAGGTAGCTTTAGGGTGATATCGGGAGAGATTACTGATCCGGAATCATTTGCTGCCAATACGTCGTATTCTATTTTTGCCTATGACTATACTCTACTCACGTTTTGGCGGGTTCCATTTACCGACGCAGAAAGCCGGCTAATTACGCGTTTTTCTGGTCAAATTGCGGGCGAGTCACTGCCTGCGGTTAGCCAATTTGCGCTGGCAGGTCCAACTAGGGCTAGGGGCTTTGCGGTTAATGATTTTTCTGCCGATGACGCCATCTATCTTGGCGTTGACTGGGTTTTTGATTCTCCCGAGTTTTTGAGTTTTTCTAGCGGTAAAAGGCGCTATACCGACGTTGTACAACCCTTTTTGTTCGCTGATTATTCAATTGGCGAGGTGCAGTCAGGGACTACTGGCTTGGCAGATGATGACGCTGAGTACGCTAATATTGGTTTGGGCTTTAAGCTTTCACTTTTCGATAATTTTCGGGGTAATTTACAATTTGCCTTTCCGGTAAAGAGTGAGTTATCGACTGGGTCCGGAGATGATGATGGTGCAAAACTGTATTTCGATCTGCAATACAGTTTTGATTAAACGCGGATGAAGATCTTTGGTCGTATGCCTGTCAGAAAATATGAAAAATTACAAAATTACAAAATTACAAAATTACAAAATTACAAAATTACAAAATTACAAAATTACAAAATTACAAAATTACAAAATTACAAGTAATTCGTAAGGTGATACAGGGTTATGGGTGTTGAATATGACTCCACAACGCTTGCCTACTTTACAGATACCTTTAAGGAGATGAAGTTGAATTAGGCCAGTGCATTGTCTACTTTATTATTATGCGTTATCATTCGTCAGTTGGTGATAATTGGAAGCTGTTTAGGTTTATGGATTTAAAAATTAACTTTAGATTCATTTTTCCAGATAAGTTGTTTTACGCCAGTTAGTTTTTATTCAACATCAATGAAATATCAATATAAGGAATTAATAAATGGCTATATATGTCGAGTACGAAGGTATTAAAGGTAATTGTACTGCTGAAGGTTACAAAGATCATCTTGTAATTCTGTCTATGCAGTTTGCTGTAGGTCGTGGCATCACGATGGAAGCAGGTAATCTGGCTAACCGTGAAGCAACTCGCCCAACCTTAAGCGAAATAACATTATCTAAACTTGCTGATAATTCTGCTACCGCTCTTTTTAAAGAGTCTGTTACAGGGTCGGCAGGTAAAACGGTAAAAATTAAGTTTGTCCAAACGGGCGCAGACAAAGTAGTCGAGTTCATGGATTATGAGTTGACTAACTGCTTGGTTAGCGGTTATGCCATATCGGGTGCTGCTGATGGCGACCCAGTTGAGAATATTACATTGAGCTATTCTAAAATCATGGTCAACTATAGCGACTTTGATTCTAATAACAAATCTTCTAGCCCACATCGCGTAGGTTATGATTTGGAAACGGCTAAGCCTCTTTAGTCGTTTTTTATTAGCGTGTTTACATATAGCCCTAGAAAGTCTAGCTTTTAGGGCTATTTTCAGTGAACAGATTCTAACGAACTCTACGAGTAACAATTATTATAATAATTGCTTTTTTTGTAGTGTTCAGGGACGAGCTTAAGGCTATATGTGCTAACAAGCTCTTGGTAAGGTTGCTATTTCATGGGTCAGCTGACACAAGACCATCGATCTATTTCGATAACTGATTTTTCCTTAGGGAAAGATACTTTTCTACTGACTGCCATCGACGGCAGTGAATACATCTCTGATATTTTTGATTTTCAGATTGAAGTGTTATCTGAAGATCTAGACATTTCCCCTGAAAAGATTATTGGCAAAACAGCCACTGTTACTCTTAAAAGTGAAAAGGCTGACCGTAAAATTAACGGTTATATCAATGCCTTTGCGTTTGGAGAGATACAGCATAATAATCTTCGTCAGTACAAAATGACCATGGTTCCCTGGTTATGGTTTCTGTCTAAAACCAACGACCATCGTATCTTCCAAGAAAAAACCACCAAAGCAATTGTCACTCAAGTGTTTAATGACTTGGGCTTTAGTGATTTTGTTTTTAAAGCTGCTGGCGGCTCAAGCAGAGAGTACTGTGTACAGCACAACGAAAGTGACTTGAACTTCATATCGCGTTTGTTGGAAGAAGACGGCATTGCTTATTATTTTGTGCATGAAGAGGGCAAGCATGTGCTCTTTCTCGTGGATCAAAAAAATGCCTATGAGGAATGCCTTGAGACAGATTTAGAGTATTCCAAAGGTAATCAGCCCAACACGCAAATAAGTAGCTGGGAGCATTTTTACGAGTTCAAAAAAGGCCAGTGGACACTGAATGACTACAACTTTAAAGAGCCTTTAAAAGACCTTAAGGCCAATGCCAACACCATCAGTAAATTCGCTAACAATAATAAATTTGAACACTATGAGTACCCTGGTTTGTATGACAGTGGTCTTGGTGACACCTTGGTTAAGGTTAGGCTGGAGGCAGAAGAAGCTCGCCGAGATATGGTTAAGGGGATGAGTGACTGCGCTAGCTTTTATGCAGGCGGCAAGTTTACTCTCGCAAAACATACGACCACGAATGAAAAAGGCAATTATATTATCATAGGCATCCATCATTCTGCCTCTGATGCGAGCTATTTTTCAGGTGAAGAAGGGCAGGCAACCTACAGCAATAATTTTGTTTGTATTCCTGCTGATGTACATTTTCGGCCAAATCCGATACATAAAAAACCCGTTATGCGTGGCCCGCAATCAGCCCTTGTTGTGGGTCCGAAAGGCGAAGAAATATATATTGATGAACACGGCAGAATCAAAGTTCAGTTTATCTGGGATCGAGAGGGTAAAACTGACGAAAACAGTTCGTGTTTTGTCCGTGTTGTTCAGAGTTGGGCGGGCAATCAATGGGGTACTTCGTTTATTCCCCGTATGGGTCAAGAAGTTATTGTCAATTTTCTCGATGGCGATCCGGACCGCCCCTTGGTCACGGGTGCAGTTTATAACGGCAAGAATAAACCCACCTATCCATCAAAAACACAAAGTGGAATCAAAACCAGATCAACAAAAGGTGGAACGCCACAGAACTATAATGAATTAAGGTTTGAGGATAAAAAAGGCTCTGAGCAAATATACGTTCATGCTGAAAAAGATTTAGATACTCAAGTCGAAAATAACGAAACGCTGACAGTTGATAACGATCGCACCAAAATTGTTAAGCACGATGAAAATTCGACGATTGAAAATGACCGTAATAAAACGGTTAACAATAATCAAACGGAATCCATTAAGCAGAATAAAACCATTGATGTAGGTAACGATCATCGAGAAGCCATCACTGGCAATATGACCATTCATGTTGACAAGGATTTAAAAGAAAGCGTTACCGGTCAATATTTAGAAGACGTGACCAAACATTATGGCCTGCACGCAAAAACCATCACCATGGATGCTGATGATAAAATAATTATTAAAACAGGCGCTGCCCAGATTGTGATGGAAAGTAACGGCGATATTACCATTAGTGGTAAAACGATTAACATTAAGGGGTCGAGCAATGTGGTTATTAAGGGTAGTAAGGTAATTACTAATTAACCCACTACTAATTAATCCTACTGAATATGAAATTTAACCCACCCAGTGACGATGTAGTTTACCAACTAGCTGACCAAGTAGTTGACCAAGTAACGGTAGGCGCCAGTAGCGGCACTAACGCGGCTATCTCTCCCGGTGAAATTATTATAGGCACTCTGGTTGCGTTAAATGAGCAAGGGCAGCCCTTGGTAGATTTTCCACAAAATACCTCCGCGCAAGCAGTGGTTGCCATGTCTACTCTAGCCATTAGCCAAGCGAATGCGGGTCGTCAGCTGGCATTGTTATTCGCTAACGGTGCATTAGACAAACCCGTCATTATGGGGATGATTCATGCCCCGTTACAGTCAATGTTAGAAAATTATGTGCCGGCGCCACACGCTGATGATGTGATTGAAAAAACCGATGCAGAAAACGATGCGCCTGAAAACGATACGCTTGAAAAAGAGCTGTCTGAAAAAGACGAAATCACACAAGGTATTGATATAACAGACGAAGTAGATACAAAAGGCGAAGCAGGTACAGTCTTAGTGGATGGCAATAAGCTGGTATTGGAAGCCAAAGAAGAAATTGTCCTTAAGTGTGGAGAGTCCAGCATTACCTTAACCAAGTCTGGAAAAATATTGATTAGAGGTAAGTATTTATTAAACCGTTCCACGGGCGTAAACCGGATAATGGGCGGCTCAGTGCAAGTGAATTAACCATTCCATGCAGATGGAAGTGACCCTATTAAGGAAATATTTTTACCATAACGCATGTTACAACTTCAGAATAATACCCCCTTTGCCACGAGCATGGCCTTATTTCCCAATGAAGAGGCAGTGGATACGCTGTACCTCATGGTAAGGGCCACCTTTACCATTGGCGAGCAGTGGACGCTGGCCGATGTGCAACTGCCGCCAACCGAAGCAGATGTGTATTGGGGCGAGCCGGGCGAATCCAGTATTCAAACCCCCTCCGATTATCATACGGGTAAACTCAACACTGATATCATTATGCTTGGACATGCCAGTGCCCCGAATGATCAAGCAGTTAATCAGTTGGATGTCAGTTTGGCAGTAGGCCCACATAAAAAAACCATTCGCGTCTTTGGCGATCGACAATGGCAGCATGGCCGTATTACCGCTCCCCAACCCTTTAACACCATGGCGATGGTTTACGAACGAGCTTACGGTGGAGCACATAGGGTGGATGGAGAAGTCGCCGCTATCGACGCGCGCAACCCAGTGGGGCGAGGCTTTGCTGGTTCGCGTAATGC
>JBLHWO010000197.1:0-7105 GCA_047629215.1 Cellvibrionaceae bacterium | reverse complement strand
CATTCCAAAGTCTGACAATCAGAATACCGTAAGACTACTATTTTCTTTATTCTTATTAGCCTCACCTCAGTTTTTTTTAGTGCACCAAATGGCTTGGAGCGAATCTCCATTTTTAACCCTCTGTTTTTGCGGGCTTGCCATTCTACACAACAATCCCAACAGTAGAAAAACGATCTATCTCTCAGCCAGCTTACTTGGTTTAGCCATGTTAACTCGCTACATAGGAATCTACTTTATCGCTATGGGTGCGTTAGCACTACTCTTGGTCTCTGACGGCAGCGCTTATCAACGACTAAAAAAATCTATTTTCTACGGCGCATTTGCGTTATCACCCTCCCTGATTTATGGCTTAGTTAACAGCCTCACACTAGGGTCGTCAACCAATAGATCACTTAACTTTCACCCTATTTCTATTAGCCACTTAAACGACCTAGGCGCATTGGTAGTCAATTGGTTTACCCCTCAAAGTAATCATGGAATTGGGGTATTGTTTGTAATCGTTACGGCTTTCATCTTTCTTATTGGGCACCTTAAACGACCTAGTTTAATCGTAAAACCTAGCACCTTAAATTTAGATAAATCATGGTATTTTTTAATACTTTCCTTCGGCTATATTATTTTTATCCTCATTTCGATTTCATTTTTTGACGCCTATACGCCGATAGACGAGCGAATCTTCCTACCATGTTATATCGCCTTGTGGGCGGCAATTTTCTACCTGTTAGGGACTAACTTTAAACCGGTGTTTCTAATAACGCTTGCATTGGTTTCTACTATCGGGGCAAGCAATATGCTCAATACATCGAAACTAATATCGAATAGCATTCAAAATGGAATTGGCTACTTTACGAGAGGAAATAATGAGTTACCGATCCTCGACTCTGTGCAAAAATACGCAGGCAGTCGAAAAGTATACAGCAATGCTCCTGATTTTCTTTTCTTACACAGAGACATTAATGCGATACAGTTACCAAGAGTTTATTCGCCGGTATCATTAAAATCGGACCCAGAATTTCAACAAAAGCTAGAAGCTATATCGAACGAAGTTCGAAGTGGCGATGCCATAATTGTATATATGTCGGGGTTCATCTGGAGAAAATACTTCCCGGAATACGATGTGCTCATCGCCGAGTCTCAGCTCAAACCAGTCTACTTTAAAAACGACGGCTTAATTATTAGCCTGCCGGCTAAATAGTGGGTAAATAGGCTATTGTATTTACCCAACCCAGACACTCTTGGTATGTGCCGCCTACTCAGAATCGTGATTAAATGATTGATAAAATAATTCGTTTAGCTGCCTGTATTGGAGTCGTCTTTCTAGCGATTAAATTTCTCAACACAGAACACGCATCCGCCACCTATCAGGCCTTATCCAATACCGAAGCAGGCATGTGGTTAACGCTAGTTTCCTTGTCAATTTTTATCTTCGTGGTGTTGGCGTCTATGTTTCAAGTATCGATGAAAGTCGTTGGCGTGAATTTTCCGTTTAAAATCTCGTTCATGTATACATCCATGAATACGTTTTTCAACACAGTATTACCAATGAAGGGGGGGCTTTGGATACGCGGCGCATACTTGAAAAGGCACTTTAACGTCCCTTGGAAAAACTATTTATTTGTAGTATCCACCAGCCACATAGCGCAAATCGGGTTCCTGTTGGGGATGCTTGCAATCGCTTTATTGCTAGATAACATCGCTCTAAGGTCATTAAGCTCTTATTTAGTAGCATTACCAATTGACGTTATTGTGCTCTCGTTTATTGCACTATCTCTTTTAGCCCTATTGACGGCTAAAACTAAAATAGGAAAAAAAGCGTTAACTCAAATAGCCAAAGGGTTGACACTCTGGTTGAATAAACCCATTCAAATTGGTAAGTTTATTGCTTTGCTGTCGCTGCTAAATATCGCTACCTGCGTTAGGCTTTGGCTTTCTTTTTTGGCCGTTGGCCACACACTAAGCTTAAATGATACAGTGATAATCTATTGTCTCTTAGCAATAGGCTTAAGTTGGGCTTTTACTCCAGGCAATATCGGCATAAAGGAAGCAGCTACTGTGTTCATTTCGGCTATCTTCGGTATCGATATAAGCATTGCACTGGCAGCATCTATAGTAGATCGAGTTGCATCAATGTTGGTAATACTACTAATTGGCGGCTTTGCAGCATACCAAAGCAGTCGGTCAATAGACCCGCCATATCAGAAATGAAGATATTAATACTTACTCGCCACTTTTATCCGATCGATCGCCCGTCGGGCGTAATTTCATTGATACGCGAATTCGTATCTGCACTCGAGAATCTCGGTCACGAAGTGCGCGTTGCTTGCACCAAAAGTGCAGGCGAAATGAATACTTATATCGATGACTCAGGATTACACATATACAAATTTCATAAATTCTGGCCTCAAGGGCTAAGGCAAATTGAGAAAGAATTTTCGCCTGACCGCGTGATAATATTCTCTAGCGTCAGTAAGGGCATTCTACTGCTTGTTTGGTGGCTCTTAAGCTCCTTGATTGCGGGTAGCACCAAAAAAACGTGTTTCTACCAAACAACGAATTTAGAGCTTTTAAACAACCAGAAAAAACTCTTTCGATTATTCTTAAAGCCATTTAATTGGGTTTTTTGTGCCAATAAATCAATAGTAGATGAAATCGGCTTGGACAAGGATATGGGCTCGCTGCTGCTTCCTGGCGTAGACCTCAAGAGCATACGAAAAATTGCGCCACCGCGAGGCGATAATAAAAACACAACCCAGCCGTTTTCAGTTTGCTTTATGGGGCATTTATCACATATAAAGGGGTCGGATATAGTCGTAGACTTGGCCGAGCGCCTACCGGAGATACATTTCAACATTATTGCTGGATACTCTCCTGGTAAAAAAAATATTGAATTTTATCAATTACTTATAAAACGAATCCACTCGATAAAGAACATCACACACTTTGACTACGCAAGTAACCCTATCAAGTTACTGTCTAACAATAATGTATTGATACTGCCATACCGATCTGGGGCAACGGTACTTGGTGTTGCTCAGTCTGCAATTGAATCCATGGCTCTGGGCATTCCGGTATTATCAAGTGACAATGACGCCGTGCGCGAGATATTAATTGATGGGCATAACGGGTATCATGCCCAATCGACAGAAGACTTTGAACAGCTTATTCTCAGCCTGGCGACACAAGATGCGAATTATATTAGGCTGTGTAGAAACGCTGCTGAAACTGCAGAGTCCACCTTCGATATAAGTCAACAAGCACGAAAACTTTTGAATATAGAAAAACATCATGTCCGATTATAAAAAGATCAAAAAGTACTACGACAAATATGGTGCCGACTACCATCAAGAGCGCAGTGACACTTACTACTACTCATTCATTAACGAAATCGAAACCTCGGTAATAGAGGATGTTGGAAGGGGAAAAAAGACACTTGAAATTGGTTGCGGAACTGGGATTATCCTCAAGCAAGTCTCAATAATTGCAGACGAAGCTTGGGGCATGGACTTATCATCAGGCATGCTCGAGAATGCTCGAGAAATGAATCTGAATGTGGTGGAGGGAAACGCCATTTCAATCCCATTTCCGGACGACTCTTTCGACGTAGTTTATTCATTTAAAGTTTTGCCTCACGTGATAGAAATCGATAAAGCGATGAGTGAAATCTCTCGTGTATTAAGGAACGATGGCGTCGCGGTACTGGAATTTTATAACCCAATAAGCTTAAAGGGTCTAGCCAATAAGTTAGCTGGGGCTTTGAAAAAGGTTTACATTACATACCACTCGCCAAAACAAGTGGAATCGCTAGTCTCTGAACACTTCAAAATAGAAAAAGTAATTGGAGCCCGAATTATCACCCCATTTGCCTACATTCATAAAATTCCGGTTTTATCGACAGTGGTAAAATTTTTAGAAAAAGCCTTAAGTACAACTTTTATGGCTAAGTTTGCAGGCTATTATATTGTAGTGTTATCACACAAACAGGATTAGACTAACGACCAGTAATGGTATCAACGATAACCGAAGATGGCGAACGAGAGTATTCGAAGCGCTCACGTTTATAGTCATCAAGATTATTCATAATGTTCAATATTTTTTCGAGATCCAAGTCGCATAATACCGCCGATTGATTTAATCCATCGTCGCGTTCTGTATGTTTTCGAAGGATCAAGCACGGCTTCCCTAAAAAGCTGCATTCTTCCTGATTACTCCCCCCATCGGTAAGAACACACCTTGCCCCACCAATTAGCTTAATGAACTTAAAATAGTCATAACGGTCTCTTAGTAAGATATTAGGGTGATTATTTAATGTATCGAAAAAACCCAACTTAATAAGTTGCCTCTTAGTTGGCTTATGCAGCACTAAAAGTAAGCGGTGGTGGGTTGCAACTTCTAATATTATTTTGATTATTTGGCTGAAGCGTCTCTTATCGAAAATATTTTCAAAACGATGAATAGACACAATTGAGTAGTTTCCTTCAGGAACATCCACCACTATTTTGTGCTTTTCGCTCAACGCCATTGTTAATGCATCGTAGAGCGTGTTTATTTCGGTATTAACCTTCACGCCTTTGTAGGCAGCAACATTGCTGGTGGCCAAATCGCCAGGGCAGAAATAGTAATCACTTAACCGAAAAACCAATATTCTTACCAGCTCTTCGGGGAACGGATGCAGCAAGCTATAGGATCTAAGGCCTGATTCAACATGGCATGCTTTATGCCCATGTAACTTAGCGAAAAAAGCGCCCAGTAACGTCGAGAGCGTATCACCGTGATTCAATACATAGCCATTCACATCGCCCTTCCAAATCTTTTTTTTACGCCAAAGGAAGGTAAAAAAAACGCTCACAAACCAAGCTAACACACCTAGTGGAGAGGTCGACTCTTTGTGCCGATAAAGCTGGATGTCTGGCTTCTTTAGCTCAAACACGTCCAATATGCTATCGATGGTCTCGCGGTGCTGGCCAGTAAAGACAAAATTATAGTCTACTCCTCGATCATTCAACTCAGACATAACTGGGGCCATCTTTATGAGTTGAGCCTTAGTTCCTAAAACAATATGAATCACGATTTAGTTTTTATAATTAAGATTGGATATCTGTTCCGAAACAAGACCAATCAAAAACACCGTAACCGCACTGCTCAATAGCAACGCGCTCATATTTGTAAAGGTCCCAGAGGTAGCAAGTGTATATGCATAACGCCCCATTCCTAAAACGAATTGCAATAAAGCTATCGGTAGAAAGATTTTTAACGGCGAATATAACGTGCCAATCTTAAAAATGATTAGCAAAAACTTAATACCATCACGAAATATACGTAGATGGCTTTTTCCAACCCGAGGTGGCATTGTCACAGGCAAATAGCCAACCTTATAGCCGACTCGAAAGAATGCCATGGTCGAGGTCGTAGGGTAAGAAAACCCATTGGGTAACATGTATAGAAATTGCAAGAATTTTTTGCGATTGACAACTCTAAAGCCCGACGTGAGATCTTCGATTTTATGGCCGACCATCCAAGAAGCAAACCAATTGTAAAGCTTATTTCCAAATCCTCTAGCCATACCAGCCTGTGAGTCTTGGCTTGTACGAGCGCCAACCATCATATCGTAACCATTATTATATTGGGCTAGCAAATCAGGTATGTTGTCTGGATCATGCTGTCCGTCGGCATCCATAAACAAAATGGTATCAGTAGTAACTTCACGCGCGCCTGATTTTACAGCTGCGCCATTTCCCATTGAGTACGGGTGTGAGATAACTCTGCAACCAAATGACTCAGAAAGTACTTTCGTATCATCGGTCGAACCGTCATCAACCACTATGATTTCTTGTGCGCCTAAGTTCTGTAATTTAGGAAGAATTTCTTTTAGTCCCTGCGCTTCATTCTTAGCGGGGATAACAATAGTATATTTCATATAACTGCGTGGTTAGTTAGTTCTGTTCATGCTGTGGCCAGACTGTAAAAGTTACAAAAATTTGCACAAATCGCTGTTTATTAAAAGTAGTTTTTATTAAGAAGTTAGATACAATGGCTTCTTAATCGGTTAATGCCCTTAATCACCAGAGAATATCATTATGCTCGAAAACATATCACCCATTGTTAAGACATTGATCAACCTTGAATTGATTGACGAGGGGGATATTGGCTCTTTGCCACTCTCAGGGAAGTCTTCAGCTGAATCTCTAGCCACTCTTTTTTCATCGTCGATAATAAGCAGTGATAAATACAACCAAGAGATGTCATCACGGTTTGGTATTCCGTTATTCGACGTATCTACGCTGGATAAGGACGCAATACCCACTGAGCTCATCGACTATAAAATAGTCGAGCGCCATAGCGTTCTTCCGATTTATAAACACGGTAAAAACTTATACGTTGCGACGATCGACCCAACCAATAAGAATGCCTTGGACGAGATTAAATTCTATACCGGTCTACAAGTAATCCCGATACAGACTGAGTTGACGGCATTAATAGCACTAGTTCAAGAATTAGAAAACCAACAAGAAGACTCGATGGAGGATTTTCTTGGCGATGGCGACTTAGAGCTCGATATAACCGAAGCCGAGGATACGGAAAAACAAAACGATAATGCATTCGACCCCAATGAAGCACCGATCGTTAAATATGTTAACAAAATTCTGATAGACGCTATTAATCAAGGCGCATCAGATATACACATTGAACCTTTTGAAAAAGAACTGCGCATACGCTTTCGTGTTGATGGTGTGTTATACAAAATAACCAGCCAGCCGATCTCATTTGCGCCGCGAATTGTCGCTCGTATAAAAATTCTAGCTAGACTCGACATTGCAGAACGCAGAGCCCCTCAAGATGGTCGTGTAAGATTGAAAATATCGAAAACGAAAGTGTTCGATTTTCGTGTAAACACACTGCCGACAGTACATGGTGAGAAGGTTGTATTAAGGATATTAGATTCAAGTGCAGCCAAACTAGATCTAACGACCTTAGGCTTCACAGAAGAGCAACTAACGCTTTACAAGCAAGTTGTTCACCGGCCTTATGGCATGGTACTCATCACCGGCCCGACAGGTAGTGGTAAAACAGTAACGCTGTACTCGGCACTCAACACACTAAACACTCC
>JBLHWO010000196.1:0-7122 GCA_047629215.1 Cellvibrionaceae bacterium | reverse complement strand
GCAAGAATCGTTAATTTAAACTTCGTATATATATACCCTTATAATTGTTTTGTTAAATCTAGCCTATCCTTCATCCTATAACAAAACTGACCTGCGAGTATGGATGTAGACAATAAAAAAAACCCCAAAGGATTTATTCTCTGGGGTTTTATGTTCATAGCACAAAATAAACTTAACCGAGCTTTTCTTTAATACGTGCCGCACGACCGGTTAATTCACGCAGATAATAAAGCTTAGCCTGACGCACATCACCGCGACGCTTAACACTAATACTATCGATAAGTGGGCTATGTAACTGGAAAGTACGCTCTACACCAACACCATGGCTGATTTTACGTACAGTAAACGCTGAATTTACTCCACGGTTACGCTTGCCAATTACAACACCCTCATAGGCCTGTAAACGCTCACGAGTACCTTCTTTTACTTTAACTTGCACAACAACAGTGTCACCAGGTGAAAAAGTTGGCACATCAGTTTTAATTTGTTCTTTATCCAATGCTTGGATTATTTTATTGGTCATTGAGTTTTCCTCATTGCATAGAGTGTGTAGCTTCACAGCTAGAGTCGTTTAATTAATCTTAACTTTTAACTTTTAACTTTTAACTTTTAACTTTTAACTTTTAACTTTTAACTTTTAACTTTTAACTTTTAACTTTTATTAATGGAGGTTTTAAACGCTTCCATCAATTTAGCTTGTTCAGACGTTAATTCTATTTTCTCTAACAACTCAGGGCGCCTTAACAAGGTTCGTCCTAAAGACTGCTGTAAGCGCCACTGCTGTATATCTTTATGATTCCCTGAGAGAAGTACCGAGGGAACCGAGCGCCCTTGATACTCATCTGGCCTCGTGTAATGAGGGCAATCAAGCAAACCATGACTAAAAGAATCTTGGTCAGCAGAATCTTCATGCCCTAGTGCTTTTGGTAACAGCCTAATCACTGCATCCATCAACACCATGGCGGGCAACTCACCGCCACTCAACACATAATCGCCAATAGACCACTCCTCATCGACTTCGGCTTCCAATAAGCGCTCATCAACTCCTTCGTAGCGACCAGCCACCAAAATAATATTTTGATAGGCCTTATCTTGCGCAATTGTCTTGACCTGAGCCTGACTTAACAACCTGCCTTGAGGCGATAGGTAAATCACTTTCGCTGATTCAACGCTATCACCAACTTGCTTACCATGAGCTAACCATGACCTAGCACCTGCTATAGCTTGACTCAATGGCTCAACCTTCATCACCATCCCAGGACCACCGCCATAAGGGCGATCATCCACTGTTTGATGACGGTCAGCTGTAAAATCTCTTGGGTTACTAAAGTAAACCTCTAGCAACCCCTGATTTATAGCCCGACTGCTGATACCGTAATCCGTCAATGCGCTAAACATTTCAGGAAACAGCGTTACTATTGCAATCTTATTGGCCATAACCTTTAACCTATAGCCTTTTTATTTACCCGCTCTTCTGAGGTAATTTTTTTCATAGCCGATTTCACTTTAGGCTATACCTGACTACCTACACTATCTGACTACACCAAACTGACTGCACCAAAAGCAAGGCCGTTAAAAATCTGGATCCCAGTCTACCGTAATGATCTTTTTCTCAAGGTCGACATCCTGAACAAATTGGCCCAGAACGTAGGGGACTAAACGCTCTCCTTGGTCAATACTTAAGGCATCACCAAGGACAACTAGCACATCATTTGCCCCAGTTGGCAGTATTCGCTTAACCTCTCCGAGATCAACTGACATGCCCTCGTAAATACTGACAACCCTACATGCTTGTAGTTGGTGCCAGTAATACTCATCCTTTGCTAGCGGTGCCAATAAGGCTCTTTCTACGGCAATGCCCACCGGACACAAGGACTCAGCTTGATTGCGGTCATCAACTCCTTTGATTTGGACAACAAATCCCTTTCCTTGCGGCTTCCACTCAATCAACTCAACCGGCTTAACACCGTGCTTAGTTTTTAAATACCAAGGTTGATAAGTGAAAATATTAGTAGCGGGTTCGGTTTGCGAATGGACTTTTACCCACCCCTTAATGCCATGAGGAGCAGATAGCTTTCCAACATCTATTAAGTTCGACATACCCTACTACCGAACAGTAGCCTTTAAGCTGCTGCTTTTACTTGATCTTTCAATAATTTAGAGACGCGTTCAGATGGCTGTGCACCTTGCGACAACCAATACTCAATGCGGTCATTATCAACACGTAGGCGCTCTTCTTGACCACGCGCAACAGGATTAAAGAATCCAACGCGCTCAATGAAACGACCGTCACGCGCTTTGCGGCTGTCAGTTACGGTTAAATGATAAAAAGGACGCTTCTTTGAACCGCCACGAGATAGACGAATGGTAACCATGCGGGCTTGTATCCTATCAATTTTCAATTAAGAGTATTGCCTCACGGCAAGACGAATTCTGTGCTATTTGCTTAAGAGCAAAACGCTTGGAGTATAAAAACTGTGTTAAGGGTTTCTATAAAGGCTTCTAAAAAGTGTACGGAAACTTACGTATCCACTACCCAGATAGAAGGCGCGCGATGATACGGGATAAAAACTTTATTGTAAAGGCTCAATCTTCTCCGATATGAGATGAACCCAACTCATGCGTTGATCTCTATTATTAAAAAAGTAGAAAGAGAAAGACTCAAGCATCATATTAAGCGCTTTATGTTTTTGGCTTCACTTTTATTTTCAGTCTATATTTTTTTAAACTTGACGATAGCATAAGCCACACAACTATAACGACTTAAACCAAATACCATGGCAATATCCTTTAAACGATGATCACCATGTTGCTGACATAAAAACACAGCGGCTTGCTGGGGCAGGTTTCTCTGATCTCGGCCACCTGCTACTATATCATCTACCTTAAAGCACATAATACCGAGACCATGGCGGGAATAGAACTTTAAACGACTTTTTACTCTGAGGACTGAATAGCAAAGGTTGGGGATGGAACACCGATATGGAAGCCCTGCAATAAATCAACATTCATCGAAACAACCATGTCACAGACATGTTGATTATAACAATGCTCGGCAATCACATGAATACCTTTCTGGCGAGCGAAAGTAACAATACCTTCGATAATCGACTTAGCATCGCTATCGCGCTCCATGGCCTGAACAATCATTCCATCAATTTTTACAAAATCGAGAGGTAAGGTAAACAAGCGGTCAAAATTGGAATACAGCCTACCAAGGTCATCCATTCCAACACTGCTGACACAACTTTTTAACTGTTTAATATACGCTGCAGCAGTAACATAGCTTGCGATCACCTGCTGCTCTAAAAGCTCGAATTCTATTTGCTCACCTAAACCACTCTCCCGAATACGACGGATAATATATTCGCGGGTCTTTTGATCAAATAAATCTTTGACTGATAGATTGATACTAACGATGTGTGATGTTGGACGAATAGTTTCCAGCACCCTATCTACTACAACCCTAGTCAACTTATGACATAACCTAGACTGATAGGCAATCGGCATAAACTCGCCGGGGGAACTGACCACCTCACCCTTCTCATCGAGTATTCTAACCAGGGCCTCATATTTAACGATTTGACCACTACTCACATCTAGGATTGGCTGAAATAACACAATAACGCGATTATTCCTAAGCGCATCTGACAGTAGATTAAAGGTAGTAATATAACGCTGAAAGTATTTAGGTAAATTTAGCGATGGGTCATAGTTAACAAAAGACTGATTGGTTTTTTCAGCGTGAATCAAAGCCATTCCAGCAAACATCAATGCATTTTGCTGATTCGTCACAGCTCCCATTCGAATCACCAAAGGAACCTGTTCGCTCATATCCGGAGAGTCACTTGCGTGAGTCAGTGTTTGAAATATAGCTGAGATAATCACTTTTATTTCGCTTACAGAAAACGGATAAACACTAAATAAACCAATGCGATCATCTGACAGATGAAACCATTCGCAATACTCTATTTTAGGCACCTTTATTTCAGTTAATTTATAGACTAGGCGCAGCATTAGTGCATCAGTTGCCGTTACGCCTAAAACACTGGCAATATGATCAAAGTTTTCTATTTCGATCAACAACAAATGATCTTCCGAACTATTACTTAACTTATTTTCAAGACAGCGTTGATTCGGTAAGCCAGTTAGCGGGTTCTTACCCATTACGTCTAACTTTTCACTATAGGAATGTCGAATCGTGCGAAGATAAGCGTAGATAAGCGGAAGCACAATTAAACCCATAAATAGACTGTAAACTAGCGCATTTAATAAATTGTCGTAAGCAAGTGATTTGAGCTCTGAGGCATTAACATCAACACCGATAACATAGGCATTACCGGCAATATCTTTAAACGGGAAAAAGATGGATCGAAACTGACCCCATCTATCTTGATATTCACTATAGCGTAACTCGCCGGTCTCAAACACATCAGCAAGCTCACTAGGAAAATCAGGGTAAGGCATTAAAAATGCCATTTCGTAAGCTTTGCCAGTTTTTTGCAGCTCTTCCGGCTCTGGATTTGAACTGATAAAGAAAAAACCTTTTGCTTTTTTAACAATACTATAAACGTAAGTCACATTCATATTATCAGCAAGTTCTTGCAACTCAAGAGAGAGCAAGAAATCCTCATCAGGCGTCAATGGCGTAGCGCCGGCAATATTTTCTCTAAGCGTTTGTTGCAGTATATGCTCAGCAAAACTAACCGTAGATAGTAGGCGCTCATCTAATAAATTGAGTATTGCTTTTTTTTCCTGATTGTACTCAAACCAACAATAAATTAAGGCTCCAACTATATAAAAAAGTATCGCTGCTGTAAAAAGCTTATAACTTCCAAGTCGCTTATTCATCCGAACTAACCTTTAAGAGTGTAATGCGTTTATTGAACAAGCATCATCAACCATTAGTGAATATCAAATATACCTCTACCACCGACTTACTAAAACTGAAAGAATAATCTAAAAACATTACGCAAAAAATACTGGGGCCATTTAGCGCCCTAGACCCGGAGGCATTCCTCCGCCACCCAACATGCCGCCTAGACCCTGCATCATTTTCTTCATGCCGCCACCTTTCATTTTCTTCATGACTTTGGCCATTTGCTTATGCTGCTTAAGAAGGCGATTTAAATCTTGAACTTCTGTACCAGAGCCTTTAGTAATACGACGTTTGCGCGAACCGTTTAAGTTGTCTGGGTTTTTGCGTTCGGACGGCGTCATAGAATCAATAATAACGCCCATTTTCTTGAACTGACCCCCCATATTGGCCTGCTCAACCATTTGAGTCATATTACCCATGCCCGGCATTTTTTCTAACAGACCCGCCATACCACCCATACTATCCATTTGTTGAATTTGATCTTTAAGATCGTTCAAGTCGAAGCGGGCACCTTTTTGCACCTTCTCAACCATCTTCTGGGCTTTTTCTTTATCGATTTTACGTTCGACGTCTTCGATCAAAGACAGCACATCACCCATACCCAAAATACGCGAAGCAATACGATCGGGGTGAAATGGCTCTAGGGCATCTACTTTCTCACCCATCCCCAAGAATTTGATCGGCTTGCCTGTAGTTTCACGAACTGATAGAGCGGCACCACCGCGAGCATCACCGTCGGCTTTGGTAAGAATGACGCCGGTAAGCGGTAACGCATCGTTGAACGCTTTAGCCGTATTCACAGCATCCTGACCAATCATGGCGTCGATCACAAATAAGGTTTCAATTGGATTAATGGCTTTTTGTAATGCCTGGATTTCAGCCATCATTGCATCATCCACCGCTAAGCGACCCGCCGTATCCACCAAAACCACATCCAAATGCTGTTTTTTTGCCGCAGTAATCGCATCTTTAGCAATGGTGATTGGCTTTTGCTCCGTTGACGAAGGGAAGAACGTCGCCTCCACCTCTTTCGCCAGCGTTTCTAACTGCTTAATAGCGGCGGGGCGATAAACATCGACACTCACCACCATCACTTTCTTCTTCTCCCTCTCTTGTAGGTATTTAGCCAACTTAGCAACGGAGGTCGTTTTACCTGCGCCCTGTAAACCTGCCATCAACACAACTGCGGGCGGCTGGGCAGCCAAATTTAAGGTTTCATTAGCTTCCCCCATCACCATCGTCAATTCATCCTGAACGACTTTAATAAACTGTTGTGACGGACTTAAAGCTCGAGAGACCTCTTGCCCCACAGCGCGCTTGCGCACCTTTTCGATAAAACCTTTGACCACAGGCAGAGCCACATCAGCTTCTAGAAGCGCTTTACGCACATCACGTAGGGCATCTTGAATATTGGCATGGGATAGCTTCCCTTTACCTGTGATATTTTTTAAAGACTTGGACAGACGACTCGTAAGATTTTCAAACATGGCTTTTCAATACTTTTAAATAGGATAAATGAAATAGAAGATAAAATTGATCGGGTTATTAGTGCTGGGTAGTATACAGGTGATAAGATAGTAGGCCAAGAATTGGCTAGCTTGAATAGTCATAAGTAAATATGCGCAGCCATTAATCAAACGATTAAATAAACAAAGTGAATAGCTCAAATCACAACTCAAACATCCACCTGCTGCTTAAAAGCCCTCTTTTTAGTATTTTCGTGCTGTTAACCACTTTATTAATAAATCCCAATGTCGGTGCAGATGACCACACCAAAGTAGGATCAAAAGAAGAGCTAAGAGTAGAGCTCAAGGTAGAAATAGAAGGTGTAGACAAAGAACTATTAAAAAACATTAAAAGCTCTCTTACCATTGTAAAAAAGGCATCAGAAACGCCTAAAGATCAACTTACAGATCAAATGGTCAAGAGCAGCTATGCTCAAGCTACAGAACAAACAAAACAAGCGCTTCGCCCTTTTGGTTTTTATCAGCCATCGGTTCTCAGCAACCTCAGTAAAAAAGATAAGCACTGGCTGGCTAGCTTTCAAATTGATAAAGGACCACAGTCGCTCATTAGAAACGTTGTGATCGACATAAATGGCGTCGGAAAAACAGAGGCTTCTATTCAGCCATTAATTAACAATCCGACTATTAAGCAAGGCGATAAGCTTGATCATCGACTTTACTCGGAATACAAACAAACCCTCTACGATAGTTTATTTGATATTGGCTACATTGATGCCC
>JBLHWO010000195.1:0-7125 GCA_047629215.1 Cellvibrionaceae bacterium | reverse complement strand
GATCCAAATGATGAAAAAAATGTTTTCTTAGAGCTTCGTGCTGGAACTGGTGGCGACGAAGCGGCTATTTTTGCAGGAGATTTATTTCGTATGTACAGTCGTTACGCCGAGAAGAAAAAA
This sequence comes from Cellvibrionaceae bacterium, assembly GCA_047629215.1. Classification (GTDB taxonomy): domain Bacteria; phylum Pseudomonadota; class Gammaproteobacteria; order Pseudomonadales; family Cellvibrionaceae; genus CANLBN01. The sequence continues at coordinate 7,005 of JBLHWO010000195.1, read as the reverse complement.
TGGCGTATGGAAATTGTTAGTGAAAACGTCAGTGAGCAGGGTGGCTATAAAGAAATTATTGCTCGTATCGTCGGCAAAGGTGTTTATTCACAATTAAAGTTTGAGTCGGGTGCTCACCGTGTTCAACGGGTACCTGAGACAGAGTCGCAAGGCCGTATTCATACCTCTGCCTGTACCGTTGCAATATTACCGGAGGCGGATGAGCACGCTGAGATCGAAATTAACAAAGCTGATTTGAGAGTAGATACCTTCAGAGCAAGTGGTGCAGGCGGGCAGCATGTTAATAAAACCGACTCGGCGATTCGTTTGACGCACCTTCCCACAGGTCTAGTTGTTGAGTGTCAAGATGAACGCTCTCAACACAAAAATCGCGCGCGTGCGATGTCATTATTAGCGTCGCGTTTGCAGAATGCTCAGCAAGAAGTGTCGGATAAAGAGCGTGCGGATGAGCGAAAAAGTTTAGTCGGTAGTGGCGATCGTTCAGAGAGAATACGAACCTATAATTTTCCTCAGGGCCGAGTAACGGATCACCGTATTAATCTAACACTCTACAAGTTGAATGAAATTATTGCCGGTGGCCTCGATGAAATAGTGCAGCCTTTAGTGAGTGAGTATCAAGCCGATCAATTAGCGGCGTTAAGTAATTAAAGCGAGAGCGAATAGTTCTTTATGGACACAATACAGTCTTTGCTCGCTGATCATCAGCACTTAAAATCTTCTGATTCATCAAGGCTAGACTGTGAATTGCTATTGTGTTCTGTTTTACAAAAAGATCGCACTTATTTATATACTTGGCCCGAAAAAGTATTATCCTCTGAGCAGGTGCAAGGTTATTTAGAGCTATTTTTTCGACGAAAAAAAGGTGAACCTATCGCCTACATTCTTGGTGAAAAAGAATTTTGGTCCCTTCCTCTGGTTGTCAATGCCAGTACATTAATTCCTCGCCCAGAAACTGAATTGCTGGTTGAGTCTGTATTAGCGTTAATGGAATCTAAAAAAGATGACGTAATTTCAGTTGCTGATTTGGGTACGGGTACGGGTGCTATCGGTTTAGCGCTTGCTAGTGAAAGGCCTTGTTGGCAAATAATAGGCTTAGAAAAAAATGTTGAAGCATTTGCCTTAGCTCAGGAAAACAAAAAACAATTAAAACTCGGTAATATTGCCTTCTACCTCAGTGATTGGTTTGACTCTATACCAAATCAACGTTTTGATGTCATTGTCTCAAATCCACCTTACATAGATGCCGATGATCATCATTTGCGTGAGGGGGATGTGAGGTTTGAGCCTAGGGCTGCTCTGGTAGCGGATAATAATGGACTTGCTGATTTAGAATTAATCATACAAGCATCCTTAAACTACCTGCTTCCGAATGCGTGGCTATTGCTAGAACACGGTAATCAGCAAAGTATAAAAGTAGGGGGGTTGCTGACAAGGGCGGGATTTAAGCATGTACAGACTAAGCAGGATTTAGCGGGTCAGCCAAGGGTAACCCTTGGCCAACGCTTAATTTGATAAAGTATTTTGAGACCTTTGCACGAAAGCTATTACTCCCATGCGGGTTTACCCCTCAAGGGGCACCGGTGAAAAACGTTCTTAATCGGTGATCTATACACATTAACTCCTTCTTTCCGTGCGTTTTTGCCTTGCCTGAAAGCAAAATCATCTTTCGTGCAAAGGTCTCATGCTATACTCCTACAAAATTTGTGCGGGATGCCTATTTATTTAGTGTCTGATAACGTTATCCTAAGTCGTGCAAAAGAATCATATTATTCCGGAGAGTAGGTAAGCGTTTGTTCAAAAATTTATTTAAGAAAAAAATTGACGGTTCTGGGTCAAAGCAAGTCACCTCTAAGAAAGGGGCTCCTAAGAAAGGGACTACAACAAAAGCAGCTTCAAAGAGCCAGCCAACACCTACCTCTAGTCGTTCTCCAAGAGCATCAAAGACGCATGGTCGTAAGCCATCGCCTAAACTGTCTCCTCCTTGGAGTCTTGATCAGTTTTCTGTGCCAGAAATGGATGGTAAGACACGTTTCCATGATCTCGGACTTGAACTGCCCCTAATGAGGGCTATCGCCGACTTAAAGTTTGAATACTGCTCTCCTATTCAGGCTCAATCTTTACCTAATACTCTGAAGGGTTTGGATTTGTTGGGTAAGGCACAGACAGGAACCGGTAAAACGGCCGCATTTTTACTTGCCATTATAGATGACTTTTTAAAAAATCCTATTTCCGAAAACCGCTATGCAGGTGAGGCTCGCGCACTTATTATTGCGCCTACAAGAGAGCTGGTAATACAGATTGCAGAGGATGCAAAAACACTTACAAAATATACTGATTTAACCGTTCATACCTTGGTCGGCGGAATGGATTACGATAAACAAAAACGTAAAGTTCAAAATCAGTTAGTCGATATCTTAGTCGCAACGCCAGGCCGCTTATTGGATTTTGCTAGCAGTAAAGACGTTTATCTCGATCAAGTCGAAGTAATGGTGTTAGACGAAGCCGATAGAATGTTGGATATGGGTTTTATTCCTCAAGTTCGACGTATCGTGCGCTTAACGCCCAATAGAACTGATCGGCAGACTTTGTTCTTTTCGGCTACCTTTACCGATGATGTCATGCGTTTGGCTGAGCAGTGGACGTGTGATCCGGTTAACGTTGAGATTGAACCAGAAAATATTGCCACTGATACGGTTACTCAAACCATATATTTGGTATCTACAGACGAAAAGTTCACCGTACTATGCAATATAGCTAAGCAAGCTGATATGGACAGCATGATTGTCTTTGCTAATCGACGCGATGAGTGTCGCCGTCTCCATGCAAAACTGGAAAGGCAGGGCTTTAAAGTAGGGCTTTTGTCTGGTGAGATAGTACAGAATAAGCGGGTCAAAACGCTTGATGCCTTTAAATCTGGCCGAATTATGATACTAGTCGCCACCGATGTTGCCGGTCGTGGGATTCATATTGATGATATCAGCCACGTTGTAAACTATACCTTGCCGGATGAGGCAGAAGACTACGTTCATCGTATCGGAAGAACCGGTAGAGCAGGAAAGGATGGAGCGTCTATTAGCTTTGCCTGCGAAGATGATGCCTTCAAGTTGCCTGCGATTGAGTCGTTATTGGGAAATAAAATTTCCTGTGTGCAGCCACCAGAAGAGTTGCTAAAACCTCTATAAGTTCTTCTTTAAGTTCAGTGTGAGTTTTTGTTGTGCCTTCCCGTAGTTCCAATCTAGCCTATCTGATATAGGCTGATTTACATTTATGCCTATCTCTCTGACTCTTGTCGTCGTCTCTTAGTGTTAATCTAAAAACAGCTTTTGAAGCACGAAAGCTTCCGCAGCTGCTTATTGACATGGATGTCATGTATGCCGGTTCTGCAGGAGTAGGAGCAGGTCACGCCCATACCTACAATCACTGTAGGCGAAGTCTGCACAAGTTTTTACCCTCCAGGGAAGGAGGCTACATCAAAAATGCAGGAGCAGTTTTTGAGTGAGGCGCCAAAAAAACTTCAAGATTCACTCACGACCAATAAGGTCGCTACGCGATTATAAAATTTCCTATGCCTATAGGGATATAGGTAAGGGGCGTGAGCAGGATGGGGTAAGCTTCGTACAATAATAATTTGCACATTTTTTTCGCACCAATTACTGTTTTTAGGTTTAATTGTCTACACTCAAATAAATACTGATGTTGATAAAGGTTCTCCTGACTGTGCAAAAAGTCCTAATAGTTGAAGATAGTCCCATCGTCGCCAAAATTTTATTGCATATGGCAAAGCAGGAAATTGAATATGAGGTTGTTCTAGCGACTACCTTTGCGGAGGCGAAGTCAAAGTGTAGCGAGTATAAAGGAGAGTTTTTTGCTGCTATTGTCGACCTGAATCTTCCCGACGCGCCAAACGGTGAAGTGGTTGATTTCATCTTAGAGCAAAAGCTTCCAACCATTGTTTTAACGGGTTCTTTTGATGAAGAGCGACGAGAATCGTTACTGAGTAAAGGCATAGTCGATTATGTGACTAAAGAAAGCCGCTATTCCTATCAATATGCTCTGGGGCTGATTAACCGACTCAGAGATAATCAATCAGTCAAAGTATTGGTCGTAGAGGATTCGAGTACAGCCCGTAACTATATTACGGGTATGTTGCGCAGGCATCTTTTTAAAGTGCTGGAAGCGGTAGATGGCATCGATGCGATTAAAGTCTTATTAAGTAATCCCGATATTAAACTATTAATCACCGACTACAATATGCCCAATATGGATGGCTTCGAATTGGTTAAAAATTTACGCTGTAAATATGAAAAGTTTGATTTGATTATTATCGGCTTATCCGCTGAAGGGCAGGGTAGTTTATCCGCTAAATTTATTAAAACGGGCGCTAATGATTTTTTAAGTAAGCCGTTTAACCCAGAAGAATTTTATTGCCGTATAAACCATAATATTGAATCATTAGAGCTGATTGAAAAAATCCGTGATGTCGCTAATCGAGATTTTTTTACCAATGTCTATAGTCGTCGGTACTTTTTTCAGAAAGGTGATGAGTTATGGGAAGCTGCAAAAAAAAATAATACGCATTTAACTTTAGCAGTAATAAATATGGATAATTTTAAAGCGTTAAACGAACGCCATGGAAATGTTTTTGCTGATTCAATATTAAAAAATGTGGCGGCAATACTAGAAAAAGCTTTGTTTAGATTTATATTGGCCCGATCATCAGGGAAAGAGTTTTATGTATTGTTACCGGGCTTAGATAATATTAAAGCGGTTGTGCTGCTAGATAAGGTAAGGGGTATTATTGCCCGTGAGAATTTCATCAGTAGCGAGGGAGAAATATTTGTTACTTGCAGTATGGGAATTTCTAGTAGCCTGCAAGAGCGTTTATTGGATCAGGTTGCTAGTGCCGAAGCACTCATGATTCATGCGAAAGAAGCGGGAAAAAATATTGCTTTCGGCGAAGAGGATGAAGAGCAAGAAAATGAGTTAGGTTAAATGTATCGCCAATATTTTTTTACGCGCTCCGCCAATAAAAATATTTTTAGGCGTGAAATATAAGTTCATAATAATCGGATTTGTATCCATCTGGATATAGCCTTTACTTCTTGCATGCACACACTATGCTCCATCGAGTAAGAGTGATAATCAACTGTATATTTTTTTTCTTTTAATATTGTACACGCTTGTTGACCTAATAATTCTGGAACAATACTATCGTCTGAACCATGCCCAATAAAAATAGGTAGTTTATCATTAGCAGGATGGTATTCGATTGTTTTTTTTGTTGCGAAATAAGTTGATAAAGCGATAAGCCCCCCTAGCTTTTGAGGATAGCTTAGCGCAAGTTGATAACCCACCGCGCCACCTTGAGAGAAACCCGCAATAATAATACGTTCGCTGGCGATACCATTCTCGATTTCTCTATGGATAAATTTAGCTACATCGTTTGCAGAGGCAGTAAGTTGTTTGGTGTCGACTTTTCGATCAATATCGTGAGCATAAAAATCGTACCACGAGGGCATTTTTAGTCCGCCATTAATGGTAAGGGCTCTTTTGAGTGCATGAGGGAATATAAAACGGATCGCTAAATGCGAGGGTAAGTTTAATTCGGGAATAATGGGTTCGAAGTCGTAGCCGTTTGAGCCAAGGCCGTGCAACCAAATAATACTAGCTGCTGGTCGATCATTAGTTTCAATTTCAAAAGCATCTAAAATCGCCATAAAAACAGTCTGTACCTAAGTTAAATGTATAGCACGGTATTATACAGCTCGTGAAGGGCGTCATGAAAACTTTCTATGACTTTATAATGATTGCATTACGATATAGTTGATAGAACCATTTAAGTGATTGATGTTTATTTAGCTATTATTTTATTGTGGAGGCTTAATTGAATACGTTATCTTGAAAGTAATCCCAAATACCTAAAGAAAAACTAGGAAACAAATCGATTCCAACATAAGATTTTGTTAAATAAACTATCAGCAGTACAGATGCTACAGCACTAAATAATATGATTAAAATGATTAGCGCAATAATAAAAGCAGATGCTTGTTTTTCTCGAGGCGAGAGGTTGCGGCGGTTTCGCCCCAACAAAAGTACGTAATAGATGTGCCAGCGAGAAAAAGGGTAGGTAATAGTACCTCTGAGATCAACAGGGTGTTTGCCCCAACTACGGCTACCAATAGCCGTTTTTAAATGTATAAGTTGAATGTCTGAAAATGAGTCAGCAACATTAGCTGGTATACGCGACAATAAATTTTTTATGGCCGGTTCTTGACGGATATCCCTATCTTGAGTTGGCAATTTATGAGTTTTCACTGTTAAAGGCTAATGATTACTAGTAGATTATTAAGAGTGCTTATTTATATAGCTGAAAACACTTGTTAATTACCCAAGTGTTTCTGCTTAATAACAAGTGTAGACAATAATTAACAATCGGTAAACCCTCGACTCTGCCGGGGCGACTCGTATAGGTACGTTCAAGTCTCGACTAAAAGACAAAAGAGCAACAAGCTATGAGAGACCCTAAAATTTTGTCCCATACACGTTGATATTGTAAGTGCTATGTTGTATTTATTCGAAAAATAAGGCGTAAAGTTATCTTTGGTGCTGTCTTCAAGCCTTTGTGAGAGATATTTCACGAGCTGGCGCGGCAAAAGGGGCTTGTGATGGAGGAGGGCCATCTTATTCTCGGTCATGTACATATATGTGTGAGTGTTCCACCGAAATTGGCTGTTTCAAACGTGGTGGGTTTTATCAAGGTAAAGAGTGCGATTTCGATTGCACGTCAGTTTAAAGGGCGTCAAAAGAGTTCTAGTGGAGAAGCCTTTTGGGCCAGAGTTTACTATGTATCTACTGTTGGCTTAGATGGGGGAATGATTAAAGAGTCTATTCATAAGCAGGAAAAAAATGACATTCATCAAGATTAATTAGATCTTGGTGTGTAGCGTACGCTTGGGCGTTTATTTAAGCCCTTTTAGGGCGTCACCTAATAAGCCTCCGGCTTTG
>JBLHWO010000194.1:0-7151 GCA_047629215.1 Cellvibrionaceae bacterium | reverse complement strand
CGCACGACTAATGGCATTATTCATATCATCGATGCCGTTATCGCGTTAGATTAATACGCTGCTAAGCAATAGCCTAAATAAAGGGTGGGCATTTAATACACCCTTTTTAGCTTCCGTCAAAGAATGGTTTAAAACGATAGCTAAAAAAATATCCCAAGTATTCATTTCAAATTAATAGATCCTTTTAATCAAGGCGTGCGTAAAGACCATATAAAGAAAGTGGCTATAAAGCAACATAATCATTTATGTCATTCATGGTGGCTCTTAATGAAGCACTCTATATTGCTAGTTGAGGATAATAATCAAATTGCAGAAATGGTCTTAGATTATCTTGCGCAGCAAGGTTATTTGATGGACTACGCGAAAGATGGTTTAACCGCATCACATTTAGTCGTAACAAATCAATATGATCTGATTGTTTTAGATTTAACGCTACCAGGTATAGGTGGCTTGCAGTTATGCCGCAGTTTTCGAGAAAAGATTGGTTTGAAAATACCAATAATCATGTTGACCGCATTAGATACTTTAGACGATAAAATTGCTGGTTTAGAAAGTGGTGCCGATGATTATATTGTCAAACCTTTTTCAGTTCTAGAGCTTGAGGCACGAATAAAATCACAGTTAAGGCGTCATTACAACCAACTAGCACCGCAGAGGCTCGTTGTCGATGATTTAGAATTAGACCTTAAAACTATGTCAGTTAATAGACAGAATGCGAGTCTTTATTTGCCCCCCACGGGTTTTAAGTTGCTTTCTTTACTTATGCAGTCATCCCCCAATGTTGTTCTACGCGAACAAATGGAGCGTCATATTTGGGGCGAAAGCCTACCCGATAGCGATTCCTTACGTAGCCATATGTATGCTTTACGTAAAATAGTAGATAAACCTTTTGAGAAAAAATTAATTAAAACCCATCAAAGTAATGGTTACCAAATTGTTGCCTAAAAATAAAAATACTGATACTGAAGGGAATAAAATATTATATCGTTTAAATAATCGCTATATTAAACAAGCTTTACTTGTTGGCACCGCTATCGTTTTAGGCATATTTGTGACACATCTATTGCTGCGACAGATTTTGGTTAGAGAAGCATTGGCTCAAGAAGCTGAATATTTTTGGGGGGTAGTTAATCGAGACTCATTAGCGCCTTTGCCGGCCACAAAGAATATTCGAGTTTACCTGCTTCCGCGTGATGGACATCTCCTCCCCCAAGCCGCTCATAAATTGCATTTAGGCTATCATGATTACCAGTATATGGATGGCTTTAATGTTGCTTACCTAACACAAAATAATAGCAATAAAAAATTATTGATCCTTTTTAATCGTAGTGGTGTTGATAGCCTGGTTTTGTTATTTGGTATCGTTCCATTAGCTATAGCGCTAATATTTTTATATGGCTCTCTATTTTTTAGTTATCGTTATTCAAAACGATTGCTGTCGCCGGCTATATTACTTGCAGATAAGGTGAAGCAAACAGATTTATTTAATATTGATAAAGACTATTTTTCATCTGCTAATACACTTTTTGAAAATGATGATGAGGTTAAATCTATTGCTGCAGCAATAGGTGAATTATCGCTACGATTAGAGCAGTTTGTTGAGCGTGAGCGCTCGTTTACACGCGACGTTAGTCATGAGCTGAGAAGCTCAATTACAGTGGTAAAGATGGCTTCAGAACTATTAATATATAAAAAATTAGGGTCCGATGAAAATAAGCTGATAGATAAAATCAGTAAGGCATCAAAAGACATGGAGGAACTAACCGAATTTTTTTTGATTTTAGCGAGGGAGGAATCCTTGCTAACGACTCAGAATTCTGTTTCTTTGAGAGCCGTTGTCGATAAGGAAGTTGAGAAGCTTACCTTGTTAACCAAAGAAAAAAACATCCCTGTTTTTAATCAACAAAATGATGACTGTTATATTAATGTAAGCGAAAAGGTGTTGTCGGTACTGGTTGGAAACCTATTGCGTAATGCTGTGCTATATACCGATACAGGGCGTATCGATGTAATGGTGAATGGCAATGAGTTAATTGTTAGTGACACTGGGGTGGGGATCAGTGAGGATAAAATGAAGACTATATTGGATTGCTTTTCTAGAGATAATGCTGATCAAAAAGGTTTTGGTATTGGTTTGTCAATCGTAAAAAGATTGTGTGATCGTTTTTCTTGGGAGTTACTTATTAAAAGTGAAAAAAATGTGGGCACGGCTGTTCGCGTGGAGTTCTTTAAAAGAGGGCTTGATGAGTTTTGAATAGCGGATACTTACTCGTCGCCACAGTTCGCACTCATTAGGTGTGTTTTAAAGTTTAGCCCATGAATAGCGCATATTTCTTTGCTATTTTGGTGCGAATATCGTATTTTTTCCTTTGCTAGTAATAGTTATAAACAATATTATAACAGTAGCGAGGTGTATCTCATGCAGAATGCACGTACAGACTTTGGAAACCTGCGTCTACTAACCCTTATCCTATTTGGACATTCTAGTTTTGCCGGTGCCGATGAGTTGAATGGTGCGAATAGCACTTAGATATTAACATCGACTGCACTAGTGCTATTTATGACTCTCCCTGGGTGAGCTGGGTATTGTGACAGGTATTTTGCTGGTCTTGGAGCTATCCTCCAGCTTCAGGCTATGTCGGCCCTATGGGCGCTTTATTAATTGGTTTATCGGCGGGCTTTATTTTTTATTTTGCCACCCAGTTGATCAAGCGTAAGTTTAAAATCGATGGTTTTCTTGATATCTTCCCAGCGTACGGTGTTGGTAGCGGTATTTTCATCTTCTGAGCTAGCTATCTTCAGTGGTCAAGGCCTTGAAAATTCTATCTGTACCCAATTTGGTGTCCAGCTAACGGGCGTTGTCGCAACCTTTTTTTATTATGCGCGGCAAGCATTTTAAGCTACTCTATATTTTTTTTAACTAACGTATTTATTGTCAATTATTCCTCAACACCCCTCAAGTAATTCACCTGTATCTCATTTGACACTTTATCTAGCGGTTATATTTTCTTTCACTGTTTATAGTCTCCGCGTCATTACGAGCGAAAAGCGACAATTCTTTATCCAAAAGGGTTGAGAGATGCCGCTAACGCAGCTTCGCAATGACGAGAGAAGGCATGCTAAACCGCCTTAACTTAGCGTCATTCGGTTCAGGCATCACTTTTATTAGATCATCTTACTTGCGAGCAAAACTTTTAACCAATGTAAAATATTCTAGTGCGATGGTATGGATTATTCAGAATACCTTAGACATTTTAGGGTGGCTATACATTAATTTCGTGAATGAATAGTGTCACTCTCAATATCGTAGTTATTTTATCTATTAAAATTATATTAAGTGGGAAGGTTAATTATGAAAATCAAAGTAGCGATCAATGGAGATGGAAGAATTGGTCGGAATATATTGAAAGCATTATATGAATCTGGCAAAAATGAAAGTATTCAAATTGTCGCCATTAATGACCTTGGCGATGAAAAACTCAACTCCCACTTAACGCGTTACGATACCGTTCATGGTCGTTTTGATGGCGAAGTCAGATGATGAAGCCTTAATGGAAAGATAATGAGGAAGAGCTTAATTATTGGCAATTGGAAAATGAATGGTTCTGGAAAATACAATAGAGAACTATTAGACAATATTACCAAGCATTATTCACCACCCATAGCTTCGGCGAAAGTCGTGATTTGTCCCCCTGCCATTTATTTGCAATAGCTGGGTAGCTGGCTGCTGAATCATGGGTCTAGCATTAATAGGCGAGGCTTCTCTCAATGCCAGTTAGTTTGTTGCTATCTTCGATAGTAATAATCGTCAAATTGCAAAATAGGCTACTGATAATGATAGAAAAAAATGGATATTCAAAAATTAACAATTGCCCTTATTGGCCATGATAGGACAAAGACTGAGCCGATCAAATGGTTCCAGGAATATATTGGTAAGTTGCAGAATCATCTTATTGTTGCCACAGGGACTACAGGCCGTTTATTGATTGCCAGTGTGAATTCGAAGAATCTTGATGTTCAGCTGGTGTAAAGTGGCCCCTTCGGTGGGGATCAGCAAGTGGGAGCAATGATTGCTAACCAAGCGGTGGATGCCCTTATTTTTTTGAAGATATATTAACTTCGCAACCCCATGATGTAGATGTGAAAGCACTATTAAGACTCTTGGTACTCTACGAGATTCCTGTCGCGTGCAATCGAGCCACAGCAGATTTATTAATGGAAAGTCCGTTATTTTTTCTCCTAGTAAAAGGAAAAAGTACTCTTTAGAAACAAAGGATTTAGAAAATTATCTACATCGACAAATCTAGTCCTGTATTAACAGCGAGTTCTTTATGCACAAACGTCCAAATTCTTAAGTGATAGTGCGAAAATACTACCTGATTTATTAGGTAAGGTGATCTTAGAGCATGAAGGCTAGGCTATTTACGGGTATTGTTGAGAAATTACGCATAGGGTTTATTCAGTAGCGCAACGAATATCAAATAGACAGGCAAGAAACATTGGTGGCGTTGATTGCTGACTTAAACGTCAAAGACCTAAATCGCGTGATTCGCGCTTTTAGTACATTTTATCATCTCTCCAATATCACCGAAGAACAGTTTAATCACCAACGACATAAGCAGATGCTTAACAATGGCGAATTTTGGGATAATTTGTTTGAACAAACCATTGGTGGTTTTAAGCAACAGGGTAAAAGCCCAACGCCGTGTAGTATTAGATGCAGCAACATCAGTTGCTTAGTGGCAATTCTCTTAGCCAGATAGAACAAGGTGAAGTTCAGCAGAAATTCAAGGCAATGATTCAAATTTTTTGGAAAACAGAGCCTGTGCGTCCTCTTAAGCGTACGTGTATGACGAAGTCATCAATACCTTATATTATATTTCGGGAAGGTATTTTTGCTGCCTTGCCCACACTCTACCGCGATGTAGAACGCGCGATTAAAATAAGTTACCCTGAAGCTAAAGGTGCCGACCTCGATTTCCCCAACATTATTCAATTCGGTATCTGGGTGGGGTGCGATAGAGATGGTAATTTTTTTGTGAGTCCAAGCATGACACGCAATGCCTTGCGTATGCAGTATATGTAAGTTTTGCAAGAGTATTCACTTAGTGTGAACTACTTAGCCAGAGCATTAACCCATAGTCAGCAGTTATGTGACATTTCACCTGCGTTACAAACGTCATTAGATGAAGAGCATCCACTGGCAGAGAATTTATTCGGTATTAAATATAGTAATGAGCCTTATCGTCGAAAATTACACACCATAAATGCGCGCTAGAGGCGGTTATTAAGCACACTTAAAAACGCCTCGTCGATGAAAGTGATGTGGTTAACACCTATGTCGAAAAAAATATTGCGTATGAAAATGAAGCCGAATTAGCGATTCACTCTACCACCATAACCAAGTAATTTGGCACGTGGTGGGCTAAAAGATTTAAGGCGAGTATTAAAAGCCTGTGGTTTTTATTTAGCAACAATGGATATTCGCCAAGAATCCACTATGCATAGCCCAACCGTGTACGAAGTGCTTCGCTATATAGAAGACGAGGATTTCGCTGTCGATTATCTGATTTTATCGGAGCAAGAACGTTGTACCTTTCTCAGTGAACAAATTATAAATCCTGCAATATTACACTTCGACCATAAAAAATTACCGTACAAAGTGCTAAAGTTATCGAAATATTTGCGCTAATACCAGCGATGCAAGCTATGAGCCACAGGATGATCCCAAGCATATTGAGATGATGGAACAGTTAGTCGAAGAAGGTGAACGGGCTTATCGTGCCTTAACGGATAATAACAATAACACCATGCAATATTTTTATGAAACCACAACTTTTAGCTAAATCGGCTTATTAAATATTGGTTCGCGTCCAGCGCACAGCATGAAAAAAATATTTCTAAAGGTTCAATTCGTGCGATTGGTTGGGTCTTTGGCTGCTCTCAGTCGCGGCAAAATATTCCCGCTTGTTACGGTGTTGGATCTGCACTAAACAAGGTGATAGATAACGGCAATATAGAAACGCTGCGAGAGATGTATCAGCACTGACGTTATTTTCAAAATGTAGTCAGTAATTCGGAAATGGCCATGTTAAAAACCGATCAATCGGTATCCCAATACTACGCTAAGTTATATAGCGACCCCGAAGTCTCTGAAAAATTGTTTCAGCAAATTTAAGGTGAGTTTGATCAATCTACGCACATTATTTTGCAAGTGACTCAACAAACGCAAATGATGGCTAACTTTGCCGATATTGCTAACTCTATTGCATGGAGAAATGCTTATCTGGATCCGCTTAACTATATTCAGATACGATCGTTAAAGCGTTTAAGCGAAATAGACAATCGTATGCAAAGCCAATGGTTAAAACCGGTACTGAACACGATCAGTGATATTGCGACAGGTTTACGGAATGCCGGTTAGTCTAGACGATATTCCAAAAGCAATAGAACGATTTAGTGCTATGGATCATAGATAAAAGTATGCAGATTACTCCCTTACCTACAACCGTATAAACATGGGGGTTATTAGTTATCTTTCGTTACGTTATCAAAATAAGGCTTAGTTACTGAGCAGTATATTGATTAGCGCCGCTAGTATTTTTTGGTAGACTTCGAAATGCTTTTTTAGCATGCTTTCGAATTTTCCTGTTGTCTGCTTCCTCGATTACGCGCTCAACAAAAGAGGTGTATCTTGGGTTTTTTCCGCTGCCGATATATCTGACAAGGTGTGAAACAGCATCGACCATGTAAGGGTCGTTAGTCTTCCTCTCGGCCCATATTTTTTTAGCCGCAATGTCAAAATTCTCTTGTGAGTATTGCTTGTCTCGTGCCAGTTTCTTAGCGATACGTTGCGATTCTATGCCGTCAGCGTAACTCAAATTTCTGTCCAGATTACCGTATAAATCGCTACCTGTATTAGAACTGCCGTTGATTTGTGATTGCGATTGAGTTTTTATTTTTTTTACAACGATATACTGGCCGTCGACAGAGTCAAAATCGATTGCTCCAGACCCTTTATAAACAAGTTGAAAGTTGTTAATCGTGATGTTTTTGCGTCCGCCCCAAGTATAGCCAACGTAGATTTTCTTTGTGCTTTTCCAGAGTGAAATGTTAGAAGGGTAGCCTATTTTTCGATAAACATCGGCGAC
>JBLHWO010000193.1:0-7176 GCA_047629215.1 Cellvibrionaceae bacterium | reverse complement strand
TGAAAGTGCGGAAGAGTTTGATTTTCTCCCGCAGACACAATCTACCGAATTCAATGTTGATACCGATAATCTAACGCTGGTCAGTAAAGAAGAGTTAGAAGAGCTAGTTGCAATTGATTCCCTTGTTAGCAAAGCATGGGCAAAAAATAAAAACTCTTTACGCGTTCTTACGGCCAGAATTAATACGCTCGTCAGCGTTGCGGTCACCGAAAAAAACAACCCTTTAACACCTCGCGCTCTTGCTAATAGCTTCGTCGAAGCGGCCGTGTTAATCACCATTGATATCAAAGCAAAGCTAGTGCTATTTAAGTTGTTTGAGCGCTATGTTATCAACGAGCTTGGTGGTGTATTAAATAAGGTGAATCACACGTTAACGGAAGAGGGTGTGCCTATTCCTAAGTCGCCAACAAGGCCCGCTTCCCTGAAGCAAGTTAGAATGCCTGTCGCTGCTCCAGCAGCTCCTCAGCAGCAATATCAGCCTTCTGGTGCAGAATCTCCCACGGGTCTGTATGAGACTCTGCAATCATTGATGCAGGCTCAGCCTCAAAATACACAGTCAAACTTTACTGAGACCAGTTATGCTTCTCATGGCGGGGATAATTATTCAGTTACAGAAGTGCCCTATGCATTAATGTCTGCATTGTCTCAGTTACAGCAACAACAAGTGCAACAGCCACATACGGCTCAGGCTGGACAGTCGCAGCTATTGTCGAGTAGTTATATCCAGTCAGCTATTCATTCTTCTACAGGTGATGAGCTTGTAAATGAGCGCTCACAAGATGTCATTAAGCTAGTCGATATGTTGTTTTCTTTCATTCTTGAAGATCAGAATCTCCCAGATCCCGTCAAGTTATTATTATCCCGCTTGCAAATACCCTTTATCAAAGTTGCCTTGGCAGATGAAGAGTTTTTTAAGAAAGAGGGGCATCCAGCACGCCGTTTATTGAATGAAATGGCCGTGGCCTCTATTGGCTGGTCTGGCGATGCCGAAAATGGTAAGTGCGATATTTTACTCAATAAAATTGAGGCGACAACCAATAAAATATTGAATGAATTCGATAGTAATTTTGAAATATTTACACTGCTATTAACCGATTTTATTGCCTTTATGGAGAAAGAGCGACGTCGTGTGATGTTGTTTGAAAAACGCGCTATCGATGCTGAGGACGGTAAGGCTAAATCAGAAATGGGGCGCTTACAGATAGATGCAAATTTAGATCCTCTTATTAAAGGCCGTTTGCTACCAGAGGTATTTGTTAGTTTCATAAAAGGCCCTTGGTCTAATATTTTATTCTTAATTTATATGCGTCAAGGTAAAGAAAGCCAGCAGTGGGCGCAAGCGCTACGAGTAGCAAAAGAGTTAGTGTTGAGCGCCGCGGCAATCCGAAATGATGAGCATAAGCGCAAGCTAATAATTTTACTGCCACGTTTAAAAGCGGCATTAAAGAATGGGCTTGAAAATATTGCTTTTAATCCTGCTAAGCAAGTTAAGTTTATTGAAAAGTTTGACGCGCACTATAAAACGCTATTTGATCGTTATAAACAGGGTGTTACAGTGGCGCCTAAAGCCACTGTCTTCAACGAATTAGCCTTGCCGACAGCTAAGGTTGATAAATCTGAGAAGGTAGCGAAAGTCGATCCCGTTCAATCTAAACCTTTAGCAGCGGCTATGGTGAAAGAGTCTGCGGCGAACAGCAATAATATAGCTAACCAGCCTTCTGGTCCGTCTACATTAAATAATGGTGAGGTAACCGCTATACCAGCAGTCAAAAAGGTAGCGCCAGTAGTGCAAGCTGCAGTAGATAATAAAGTGGATAGCCTTGAAAAAGTCGCTGATTCTCAATACAGTAATTTAGTTGATAACTTTACGATTGGTGTTTGGTTCGAGAAAACGGAGCAAGGCGGTACACAATACCGTTGTCGCTTAGCGGCTATTATTCGAGCTTGCGGAAAATATATTTTTGTAAATCGTGCAGGTGTCAAAGTAGCAGAAGAAACAAAAGCAAGTCTTGCACTACAGCTGCAGGAAGGTAAGCTTCGTACCCTAGATGATGGGATGTTGTTTGATAGGGCTTTAGAGTCGGTAATTACAAATTTACGACGTTCGAAATAAGTCTGTTTTTGGGCAGCCACGGAGCTAAAATTTCGGTTAGTGACTATTCTTTTTAAATTCTCTTGCGTATCATGCCTGTTCATCTAGGTTTTTTACGTTAGTTTATGGCGTCAAATTTAATTAATAAAAATAATAATCTCAAAAATGCAAGCTGGGTTGATGGTTGGTTGTCTTTAGCTCAGCCAGTTGCCTCGCCTAATTTTAATCAGCGCCCACATTCTTCTGGTATTAGTCTATTAATTATTCACAATATTAGTTTGCCTCCGGAACAATTTGGCGATGGCTATATAGAATCATTTTTTTGCAATCGCCTAGACCGTCCTCGCCACCCTTACTTTGAGACGATAGCGAACGTAAAAGTCTCTTCCCATTTTATGATTACCCGCAAAGGTAAGATTACCCAGTTTGTTGCTACCGAAAATCGTGCCTGGCATGCAGGCGAGTCTTCTTTTGAGGGGCGTGATAACTGTAATGATTTTTCGATCGGAGTCGAACTTGAGGGCGCAGATAATATTCCTTACAGCCAGTATCAGTATGCTTCTTTGGGGCAGTTAACTAAAATGTTGATACAAAAATACTCCAAAATAAGCGTAGATCGCATAGTCGGTCATTCAACTGTTTCTCCCGGCAGAAAAACTGACCCCGGTCCGGCATTTGACTGGAAGCGCTTTTACGCCACATTGAAATAGATCATTAAGGTAGAGAGAGCCAGTCGTTTTATATGTTAAAAGGAGATGCGTTACAAAGGAGACGTATAAAAACTGCTTTTAAAAGCAGAGGGGGGAAAAGCCTACTGATCGTAGGCTATAAAGAGCGGAAAGTATTGAGTGGGAATATTTCAGTCGCTTTGTTTCTTTATGGCTACTTTCCTGTTTTTTTCCGAGCTTATACGGTTAAACCTAAATGCCGCAGTTGAATCTACTGCGGCTGTTTAAGGCGCAGAATCTAAAGCGTTTTTCACTTTTTTAAGCTGCACCCGTAGGGTGGCTACTAAGGGCCGAAAAAAGCAAAAAGTCACTTTATATTCCGCACCTTAATTACCCTCGCAACAATCCAACTGCGGTGTTTAGGTTAAAACCTTAGCGCGCGCATAAATAGCTTACAAGTTTGACATTTATGCTTACATTAGAACGCTTCCTTTGACCTAGCCTTGGCCTATAACTACCTGTTTGACTTTTTAGTGGCAGCTATTTTCTATGTTCTTCGATGGTTTGGGCATAGGGCACCTCTAAAAATAGTAATTTTTTCGTGAGAGCAAGGAGGCACCGCGCGGAGAGCCGCAGTTTACATGGAGTAAATGACGATTCGAGCACGGAGCTGACGCCGCTATCGCGGAAAAAGTGCGTTTTTAGAGCTGCACTATAGGATATATCCTAAAGTCTGTAAGATATCTCCTACACGCTAATTATCTTCTGGTTATGACTGACGAAATCGATTTATATCTTGCCTCTCAATCGCCCCGTAGGCGCGAACTATTGACACAAATTGGTGTTCGTTTTGATGTGATAAGCCTTGATGTCCCTGAAGAGCGGGCTCAGAGTGAAACGCCTGAAGATTACGTTCAACGCCTAGCCCAAGACAAAGCTCAGGCTGGAGCAGCGATGATGCAGGGTAAGCCTGTCCTAGGTGCGGATACGATCGTTGTCTTAGGTAACAAGGTGCTGGAGAAACCAGAGACAGCAGAGCGGGGAATCAATATGCTGATGTCATTGTCTGCTCAGACACACCAAGTGATGACGGCAGTATGTCTGTGCGATGGCGATCGTCAGCAGCTTCGGTTGAATCGTACCTTAGTTCGTTTTCGTCCTATCCAACTAAGTGAAGCTCAGCGATATTGGCGTACAGGAGAGCCTCTGGACAAGGCCGGTGGTTATGGCATCCAAGGTTTAGGCGCCGTTTTTGTTGACATGATCAATGGCAGTTATTCCTCAGTCGTTGGCTTGCCTCTGTTAGAAACGTCTCAGTTACTCAAGGCCTTTCGTATTCCATTTTGGAATTTCCATTGAGCAAAAGCTTAACTCCAGTGGCGCTGAGTAGATTACGCTTCGCGGACTATTAATCGACAGGTCCTTACAGTAAAATCCCGGCTAGATGAATTAACCGTTGTTTCTAGATTAAAGGCCGTCTTTAGAATAATAGTGGCCAACAAGAATAAAAGAGGAGTCGGC
Organism: Cellvibrionaceae bacterium; assembly: GCA_047629215.1. Taxonomy (GTDB): domain Bacteria; phylum Pseudomonadota; class Gammaproteobacteria; order Pseudomonadales; family Cellvibrionaceae; genus CANLBN01. The sequence goes on along the minus strand of JBLHWO010000193.1, from coordinate 2,895 downwards.
GGTATGCCTTCATTTGATATTGTATCTGAGATTGATAAACACACATTAACTAACGCTGTCGATCAGGCTAATCGTGTTATTACAACGCGTTTTGATTTTAAAGGAGTCGATGCAAAATTCGAGCGTAATGAATTTGTGGTGACCATGTGGGCTGAGGTCGATTTTCAGTTGCAGCAACTATTGGATATTTTGCAATCTGCTTTAGTGAAAAATAAAATCGATATTAAGTGCCTTGATATTGCCGACCCCAAACCCTTAGGTAAACAGGTTCGGCAAGAGGTGAGCGTACGTACAGGTTTAGAATCTTTGTTGGCCAAAAAGATTGTTAAGTTAATCAAAGATAAAAAACTAAAAGTACAATCCCAAATTCAGGGTGATCAAGTCCGAGTAACGGGTAAAAAACGTGATGACTTACAATCCGTTATGGCAATGTTGAGAGAAGAAAATCTTGAAATGCCATTGCAGTATACGAATTTTAGAGATTGATTAAAGAGAATAATAAGAATGACGTCTGAAGGGGTAAGTAGTTGGCGCGAGGCCTTTATGGTTTATCGCCATCCAAGAGTCATCGCTATATTTTTCTTAGGTTTCGCTGCGGGCTTACCTTTACTGCTGGTTTTTTCAACGTTAACGGCATGGCTTCGCGATAATAATATATCCCATGCTGCCATTGGTTTTTTTGGTTGGGTTGGTATCACGTATTCAATCAAAGTTTTTTGGGCGCCTATCGTAGATCGTTTACCTATTCCCTTTTTGACTTCCTTTCTAGGTAAGCGTCGAAGTTGGATTATATTATCGCAGCTGGGCGTGGTCCTAGGTTTAGTTGTAATGGCTAAGCTAGACCCATTAACCGAGCTTACTTCAATTGCCTTGTTAGCTGTTTGGATTGCTTTTTCTTCTGCTACTCAAGATATTTCTATAGATGCGTACCGTATCGAAGCGGCTGTCTCTGAATATCAGGGCGCTATGTCCGCATCTTATATTTTTGGTTACCGAGTAGCGTTATTGGTCGCTGGCGCTGGCGCATTGTATATCGCAGATGAATGGTCTTGGATTGTTGCCTATCAAATAATGGCATTGTTTATGTTGGTGGGCATTGTGACGATTTTATTTATTGAGGAGCCATTTGTTGATAGTAAAGATAAAATAATTCCGCATACTAATCAGCCGTTATGGCTGCGTTTTACATGTTGGTTTAAAGTGGCTATTGTTGGCCCTTTCGTTGATTTTTTCCAGCGCAACGGCCGTTTTGCACTAATGGTTCTGTTGTTGATCGCGGTATATCGCTTGAGCGACATTACTATGGGCATCATGGCTAACCCTTTTTATCTGGATCTAGGCTTTAGTAAAAGCCAAATTGCTGCAGTAGGCAAGGTATATGGCTTTTTTATGACGTTATTTGGCGCTTTCTTAGGCGGCCTAATGGTTGTACGCTATGGTATCTTTCGCCCTTTAATTGCGGGCGCTATTCTCGTTGCCGCGACGAATATTTTATTTGCCACACTATCGACCATCGGTGCGGATATCGACTGGTTAGCACTGACTATTAGTGCGGATAACCTTAGCGGTGGGTTTGCCAGTTCAGCATTTATCGCGTATTTATCGAGCTTAACTAATAGGGCCTATACTGCGACACAATATGCTTTGTTTAGCTCGTTAATGACGCTGCCAGGTAAGTTTATTAGTGGCTTCAGCGGTATGATTGTAGGGTCTTCGGGTTATTTTTCATTCTTTATTTTAGCTGCCATCTTGGGCATCCCTGCAATTATTTGTTCTTATATTGTTTATCGACATGATGGTAAGTTGAGTGAAAAGATCTGAATCACTCGTCCTTGAGTGATGTTGTGTTTTGCAGATTAAAGCTTATACACTACGCTAACAGCAGTAATGCTATCAGTGTTGGTATCGCCCGCAGCCGAGTCGGTGTTGTAACGAACATCGTAAGTTACTTTTAACGATAAAACATCACTCATCGCAACGCTAATACCTGCTATGTTTTGAAAATAGCTATTGTCGGCGGTCGCTTCTACACGAAATACGTCAATAAATTCAGTGGTTTTAGATAATTTAAGTGTAAAATCAGATTCTCCAATAAAAGCAACACCGCTAATATCTTCACCTCTTGATTCGATCTCAGTATCTCTATAACCGATACCCGCACTGAAATTCCACTTCAATTCATCGCTATCTGAAATTCGATAGCCATAACCGGCACCGATGGTTGTAATTCCATCAAAGGAGTCGAATTTGTCATCTAGATAGCGTAGGTCAGCCCATAAAAAACGTTTTGCGTCGAAATTATATTTGGCGATGTAAGCGGCTAGGTATGATTCAGCGCTTTTATCGCCATCACTTTCTGAGCTGTTAGCATTAAATTTGAAGGTGTGTTCCCAAACATCTACTTTTTTACTGAGAACTAAACCGATATTAACGGTTTCTGAATCAGAATTACCGCTGACGATAACAATTCCCGCACTGCCTTCGCCGGTCCAGTCTTCTGCATGGGCTAAGGAAAAGGGCAGTGTTAATGCGCCTAGTGTTATTAATGCTGCTGAGGTTTTACTAATTGGGTGTTGCATGATGGTTCCTAGCGAGTGATGGTCTTGTAATAAAATTAATTAGAATGGTAAGTTAGAATGGTAAGTTAGAATGGTAAATTAGAATGGTAAATTAGAATAGTGAATTAGAATAGTAAAGTAGTCACAGTGTGATAAATTCATTTCATTTTGTCGGCGATCTAATTCAAATGGATGAGTGTAGGGCTTGATTTGTTCAAGCCTAGTCACCACCTTAATGTTTAAACTACTGGTGAATTAAATCAAAGCGTCTTTACTCGGCTTTATGCAGTGGTCTAGACCACGAGGAATAATATGCGTGCTTTACTGGTGTTGTTTA
>JBLHWO010000192.1:0-7215 GCA_047629215.1 Cellvibrionaceae bacterium | reverse complement strand
AAAGGACGAGAAGGGTATGCTGGAGGAACACGAGAGTGGGTGGTCCACAAAACGCCTTGTATCCTCGTGTATCGAGTCCAGACGGAGTAAATAGAAATTTTATATGCTCATCACGATAGACAAAACTGGAATGCTTGATCCAATCTGACACATCGCCCACCTGACCGCTGTCACATGGCTTGCAGAAAAGACAGGCAAGCCAAGGCTAGCCGCATCGAAGTCTTTATCCAGCATCATCGTAACCTGACACACAGCTGATAAGGCTGGGCTGTCGCCTTGTCACGTTCGCAAGCTCACCGGCAAAGGTTCCACTCTGTGTTATGGCCAAGCCCTATCGTTCATTGCTTACGAATATAGAATTTACCTATGAAATCTTTGATAGTTATAATCTTAGGCTTGTGGGGTTCTTGGTATTACATCGAGATTGGTTCTGTCAACTTATTACAAAATGTGTTTGCGCCATTAGGGGTATTTATTTTTCTCTGTGCTCTGCTAATTTGGCTGTTAACTAAGTTTGGTGGCTTTGGTACAAGCTCTCATAGCTCAGGGTCTATCTTTGGTGGGAATAGTGAGGATTCTGGCGGGGCTGATGGGGTTGCTAGGTTTTGATTTGTCTGCGTCGGTAGCGAGACAAAATAATTTTTGCGGGCTCTGGAATAGCTTTGCTTTACGAGGGTTTGTCGGTGACGAGAATCTGCCGAGTAATTTTCTGGTGAATGGCTTTAACGCCGGCCGTGGTTTTGGAGGTCCTCGTGACCTTTCTGGTATTGAGTCTGTCGAAGTATTAAAAGGCCCTCGCTCAGCGTTGTATGGTCGCGGTGAGCCGGGTGGAACCATTAATCTTGTGACTAAACGCCCTACCTTTAAGCAGGAGGGGGAAATCAAGCTTTCAGCAGGTAGCTTCAACACTTACCGTGCTGACATGGATTGGACGTCGCCTTTGTCTGAATCGGTTGCTATTCGCATAGTCGGTTTTCATGAGGACGCTAAAAGTTTTAGGGATACCTTAGAAACGAAAAAGCAAGGCATAAACCCTTCTGTTACTTGGTTTGTCAATGATCAGACCGAGTTCAATTATGAGCTTGAATATAGCGAGCAAGAAATTCCTTTTGATCGCGGTGTCGTAGCGATTAATGATCAACTTGGTTTGATCCCTGCAGGCCAATTTCTAGGTGAGCCCGGTTATGGTCCAATAGAAACTGAAGTGCTTGGTCATCAATTGGGATTCAGACATGAGTTGAATGATGAGTGGAGTGCATTAGTTGGTTTCAGCTATCGTGATACTTCGCTTAAAGGCCTTGCATCAGAAAATGGTTTTGGTGATCCAGATGCAAGCGGCAATTTTGGTCGCTTTAGCCGTTATCGTGATTATGATGCAAATTACCAAGCATTTCGCACTGAGCTTAGCGGTAGCTTCGATACAGCTGGATTGTCGCATCGTCTTATCATGGGTATTGATGCGGATGAGTTTGAGAATGATCAAGTTGCGCTTCGAGACAGAACGACTGATCAGAGTAGCAACATTTTTAATCCCGTATACGGGAATTATCCAGCATCTTCACTTAATTTAGTTTCTCAGATTGACAGAGTAGAAACGCAAGAGACTGTTGGTATCTATATTCAAGATCACATTAGCGTGACCGAGAAATTAGATGTACGGGTAGGGGCGCGTTACGATGACTACGAGCAAGAGCTTAATAATCGACGCTCATCTGCCATCAGCAAACAAACGAAAACAAAGGTAAGCCCGCAGCTAGGTTTTGTTTATAAACTTAATAACGCCGCTTCGTTATATGCGACTTACGGTGAAAACGTTAGGCCGCTCTCTGGTGGTAATGGCGTAACCGGAAAAGGCTTCAAGCCAAACCAGTCTACGTCAACTGAGGCAGGTGTTAAATTTATTCTGAACGATGCCGGCCTTGTGGGCAACATAGCTGTTTTTAAAGTAAAGCAAGAGAATATTCCTGGTGTTAATAACAGCACGGATTTCGATGCTGTGGCTATTGGTGAAGCTGAAAGTCGAGGCGTTGAAATTGATGTGAGTGGTGAAATTGCCGATGGTTTAAGTCTATGGGTGTCGTATGCTTATGTCGATGCTAAAACTAAAAATGATTTTGTTGATGCGAATTTCGGTTTCAATTTACCCGCGGGCAGCCCACTATTAAATATTCCTGAAAACCAATTGAATATTCAATTGGTTAAACAAACACAGCTGTTTGGAAATTCTTTCGACTTCGGTGGTGGCGTGCTTTATGTTGGTAAAAGGAATGGTTTCTTTGGTGCCGATTTTGAGCTGCCGAGTTATACCACTACTCGACTATTTACAAGCTATGATGTGACGAATGATATTACCTTGCGTCTTGACGTAGATAACCTGTTTGACGAAGACTATTATGTTAACTAATTTGCGGATACGTGGGTACAGCCAGGTACACCGCTTAGTGCGCGCGCTCCGTTTTTAAAATGTAAATCTTGTCTATACGTCTTAATAGTTGCTTTTATGAGCACAGTTTGACATCGATCCCCGCTAAGGCATAGTCGGGGTGAGCTGTCCCTTAAATATTGACGATTAGCGAGTTGCTTGTCGATAGTCCTAGCAGCACCTATTTTGTCAAGGCCTGCGGGGATTCCATGCGTGACAAGGGAATTCTCGATGGGGCGATTCTCGCGGTTGATCGTTCCAAGCCCTATGTGGATGGAGCAACGGTTATTGCGGCCATCGGGGGTGAATTGACCTGTAAAACGTTGGACAAAAAAAATCATAGGCTCTTATCGGCTAACGCCGACTTCCAGCCTATTTTGATTACTGAGGATATGGACGTAATGCTACAAGGCGTTGTGACATGGGCGATCAATCCCCAATGATTGCGCTATACGATATGGAAAAGTTTTATGCCTCCGTTGAATTGATTTTTCGTCCTGACATTGTCAATCGACGTGTTGCAGTGCTCAGCAATAATGACGGTTGTGTGGTGGCCTGTACTCGCGAAGCGATGGCCGTAGGCGTTAAAAAATTCATGCCATACTTTCAGCAAAAAACGTTAATCCAACAGAATAACGCGACGGTGTTTAGTTCGAATTACACGCTGTATGGTTTGGTGAGTCAGCGCATTATGGCCATACTTTCTCAGGAAGCGCCATTAATGGAGGTGTATAGCATCGATGAGGCTTTTCTCGATGTGTCCGGTATCACCGCGTTAAAAGCATTGGGTTTGCATCTACGCGCTCGTGGTTGGCGAGAACAACGCATACCCATGGGCGTGGGCATCGCACCAACAAAAACACTGGCCAAGCTTGCCAACAAAGCGTCTAAACATTACGCCGCGTTGAACGGTGTCTGTTTGCTTGATTCACCTCACAAATGGCAGTGGCTGTGTGATCGTGTACCCGTTACAGACATATGGGGAATAGGAAGTGGTATTGGAAAGCGATTAGCCGCTATTAACGTGACAACCGCAGCAGCGCTTGCGGCGTTATCACAATCACAAGCAAGAGACGTGGGGCTGTGGTGTTGGCACGTAACGTTAGTGAGCTAAACGGTATTCCCTGTATTGCGTTTGAAACCGAATCACCGGATAAGAAAGAAATTGTTAGTTCAAAATCGTTTGGTAAAAAAGTAGAGGGCATCGCTGAATTAAAGAGCGCAGTCTCGATTTATGCTACACGCGCCTGTGAAAAATTACGCAAGCAAAATAGCGTGTCAGGGTTGTTGTCGGTGTGGATACAAACGAGCCGCCACGATAAAAAGTAACTGTATTATAGCCCTGTTGCGCATTGGGTGTTTGATCCTCCTGTTGATGATCCTCGATTATTTTCATCGATGGCGGTTCGACTTATTGATGCTCTTTACAAACCATCGCTGTTGTATGCAAAGGCAGGGGTGTCCTTATCTAAAATACGAGAGAAGAGGGTAGAGCAAGGCCACTTGTACGCACGCGTTGAACACAATAATTCGCTCAATGATGTCATAGACGAAATCAATCAGCGTTATGGTCGAGCCACGGTTAGAACGGAACGACAGGTCGATGGCGAATGGCAAATGGCAAATGAAGCGCGACTTTTTATCACCAAATTATTTGACGCAGTGGTCAGACATCCCCGTGGTGCGGTGCTAGTTTTACATTTCAATAAACCCCCGAAAATACTAGATTTTCCCCTATAATCAGCATGGCATTATACTTCATTGGAATACGTCCCACTTTTAGAGCTAATATGTCGTTAAGATCAAGGCCAGTAAAGAGAATTAAAGCTTTATATAAGGTAGGTTCCGGCCAAGCTCAGATAGTCGAAAAGCCAAGCCAGTTAAGCAATATTTTGTGGCGAGCATCACAGGGGCAGTTTGGTAGACGTAATGTCGCTATAACGATGATGCTTTTTGGTTCAGGTATGAGAATTGGCGAAGTGGGCCAGCTCAGAGTAAAAGATATTCTGTATAAGAATGGTGAAATTAAACCGGCTCTTAAGTTGCCAGCAAAATTCACTAAAACGAATAAATCCAGAGTCGTTTACATCATTGCAAAACAGCAACGATCAGCCTTGGAATTATGGCTCAAGCAGCGGGTAAAGGAAAAGATACTTTGTTCATTTAGTGACGATTATCTTGGCCCTAATCCAGAAAGCCCATTATTTTTATCGAAAAAAAAGGAATGGAGAAAGTTTGCATACAATGTAAAAAAATATCCTGCAACGGATGACAAGGGCAGAGAGATAATCAAAGAAACGCTCGTATGTAGCTCTTTAGAAAATATGATGAGAGGCATTATAAAAGGGGCTGGCATTGAGGGCGGTAGCTCACACACTGGGCGAAGAACACTAGCAACATGGTTAGATCGCAAGGGTTGCGACCTAGAAGCCATACAGGACGTTTTAAACCATGAAAGCCCTGATATGACCCTAGTGTATATCGAGCCTTGGATGAGCCGTATTGAAAAGGCATCTGGAAACATATTAAAAGGGGTGAAAGTACCGGACGTTTTAAAATAAGCACCCATCCGTGGGTATAGACGCTGAAAAGCGCGATCCTTCGCGCCCTACGGCGAATTGAGCAAAAGACTTCAATTCGTTTTCAGTGGCACAACTAATTTAACCGCATCAAAAAACAAAAGAAACGATAAATTATGGCAAAAGAGTTTAGGTTTGTTAATAAGCAATCACTGAAAGAATTTAAAGCTTTGCCCGACAATATTCAAAAACGTTTTGCATTAGACCTGCATTCTGTATGCGAAGGTAAAGCGCCTTTCTCCAAATTCAAATACTTAAATGAAAGCGTAGGTATTGGCGCTATGGAATTAATTGAGAATGGCCGGCCAGCTTATAGGACAATCTATGTGGCTAAGTTAGCAGAGTATGTCTATATCCTTCACTCTTTTACTAAAACAACCAACGGTGTGGACCGCAAAGCAATGGATACGGCTAAAAAGCGTTATAAGCAAATGCTTGTAGATGCCAAATAAGAATATATCAACACTTGCATGTTTATATCAGTATTGATATGTTGTGACTCGTAGTGTATTAGAGGTATAAAACAATGACTTCCATTAAATTTGACAACATTTTTGAAGCAATATCAGATTCGCCAGAAGAGGCTTCAGAACTGCAAACTCGGGGTGATTTAATGATCTCCCTCAGAGATATTATTGACGATAAGAATTGGTCACAAAAAGAGGCTGCTGAAGCCCTTGGGCTTACTCAGCCGAGAGTAAGTGATTTGAAAAACGGGAAAATTGAAAAGTTCTCTATCGATTTGTTAATGACGTGTTTATATAGAATAGGCTTTCGCTTTCAGCCACGATATGAAAATCATACATTAACAATGAATGTTAGATCTGTAAGGTAGATTGGAATATTTTAAGAATGAAAACAAGCTTGGTAGGTATCGACCCTAAAGCAGTTGAGTTTGCAAAGATGATTCATGAAGCCGTAAAAGACTTTGAACTCGATGATGATATTGTGAATTGGATGCATGTATCTGGCGTTGACTGGTGAAAACACTGAGGACACCCACCAATAAAAAACTGTCGCAAAGACCAAGCTGAATTTTTAACCATTCACTTCATTCTTCAAAAATATAGAGAAAGTACCGAAAAGAGCGGATAGATCACCTAAAATACAAAATTTAGGCGAGCGAGCACTGCTATTGAGAATCTACAACAAGCGAGTTTTTTTCCGGAAGCCGTTACGCTGTTTTACGTGGGTAATTGAATTTTTTATAAAAAATCGTTTCAAATTTCTGCGTGTTTTCAATCCATTCGTCAGCATCAATATTAAGGCGTTGTAATATTGGCAGGAATGTCTTGGGGATAAAGCCGCGCTTGTCTTGGCGCTGGATTCGGCCGGTGGTATCGACAAGGGTAAGGTAATCTTTGTGGCTGAATAATACACCGTTTTGGTTGTGATATTTCACATTGCCTTCGAGAGCCGCAAGCGGCTTAACTGAAAAGCGTTGAATATAGTGTGGGTTGCAATCAGGATTGTTTACCAACGCACTGGCTAAACTAAAGCTTGGTTTAATGCGTTCTTTGATGCTGGTGTGTAGAGACTGTTCGGGGGTATTGGCCATTTTTGCACGAATAGGATTTAAGTCAACGTAGGCCATCGCCGTGAGTAGGGCTTCTTCGGTCAGCAATGGCTGGGATTTGAATCGGCCCTGACCTGCATGGATGTGGGAAATGCCGGAATTGCAGGAGCAGATTCCTGCCCCAGAAGCGGCCTGTGCAATTCTCTTCAATGTTGGCCTGTCTGGCGATTACTTGATTTAATTGGTGCATAAATTCGCTAACGCTTGCCAAACGCACGCGCCAGTCATCAACAATGCGCGTTAGTACGTTCATTTCCGCTACTTCGATAGGGTCACCTTTTTGATACTTTTGAATAAGGAAGGGCCCCTTGTGAAGACAAAGCCAACGCTGAATAACTTCGTCAAAACTCCAGTTTTCGGTACTTGCCAGATCTATTTTCACGACCATGTGGTGGTGGTTACTCATTACCGCATAACTGCAAATTTCAATGGAGAATACCCTTGAGAGCAACCGAATGCGGTCTTCGATCCATTGTCTGCGGTGCTCGTCGCATTGCCCTGTCAGCTTATCGGTGCCGCATAAATAAGAGCGGCGTACACATCGAGACATAATGTGGTAGTAAGGCGTATCGGCAAGGGATATGTGTTGGGCGCGTGCTGACGTCATAAGAAATTCCTTTTCTGTATGGATGAAGAGT
>JBLHWO010000191.1:0-7242 GCA_047629215.1 Cellvibrionaceae bacterium | reverse complement strand
TACCTTCCCCAAACAGTCTGGAATTATGACCAGAAAACCTCAACACTTCGCTATAACTATCGCCCTTAGTTGATTCGAGAATGGAAATTTCACGCCCTGTTACTTGAGCCGCCAACATAGGAAGTAAGTCGCGGCCAATATCGCTCACTCGATTAGGTGTTAGTGATCCAGTCTCATCAAATTCGGGAAGCTCTCTAGCCTGCCGGATAAGAGGCTCCAAAATATCTTTTGCATCATATTCCTCAGTACGATCATCACGCCTGCCTAGATCTAAATAGAGGTCTATCTTCTTCGTCAAAGAACAAACCGCTTCAGGTGTTACAGCCAACCCACCAAAACCTCGCTCCCCCATCACTAAAGCCTGATGGAAGCTATATTTATTGCCTTTTGTCTTGTGGAGCTGAAAATCTGAAATGAGTAAGGTGCGAGGTAATTTAGCCGACGTTAGCGCCGAATCCGATATCTCTTGTTTTCCGCCATATTTTGGGTTGCTGAATCTGCTAGCAGCCATACTAATGGGATTGAATGATAAATCCTTAAACATAATAAAATTTTCCTATTCGCGAAAAACAACCTACCAGCGTGCTGTAAAAACCCTTCGCTCGGAAAAATAAGAATAATACTCATTAAAAGGTCGAGCGTACTATTATTGATACCCGCTCTCCGCTTTAATTGCCACTACATTAACCGAGCAAGCAATATCGTTTTTAGAGGGTTCATTAGCTAAAATTAAAAAATAACTGTTACGCTACACTGCCGACCAAACCAAAATTCAATATAGGTAAAATATAAATCGATAAAGTGTGATGATATTTATTATCACACTGTCAACTGAACTATCAACTTAATTAACCATAGGAATAGGTGAGCTATAAACCGATAAGGTTCGATAATAATTAGTGAAAAACCAATGCCTCCCAATGATCATTTAGTGATGGATTTGTATAGCAATTATAATCTTTACCCTTAACTAAGATGGTAGGTTACCAAACCTCATCTACAGTCTTACTTTAAAAAATTGCATACAGAGATTTTTGTCGATCAACACTATCCCATCTGAGGGGCCACGCAGCTATAACGTAGGATTATCACCGAACAAAAAATAAATTTTTATGAAAGACCCCTAAAGCGATGAACAAAAAAGTTGTCTATTCTGCATTAGTTCGAACTAAATTATTTTTAGGGATACTTATTGAAAGTATTCTAGAGAATAGGAAGTATAAAGCAGCTTTTTGCCCCTTGGGTTAAGAATCTTACCCGAAGCCCCTCAGAGATATTACTACTCAAATCACATTACAAACGGTAAAGCGCCTTTGCCAGCGCTTGAATGAGATTATGGTTTATGCCGTTAACGGCCAACCCTCTAGCAGGTATTAGCAAAGCTTTCCAAGCACCTGTAAAGCAACACCTACCCACCTTCAAGCCTGAACAACTACCCGAACTCATGGTGGCTCTCTCAGATTACTTAAAAAGCGCGCTCTTTTTAAGTAATCGACCCATTCAGCAACAATACGGTAAACCTCATCACCCACAGGTGAAAAGTACCTAGTAAATGATTTACTGTATTTGGTCTTCACGCCACTAGCATCTTGATACACCATGCCCATTTTTATATCGATATGCTCAATCTTCATAGGGGCAATAGCGCTACCTCTTGCCCCCGTTAACAGAGTGAAGGCAATCAAAGCTTTATCGCGTTTTTCACTAGCCGTGGTATTGGGTATCATGGTTAGTACATGCTGTATTTACTCTATCGTTGCCACTGGTTTTTTGCGCGTGGCTTTTGCGGTGCGGGTATCTTTTTCGGATGAATTAAAGTGTTGAGCGTCCGCATGGGTCATACGAGATTTATACCCTGTTTGTTGTGATAACCATTCGATAAACGCTTTTAAATGTCGCACGGTGCCATTCATAGTAGCTAAACTTAAGGGCTTGCCCGTTCGCTGGTTTTTATACCGTTAGAGCATCCAGATATAACAACGAGAGTAATTAACAGAGTTATCCTTTTAATCATAAGCATTCCCATAAACATTCCAACTATTTTTTAGCTCTCCAATTTTCAACACGCAAGCCATCAACTTTTTTAAATTCTCTGAGGTTGTTAGTTACTAGCGCTAACCCCTAGCTTCTGGCGTGACCAGCTATCATCATATTGTATGGCCCTATCAATTTGCCATTGGCTTCAAGCTCTGCCCTCACCTGCCCAAATTGCTTGGCCTCACTGTCACCGAATGGAAGAATATCTAACCTTGCGCACAGGCAAACAATATAAAACAAGCCCTACTCAAACGCGCACGCTGGGTTGTAATGCATGTAAACGCCATCGAAGAACAGCTACGCCATGTATTAAAGCGCGAATATGTGAGTGCTGAAACCCATTTTTACCTTGACCGACGGTATCAATTAAAAGTGCTGAAACGTCAAAAAGAATCAGTCAAACTGATTGCCGGTAAAATTGTTATCGCAACACACGACAAGGCGCCTGAGCACGTTAGCATGCTTCTAGCACAATGGTATAAAGCACGATGCCTTGAGGTATTCCAATGTTTCCTAATTGCACTTATCGATACACTTAAATGGACGAAGGGGGTAATGCCCAAATGGAAAATAACGGCATTCACCTAAAGGCCTAGCATCACTTAACCCGCACTTAGTTAAAGCCCCAGGGGATTATATTGATTATGTGTTAGTGCATGAACTTGCGCATTTGAAAGTGCATAAGCACAGCAAGCGGTTTTATGGCTTGTTAGATAGGAATATGCCGGGCTGGAAATCGCGTAAGGCGAAGTTGGATGGGATGGCGGATTTGTTGATTAATGAGTAAGTGCCTGTGTTAGATTCACGATTTAGCTTTGGTGTCGTTTGCAATCACCACCGGCTAATGATGTGTCAACAATATCCCCAGCCCCCTATTTTGCGATACTCTCCCGGCATGTATTACTATGAATCGAGTTTTCGACAGAATCTCTCCTTCTCGTAAACTCGATATAATGCTGCCTTAATCTAGCCTAAATAGGCGAGTGAAGAAGTTACCCCTTGGCTTGTTCGCTGAGGTCTCCTCTGCCATAGCAGAAAGACCTTCTCCACCCCTCGCAGCTCTTGTCAATCCCGTTGACTCAGCAGGCCTGGTTCCTTCAATCAGTGGATGCGGTTGCACAGGGGCGGGAGCCTCGAATAGGCTTAGCATGCTTCGAACAAGATTATCTAACTCCTCATTATTTGATTGATTCGTTGCAGCATTTGATTGCTCTGTTGCAGCTGGATTTCGAGCTAACAACGCGCCTGCTAAGGGCTCTTGTGTCACATCAGAAAGATCCTCCTTAAAACTCACTGATCGTTCTAAGCCCATTGCGAAGCCCGTTGACCCAGATGGGATTACTACTTCGGAGGGGGGTAAAGATAAGACCAACCTATTTGATTGATCCGTTGCAGCTGGCTTTCTAGCTAACAACGGGGTTGCGAAGGGCTCTTCTGTCACAGAAGAAAGATCGCCCCTAAAACTCGTTGATCGTTTTAAGCCCATTGCGAATCCCGTTGACTCAAATGGGATTACTACTTCGGAGGGGAGTGGAGATAAATTCAACCTGTTTGATTGCTCCGTTGCGGCAGGCTTTCGAGCTAACAACTGATCTGCTGAGGGCTCTTGTGTCATAGCAGAAAGACCTCTAAAACTCTTCGATCGTTTTAAGCCCTTCGCTAAGCCCGTTGCCTCAGATGGGCTTGCCACGTCGAAGGCGGACGGAGGTAAGTTCAACCTATTGCGAACAACAAGATCAAATTCTGTTTGTTGAAAAGAGGAAGACTTTGGCGCCGCAGTGCGCTTCCTATCACTGGAACTATCACTATCAACAAATGAGGTACCCTGATGTAAACATTGTTTAATGTACGCTTTCATATTCATCCCTTGGTCTGTAGGCGACTTAAACTCAGCTAGCTTATCTAAAAACTCATTTATCTCATGAGCAGCGTAATGACGCTGGTATTCAGCATGAAGCTGGTTCTCAGCTTGACGATGGTGTTCAGCATGACGCAGGTAGTCAGTATAAATACCTTGCTGAGTAGGGTGATTTAAAGCATTCGCTAAAGATTGTGTAAAGCCACTCTCAGTGAGTGAATAATTTGCAACGGTCCAAGGTCTCAGCCTTAGTAGGTCTCTCCCAACGCGGATCAGCCTTTGCGCTTCTGGCTTACTTTGTTTTAGGTCAAGGTAAAATGCATTAACATCTGTCTCAAAGCGCTGCCCAATGGTTTCAAGATCCAAATCTGTAGTGTATCTATCTAAGATTATCTGCTCATGTAAGTTTTCATTCACAAAACCCGTTTTTTTACCCCCCCCCCTAATCGTATTTTTATTACCCCCAGAAATACCCTCACTAAAACTAACCGCTCTTTCTAGCCCAGGTGTTGGACTGCCAGCTCTTGTTGGTGTGTACATAAAAATTCTCTGTGGATGGCACCTATGCTACCGTTTTCATTTAAGCAGGGCTGGCCTCCGAAATGCCACCTCTTACTCTACATCCCCTGCTAAGGCGCGAACCCTAATAGAGCAGATTGGGAAGTAAAACGTTCCTACACCCCATCCTTTATACTGGATATTGGCATCCAGTTGCCGATCTAGGGCCTTCTGGCTTGTAGCTGGCGCAAGCTGATTCGAAGAACAAGCGCCTTTTAATAATGTAAAGGCCTGAGTGTTTACGTTATCAATTAAGTTCCATTAATATTGCAGTACTTATATGATGACTGTCATTGTATTCTGCTGGCTCCAACACTGCCTTATTTGAATTGTTTGGTCATACCTTCACAGAAAAATAACGCTTGATCAAAAAACATAAACGTTTAATGGCTTTTTTCTTTATGGCTTCTGTATGGTAACTGTCCTTGCGATATGTTCCCATTGATTAAATTGTCCGGGCATTTATAAGGAACATTTACTTACTGACCATAAATTGTTGAGTTCAGGTTCAGCTTATACTCAAAAAAGTGAGCCTGATCACAGTTTGATTCATCCCTATTTAAAAACAGTATCTAAATACAGTAATAATTAGAATAATAATACGCGGATTTCAGTCGCCAGTGCGACACTCCGTTATTATGCCGCTAAACGCATAGCATCGTAAACTTCATTAGGTGTTTTATAACCGAGTAACTTTCTCGGTCTGTTATTTACTTTCATTTTTTGAGCCTGTGCGACCTATTTTTTTATCGGTTTCTGAAGGCTTTGCTTCTTCGACTCCAATTTTATGCCGATTTTTACATTCATCAATTAAAAGAAAACCAAATAACTTCTCATGATTTGAGTTTGACTTTGTACTAGGCATGGTATGAAGGAAAGCGTCAGTTACTGTTTGACGCATTGCGCACTCTAATTTACGTTGCTCAACATCATGATTGATAGCGCTGCTTATTTTTTTTGATAATGATATAGGCCCCTTGGCATCTTGAGTTGACATGCATACAGCATAAAGCGCACTTAAATAACCTTCATCAAACCCGCATTCTCTTGACTTTTCATTTGATTCAGTTAAAACCGAATTACAGTATGAGTTTACCCTTCCTTAAGCAACATGATCTAAAATATTCCAGTCAAAATTTGGAAATTTTTTTACGAGCGGTCCTTTAAGGATTGTAGCTTTTATTTGTTCATCGGCTTTAAATAAATATTTTTCTTTTTTATCCGCTTGCTGAATAGCTACTTTCTCCCTGCCGGCATGATGTTCTTCTGATTTTTTCCGGGGCCATCGGGTATGTAATCTTTAAACAGATGCGTAATAAATTGACTGGGCTTTATAAGCATTGCTTGCTACTCTTAAAGTGGATATTAACAAAGGGGCTTTGTCAAAATTGAGTTTCATTTCTTCTACTATATGGATGACTATTGGCCCCTTCAGGCTTTATGATTTATTGGTTTTCAGAGAGCCGCCCTCAACAATTCGATTGATGAGGAAATAAGCCAAAGACCTGCAGTCACTCTGCGGGATCATTCCTTTTAAAGGTGACGGACTTTGAAGAAATTTCTGCCGTCTAAGACGCTTTAAACCCCAAGTGTGTAGCATGAACAGTATTTGCGACAAGCCCATTTTCATTACTAAACATTCGTTTAGGTGTCACTTTTTTATATAAGTTCCATTATTTTCGTATGCTTGATCTGTCCACTGCTAAGTTATTTAGAGGTCTAGCCCTTTAACAGCCTGGCCTCTCGTAAATAGCACATACCTTTGTAGCCTCTATGGTATTTGAGCTGTAACTTGATGTGTTACATCAAGAGGAAATATCTCCAGCACCTCATCCTGAAAAAATGGAACTTTTTAACAACTCAGAACACCTAAGACTACATTAAGTGACTAGGACCTGACATGAATACAATCCACCAAGCCTTAAAGGTTGGAGAACGTCCCATAAATGTAGGGGAGCGACAAGGTTTAATATCAGCTCAAGGCAACATTACAAATACCACCTATGGAACTTCCGTGGCAGCTACTAATATTGCAACTGAATTAGGGCGTGCTGCTGAAACATGCTGTGGTTGCATCCCCATCCCCAAATTCTTACTCCCCAAAAAGAACGAAGCTAATGTACCTACAAATTTGTCGGCTCAAGCAGAGCACACCAATAAGCCGGCACAACAGGAGAGCTCTTTATCAGCTAACAGACCCGTCCATCGTTCTGTCTCACTGCCAGTCCTAATCCCTACACAAATGCAAATGCAACGAGAACCTAGCATGGATAGTCATATAAACCGTTCTCCTACTGATGTGCTCCCTTTAGGCTCCCCCCTTAATAATCAGCCCCTTAATCCTGAAGAATATATAGCTCTATATGATAGGGCAGATCGGCTCATGACGGAAAGAATGGACAAGAACAATCCCCAGGATGGATCATAATCAACCTTAACCATTTCTCAAAATTAACAGCTTCTCAACTTTCAACAACTTGAAGAAGGTTCTTTCTTTTAGCGCTCACAACCAGACTTTAAGATTACCTTAGCTAAGGTACCGCAACATGTTTAACGAGATTCGACAAATATCACGACAAACAATACCTACACAAGATAGGACGATGACAGCTGCAGCTAATGAAGTGGCTAATTCGGCCGCCACTAATATAGCATTGGGATTAAATAATAGCAGTGACAACTGGTGTCTTTGTATCCCAAATCCCTTTAGCCGAAAAGACGGAAACAATGTTTTTATAGCTTCATCGGAACAATCAATACAATCGTTGCAAGCAGAACAATCGTTGCAA
>JBLHWO010000190.1:0-7253 GCA_047629215.1 Cellvibrionaceae bacterium | reverse complement strand
AAGGCTTACAAGAGCGTGCGGATGCAGCTGGCATTCCTTTCACGACCAATCATGTTGGCTCCATGTTTGGCTTTTTCTTTCTCAAGGAAAATAGTGGTATCAAAAGAGTCACTAATTATCAACAAGTCATGGACTGCAATATAGAGCGCTTCAATCAATTTTTTCATTTAATGCTGAATGCAGGTATTTATCTGGCTCCCGCCTCATACGAAGCTGGCTTCACCTCTATCGCACACTCTGACGATGATATTCAGGCTACATTGGATATAGCTGAAAAAGCTTTCGCCCAATTAACATAATTTTAAAAGTGAAAATGATGACGTTAGCTAGTGCTCTAAAAACCGCTCCCACTATTCTAAAAAACGATAGTGCCAACGAATATTACTTTGATGAAGGCTGTTATATTTTAGAATACTCTAACTCTGAAGTAGACCCGGATGTATCAATCGCCCGAGCAAGAGTATTACCCAATACAGAAACCCAGCTTCATAAACTAAGCCAAACTGTCGAGCGTTATCTTATTTTAGAGGGCGAGGGAGAAGTTACACTCGGAGATGGCGGTGAAAACAACAAAAAACTGAGCTGCTCTGTTGTGAATAAAGGTGATGTTGTCATCATCCCGGAAAACTGCCCTCAAGCTATTCGCAATATAGGACTGAACGATTTGATTTTTTTAGTCATTTGCACTCCACGATTTAAACCCGATAATTATATCGAATACTGAAGACATGCACTCGGATTTTATTTTCTTAATGGCGAAGCGGGATTACATTTAAGAACTGACAATAACAGTATACCCATGCAATGCCCAAGAAAAACGAATCAGAACTTATTTAACCTCACCGCCATGCGCCTGCTGATCAGCATGATAAGATGAGCGTACCAACGGCCCACAAGCCGCCCGCTTAAAACCAATCTCATCGGCAAGCTGTTTATAATCATCAAACTCTGCAGGCGTTACATAGCGCTGAACGGCCAAATGATCTTTAGATGGCTGTAGGTATTGACCAATAGTGAGCATATCTATATCGTGCTCACGCATATCCCGCAACACTTCAAAGATTTCTTCTTTGGTCTCACCCAAGCCAACCATTAAACCAGACTTTGTTAATACATCAGGGCGACGCGCTTTGTACTGTTTTAATAAATCTAAAGACCATTGATAATTGGCCCCGGGTCTGGCTTCGCGATACAAACGAGGGACTGTTTCAAGATTGTGATTAAAGACATCCGGCGCTTCAGCGGATAAAATGTCCAAGGCGATATCCATACGGCCACGAAAATCTGGCGTTAAGATCTCTACCTCTAGACTGGGCGAATAGAAACGCGCTTCGCGAATACAATCTGCAAAATGTTGAGCACCCCCATCACGAAGATCATCGCGATCAACCGAGGTAATAACAACGTATTTCAAGCGCATTTCTGCAATCGCTTCCGCTAACTGCTTAGCCTCTTTTTCATCTAAGGCATTCGGTTTACCGTGGCCCACATCACAGAAAGGGCAACGACGCGTGCAGATATCACCCATGATCATAAAGGTGGCTGTGCCACCGGAGAAACACTCACTCAAGTTCGGACAAGAAGCTTCTTCACAGACGCTGGATAGATTATTTTTACGCAATATTTTTTTAATGCGCTCCACATCCGGTGATGCAGATAAACGTACACGAATCCACTCTGGCTTACGCAGAAGCTCATCGGTCGCTATGACTTTTACTGGGATACGCTCAACCTTATCAGCATCACGTAATTTCTCACCTTGTTGGTGGCGTGTGGTGCGGCGAACGGGAGCTGTAGGTAGATTTTTCATTGCTTATTACTTCACGTCAAAATTATCTAATGGTATTTAGGGAGCCTCTGAATTAGAGAGCCGTCTACTGTAGTGTTTATTGATTGATTGATAACCTTGCCTTCAGGAATGCTTAAGCTCTTCGCTATCAAACTAATAATAGATTGCTCTATTTCCATGTAATCAACATCACGACTCGTGGACAGATCACTTAATTGAGTTACCTTCATGCCTTCATAGCCACAAGGGTTAATTAAAGTAAAAGGTGATAGATCCATATCGATATTAATGCTCATCCCGTGAAAACAACACCCTCTTCTGACGCGTAACCCAAGGGAAGCAATCTTACTCTCGCCACCCTCACCTCTCTCAACACCCTCGCAAGCCCTAACACTATCATCTTTTACATAGACACCCGGGGCATCAGGTTTTGGATAAGCACTTACATTATAGTCCTGAAGAAATTCAACAGCGACCTTTTCTAATAACCTCACCATATCCCTTACGCCGAGTTGACGTCGGCGTAAATTAATCAGGGGATAAAGTACTAGTTGCCCTGGCCCGTGGTACGTCACCTGACCGCCACGATCAGACTGAACAACCGGAATTTTGCCAGCATTCAATATATGCTCCGGTTTACCTGCTTGCCCTTGGGTAAAAACAGGCGGGTGTTGAACTAGCCATAGCTCATCAGGACTGTTGTCATCGCGTGTATTAGTAAACTCCGACATAGACTGCCATGTTTGCTCATAGGGCTGCAAACCTAACTGCCTTACGTAGAGATGATCCATCATCCTAAAAATCGCAGTTGGTGCGAAAAAGGGATGCCAAAAGCTTGTGAAGACTTTGCCTACAGGGATTGCAGGTAAGGGGTGTAAGTAGGAGCGGAAGTTTTCGTGATTCAAATGCGGGTTTTAGGATCAGCATCAAATAACCATTTTGACCTTAGGGTGAGCAATCAAGGTTTCGTGATAAGACTGAAGCTGCTCAACACCCGTTGCGGTAATAAATACGGTAACAGACTGAAAACGGCCTTTACCACTATTCTTTATATAGGTTTTACTACGGTCAAAGCCGGGAGCGAATTGCTCAGTTGTTTCTATAACAAAATCCATCATCTCCTCATGCGCTTCACCTAATATTTTTATTAAGTAGTCTTCACAAGGAAATTCGATTTTAGGTGGTTGTTGTTCAATCATACGTAAACGCTAGTTAAATAAGCGGTGAAAAAACAGGGATATAGCATCGATGATACGACTAAAGATGCCGGCTTTTTCCACTGGGCTTAAAGCAACTATGGGAGTGTCTAATAATTCTTTACCGTCAAGCGTAACCACAACATTGCCTAATTCTTGTCCCGCCACAATAGGGGCCTCGATTATTTGGTCTACGTTAGCTTTAGCCACTAAGTCGTTTTCAGTTCCGCGAGGAATGGTGAGGAAAATATCTTTACCTACCCCTAAGGCAATAGTGTCAGACTTACCTTTCCACACTCGCACTTGACTAATGGACGCATTCTTCTCGTACAATTTATGGGTATAGTAATAGCGAAATCCGTATGCGAGTAGTTTTTGCGATTCGGTGGCACGAGCATTATCTGATGATGTTCCCATAACGACAGCGATCAAACGCATACCATCCTTCTCAGATGAGGCGACTAAACAATAACCCGCCTCTTCCGTATGACCTGTTTTAACGCCATCGATGCTTTTATCACGAAATAATAATTTGTTACGATTAGGCTGATTAATACCGTTATAGCTAAAATATTGTTCAGAGTAGATTTTATAGCTCTCCGGAAACTCCGTAATTAATGCTTTTGTTAGCGTCGCGATATCTCTGGGGGTAGCGTAATGCCCTTCTTCCGGCCAACCAGTCGCATTTTTAAACTGGGTATTTGTTAAACCTAAAAGTGCTGCCTGCTGGTTCATCACATCAACGAAAGCACCTTCGCTACCCGCGATGTACTCTGCTAGCGCAATGGTCGCATCATTGCCTGATTGAATGATCATGCCTCGCATTAAATCAATCACAGCGACTTGAGTACCCTCACGTATAAACATTTTAGATCCGCCCTTTTTCCAAGCCGTTACGCTGATAGGAACAAGGTCAGAATGTTTGATGGCGCCACGATCAATCTCAGATGACACAATGTAGCTAGTCATGAGTTTAGTGATGCTAGCAGGAGGAAGAGGCTCACTTGAATTCTTCTCAGCGAGAACAGCACCTGAGTTAGCATCAATAAGTAAATAGGCAGTCGCTGCTAGCTGAGGAGGAGCAGGAATAATAACCTGCCTAACCGGACTCGGCTTTACTTGAGCAATAGCAATAAAGGGAAACAAAGTAAGAACAATTAAAATAGAGGCTAAGCGCATAGGTAATAGTAAGTTAGTAGACAAAATTGTTAATCTTAGACAGGGTAACCATAGACAACGCCATATGGACCACATAGAATAAAAATCGCTATTTATAGCGATTTAACTAGCGCGACAGTTTATCATAAATTTACTTGTGAACTGCGAACTGGCTGGAAAAGATAAGTAACATGGGGATTAGTTCACTATTTTGCGAGTAACATATCCGGCATCTAACCCTTTCTGCTTAAGAGAACGCTGTAAAGCAAGAATCCTTTGCTGATTGCCAATGGGACCAACAACAACCCGATGTAGCCCATCCTCTCCTTGAATAATACCTACCAATTCAGGAATCACGCCAGAGACACGAGTTTTTAATGAGACCGCTTTTTGCTGCAGGCTAAAGGCTCCCAACTGTACATACCAGCTGGCCTTGTTTTTGTCAGTAGACACTGCCGAATAAACGGGGCCCTGAGCGCCGCTAGACGAAGAGCTTACGGGAGTAACATCGACCACATCCACTAAAGCTGTCCCCGTTGCGTCAACACCTAGCTTGCGGGCCGCAACATAACTCAAGTCAATAATACGATTGCCTACAAATGGGCCTCTATCATTGATTTTCACAACAATTGAACGGCCATTACCCACGTGAGTCACCCTCACATAACTTGGAATAGGTAAGGTTTTGTGGGCCGCAGTCATAGCGTACATATCGTAGACTTCGCCATTAGCAGTGCGTCTACCGTGAAATTTAGTGCCGTACCATGATGCGATACCCCTTTCCCCATATCCTTGGCTATCTGCCATAGTGTCGTAGGCCTTACCCAAAACGGTATAACGTTTAACGTTACCCGCTCGAGTTCTGACCACTGGCGCCGGTTGCGCGTCAGGAATACCAGACACATCAACTGCTCGAGCAGGAGCTCCATCACGCGGCTCACTTATAGATGAACAAGAGGCTATGAGCAGAGCACCAACAAACAAATAAAACAACACAACAATCCGTCGCAAAACATCATTTTCCAGCATTATCCCCCCACCCACTTCACCGCTCCACTAATTTAGACCAGATATAACATTCGTTAAAAAAATCTAAGTAGATTCTTTAGCCTCTAAAATTTCTTGGCTAAGCTGCCAAACAGCCATTGCATACAAACGGCTGTGGTTATATCGAGTAATGACGTAAAAATTATGCAGCCCCAACCAATACTCAGCACCCCATTCACCCTCTAAACGAATTGCAGAAGCGGGTGCATTAACAGCCTTGAATGGTTTCACAGATTTAAAACCTTTTACTTCTAAGTCACCAACATTCATTGATGGCTTTAACGATTTATTAACGATGCCTTCATCGTAGCTTGTTTGAACACGACTTCTAAGAGCCACCAACTCTCCTGTTTTCCAACCATGGCGCTTAAAATAATTGGCAACACTACCAATTGCATCTTTGGTATTATTCCAAATGTCAGCAAAACCGTCTTCATCATAATCGATAGCATAG
This sequence comes from Cellvibrionaceae bacterium, assembly GCA_047629215.1. Taxonomy (GTDB): domain Bacteria; phylum Pseudomonadota; class Gammaproteobacteria; order Pseudomonadales; family Cellvibrionaceae; genus CANLBN01. The sequence continues at coordinate 1,609 of JBLHWO010000190.1, read as the reverse complement.
GCTCTATAACTAGACGGGATAAACTGTCCATAACCCATTGCGCCGGCATAAGAACCCGTTAGGCTTAGAGGGTTTTGTTTTTGCTCGCGAGCCAACAATAAAAACTCCACTAACTCACGCCGAAAAAACTTACTCCGAGGCGGATAGTCAAATGCTAGGGTGCTTAATGCATCAATCACACGAAACGTTCCTTTGCGCTTACCATAAAGCGTTTCCACCCCGATAATAGCAACTATAACTTCTGAAGGAACACCAAACTCGTCCTCTGCTTTATCTAAGGTCGTTTTATTCTCTTCCCAAAATGTCACACCATTATTAATGCGTGCATTGGTTAAAAATATTTTTCGATATTCTTTCCACGTTAAACGTTTTTCGGCAGGACGAGAAATAGCATCAAGAACACTTTGCTTTTTAATCGCACTAAAAAATAAAGGTTTGAGATCTTCTTGGCTGAAGTTATGCTTTTCAACCATTTCCTGAACGAACGCATTTGCTAATTTATTATCGTTATAGTTTAAGACAGTTTCTGTCTGCGCTGATAACTGAGAAGAAAAAAATAATACCAGCATTCCTGCTAACGTTTTTGTAAACATAATAATCGAGAGCCCCTTTATTCTTTTCATTTGAATTTTTGATATGAATTTTTCATGCCATATCCACTTCTTAATTATGCATAGTGTTAACTACCTATTACTATAAATGCGCTGAGGCTCAGCACTAATGCCCATTAACAAACCAAAACCCAACATCAATGTAACCAATGAAGTCCCCCCCAAGCTCACCAAGGGCAAAGGCACACCAACCACCGGCAGCAGCCCAGACACCATACCAACATTAACAAAGACATAGATAAAAAACGTCAAGGTAATACTACCAGCAAGTAAGCGCTGAAAACCATCTTGAGCATTTAACGCTATAAACAAACCACGAAAAACAATTAACAAATAAAGCATCAACAAACAAAAAACACCAACAAAACCAAACTCTTCTGCTAATACGGCAATAATAAAATCAGTGTGACTCTCCGGTAAAAAATCTAAATGAGATTGGGTACCATTAAGCCAGCCCTTGCCATCAAAACCACCAGAACCTATAGCTGTTTTTGACTGAATAATATTCCAACCCGCACCTAACTTATCCGCTTCTGGATTAAATAAAGTTAAAACACGACTACGCTGATAATCATGGAGAACATAATGCCACATAGGCCAAATACTGGCGACCAATAGTGCGAATGCTGCTGCAATATAACGCCAAGGCAAACCAGCATAAAATAATACTATGATACCCGATGCAGCCACTAAAATAGAAGTCCCTAGATCAGGCTGCCGCACAATTAACACTGTCGGTATTGCTACAAATAGCAGGGACCAAGCGACATGCTTAAAGCGCGGGGGCAAGCTTTTATTAGACAAATAAGCGGCGATAGCAATAGGCATTGCCAGTTTCATCATTTCAGAGGGCTGAAAACGAAAACCGCCCAAACTTAACCAGCGCTGAGCCCCTTTTGCGCCAACCCCACAAAATAATACCAACACTAATAATATCAAGGCGCCCAAGTATAATAATATCGACCACCGCGCAAAATGCCCAAGATGTATCTGGGCAA
>JBLHWO010000189.1:0-7293 GCA_047629215.1 Cellvibrionaceae bacterium | reverse complement strand
CAATGCTTTAGGTCGGTTTGGTTTTGGCTTTGTCGAAATCGGAACGATTACCCCTGAACCACAGCCGGGTAACGATAAGCCCCGGATGTTCCGCTTAGCGGAGCACGAGGCAGTGATTAATCGTATGGGCTTTAATAACAAAGGCGTCGATTATTTAGTCGAACGGGTGAAGCGCCGTGTTTACAACGGTGTATTGGGTATTAATATAGGCAAAAACAAAGCCACACCGGAAGAGGAGGCGTTAAGTGATTATCAAATCGCTATGACAGCCGTTTATCCTTATGCTGACTATATTACGGTGAATATTTCTTCGCCAAATACCCCTGGTTTACGCAAACTTCAATTTGGCGATAGCTTAAAGAGTTTATTGAGTGGCATCAAAGAGACTCAGCAGCTCTTAGCGACAGAGCATGGGCGCTATAAGCCCGTTGTAGTCAAAATTGCGCCGGATATGAGCGAAGATGAGATAAAGTTTGTTAGTCAGAGCTTTCTAGCCCATGAAATAGACGGTGTGATAGCAACTAATACCACATTAGACCGAAAGGCTGTTGCCGATAGCCCCTTTGCTAACGAGGCAGGTGGCTTGAGTGGAGCGCCTTTAACTCAGGCTTCTACCGAGGTGATTGCGCAGCTACGCAGTCACTTGGGTAACTTACCCATTATTGGTGTCGGTGGCGTGATGCAAGGCAGTGATGCAGTTGCAAAAATTAAAGCCGGTGCCGATCTTGTTCAGCTCTATACGGGCTTTATCTATCGTGGCCCTGAGTTAGTTAAAGACGCGCGTATAGCTATTATGGAATCCCGTTAATGGCTATAGAATTATTCTAATGGCTCTATAATTACGCTAATGGCTCTTACTCCATCCTGTATGATCTGAAACTCATTTTAAGTAACCGAAAAAAGTACCTAATGACAACTCATTATTTTGCCGCTTGCCCTAAAAGTTTAGAAAACCTTCTGTTACAAGAATTACTGAGCCTTGGTGCAAGTGATGTTAGAGAAACCGTTGCCGGGGTTTATTTCAGCGGTGAGCGCGACATGTTATACCGCGCCTGCTTATGGTCACGCCTTGCGAATAAAATCTTATTGCCCTTAAGTAGTAATAATGTGGCCGATGAAAAAGCACTTTATGACGTAATACGCGATATTGAGTGGGAAACGCATTTAGCGCTAGACGGTACGTTTAAAGTTGATTTTGTAGGAACAGATGACAATATTCGTAATACTCAATTCGGGGCCGTTAGAGTAAAAGATGCCATTGTAGATCGCTTTCAGGAGCGCGAAGGTAAGCGACCATCGGTGAGTAAGCAAAATCCCGATTTGATTATTAATGTCAGGCTGTCTCGAAGCCAAGGTAAAAGTAAGGTCAATATCAGTTTAGATTTGTCCGGCCAAAGTTTGCATCGCCGTGGTTATCGCCTAAAGCAGGGCGAGGCCCCAATTAAAGAAAATCTCGCCTGTGCGCTGCTGCTCCGCGCTGGCTGGCCTGCATTACAAGCAGAAGAGGGCGCTTACCTTATCGACCCTATGTGTGGCTCCGCTACCTTATTGATAGAAGGTTTAATGATGGCCGCAGATATTGCTCCGGGATTAATGCGGCGGCAATATAACTGGGGGTTTGACCGCTGGTTACCATTCGATGAAAAAACTTGGAATACTTTATTAGCTGAGGCTAATGAGCGCAAAGAAGCTGGGCTTAATCGGCTGCGTGAACAAGGCTTTGAGTGCAGAGGTTATGATCAAGATTGGAAAGTGTTACGCGCTGCCGAAGAAAATATTGAGCGTGCCGGTTTTGATGAGTGGATTCGTGTTGGCGTTAAATCGATAGAGGAATTCTCTAAGCCTACCCACAAGCCTATGAATACGGGTTTACTTATTTGTAACCCGCCCTATGGTGAACGCTTAGGTGAAGAGAAACAGCTTGAACCGGTGTACCAGTCTTTGGGTAAGGCCTTACGTGCTGAGTTTATTGGCTGGCAAGCGTCTGTTATCACCTCGAATGTCAAACTAGCACAACATATTGGTTTACGTGCGCAGAAAAAATATAAATTTTGGAATGGTACCTTAGCGGCAGAACTTTTAAATTTTACTATTCAACCCGAGCACTTTTTTAAAGAAACGTTTATTGCCGACACTTTAGAGACAGATACAAACGCTTTAGATACAACAGGAAACTCTCCATCCAGTATAGGTGAAGGTAACGCTCATAGCAGAAGAAAGCTTAGCTTCGACGATTTATCGGAAGGCGCGAAGATGGTGTGTAACCGGATTCGTAAAAATCAAAAGCAATTGCGCAAATGGTTAACAAAAGAATCGATTGAATGTTACCGAGTCTACGATGCCGATTTACCTGAATATGCGGTGGCGGTAGATATCTACGGTGAATCAGTGCATGTACAGGAGTATGCGGCGCCCAAAACGATTGATGAAGATAAAGCGAAGCAACGATTTGAAGATTGCCTAGATGCCGTTAATGTCGCATTAGATGTCGATAATAGCCGTTTGTTTACCAAGCAGCGTAAGCAAAATAAAGGCAAGCAGCAATACGAAAAACTTCAGCAAGAAAATGAACATCGAGCTGCACTCAGTGTCACTGAGGGGCCCGCTACATTTTTGGTTGATTTATGGTCGTATTTAGATACCGGCTTATTTTTAGATCATCGCCCGGTAAGAAAATTACTGGGCGAATTGGCTGCTGGCAAACAATTTTTAAATTTGTTCTGTTATACCGCAACGGCAACGGTGCAAGCCGCGCTCGCGGGTGCAACGAATAGTGTGAGTGTTGATATGTCTCGTACCTATATCGATTGGGCCAAACAAAATTTTGAAACGAATAATATTAATCTAAAACGCCACGAACTCGTACAACAAGATTGCTTAGTGTGGTTGGACCAGTGTCGGCAAGGCTTTGATGTAATCTTTTTAGACCCGCCCAGTTTTTCTAACTCCAAGCGTATGGAGAGCGTATTAGATGTTCAGCGCGACCATGTTGACTTAATTCGTCGCTGTATGGAACTGTTAAACCCAAAAGGGGTGTTAGTATTTTCAAATAATTTACGTAGTTTTAAGTTAGACCCATCGGTTGAAATAGATTATCACGCAACGGATATCACACTCAAAACACTAGACCTTGATTTTCAACAATACGCCAATAAGAGACATAAGATTCACCACTGCTGGATGATGAAGTCTCTTTAAAATGTAAAAGGTGGATACAATCCACCACGATGTAAAAAAAATTATGAGTAAAAAATTCGAAGTGGTTAGCGATTTTGAGCCTGCCGGTGATCAGCCAGAAGCGATTAAAAAGCTAGTTGAAGGTATCAATAATGGCTTAGCGCATCAGACCCTACTAGGGGTAACCGGCTCAGGTAAAACCTTTACTATTGCGAATGTCATTGAACAAATTAATCGCCCTACAATGGTGATGGCCCATAATAAAACCTTGGCTGCACAGCTTTACGGTGAATTTAAAGAATTTTTTCCTAACAATGCCGTTGAGTATTTTGTTTCTTACTACGATTATTATCAACCAGAAGCGTATGTGCCGTCATCCGATACCTTCATTGAGAAAGATGCCTCGGTAAATGAGCATATAGAACAAATGCGGCTATCGGCGACCAAAGCGTTAATCGAGCGTAAAGATGCCATCGTCGTTGCTACCGTTTCAGCGATTTATGGTTTGGGTGATCCCGATGCGTATCTAAAAATGGTGTTGCATTTAAACCGTGGCGATACCATTAATCAACGCGATATTGTTAGGCGTTTAGCAGAGTTACAATACACACGTAACGATGCCGTATTTCAGCGAGCGACTTACCGTGTAAGGGGTGATGTGATTGATGTCTATCCAGCTGATTCTGATATGGAAGCGCTGCGTATCGAATTATTTGATGATGAAGTCGATCAACTCACATTATTCGACCCTTTAACCGGCGAGAGTCTACAAAAATTAGCGCGCTTTACGGTATACCCAAAATCGCATTATGTTACGCCGCGTAATCGTATTGTCGATGCTCTTGGTAATATAAAAGAAGAGCTTAAAGAGCGCTTAGCACAGTTACGCGATAATAATAAATTGGTTGAAGTTCAGCGCTTAGAGCAGCGTGTTAAATATGATCTTGAGATGATGCAAGAATTAGGGTATTGCAATGGCATCGAAAACTATTCTCGCTATCTATCCGGACGTAACTCTGGCGAGCCGCCACCGACCTTATTTGATTATCTTCCCCGCGACGCACTATTAGTGTTAGATGAATCCCATGTTACGGTTCCGCAAATTGGCGGGATGTATCGAGGTGATCGCTCGCGCAAAGAAACTCTCGTTGAGTATGGTTTTCGCCTACCTTCAGCATTAGATAATAGACCCATGCGTTTTGACGAGTGGGAAAACTTAGCACCGCAAATGATTTTTGTTTCGGCAACACCGCGTGATTATGAAGCAACACATTCGGGTCAAACAGTTGAGCAAGTGGTTCGTCCCACGGGTTTAGTTGACCCTATGATTGAAGTTCGACCTGCGAGCACTCAAGTGGATGACTGTATGTCGGAGATACGCTTACGTGTTGCTGTCAATGAGCGGATATTGGTTACCGTATTAACCAAGCGAATGGCAGAAGATTTGACCGACTATTTTCAAGAACACGGCATTCGTGTCCGCTATATGCACTCTGATATTGCAACCGTTGAACGGGTTGAAATTATTCGTGACCTGCGGTTAGGGGAGTTTGATGTTTTGGTTGGAATTAACTTGTTAAGAGAAGGGCTCGATATGCCGGAGGTTTCTCTTGTGACTATTTTAGATGCCGATAAAGAAGGCTTCTTACGTTCAGAAACATCGTTAATACAAACGATTGGGCGTGCGGCTCGGCATTTAAATGGTAAAGCAATCTTGTATGCGGATAAAATCACAGGTTCTATGCAGCGCGCTATGGATGAAACAGATCGCCGCCGTGACAAGCAAATTGCTCACAATAAAGAGCATAATATTGTACCTAAAGGCATCAATAAAAAAGTTTCAGATATTATGGAAGGCGCTATTATCGTTGGTAAAAGTAAGCGCCGTAAAGTCTCCGAGGATGTGGCAGGCTATGTTTTAGATAGCGAGGCTAAGAAAAAACCGATATGGGAACAGATTAAATTACTAGAAGAAAAAATGTACCAAGCGGCTAAAGATCTAGAGTTTGAAAAAGCAGGCGCTATCCGTGATCAGATAAAGCATCTTAAAATTAACGAAGCCTTGTAAACTTCGGATAACGGCTTGTTATTCAGAATACAGCAAGGTAATCTACGCCGCATATTAATAGACGCAAAAGCGTTTGGTTACTAATTTGAATGATAACATCCCACTAATAAAATAAGGGTAAGGTATGGTTTATTTTTTTTTAGCGATGATGTTTGTTCTTTTAGCCGCTGTTTTAGCTTATTTTGCATCAAAAATTCTATTTAAGCATAGCTGGATTTTAGGTTGGTTAAGAGGCATGTTTGGTTTAGCACTTTTGTTAGGCGTCACCATACTGGCTCTAATGGCCTTTGATATTTACAGTTATCGTCAGCTTGATTCAGAACAAAATATAGCCACTATTAGTTTTACTGCCATAGATTCCCAAGAGTATGCAGTGACCTTTGTCGACAACAATGGTAAGCAGCAATATTTTACTCTATTGGGCGACCAATGGCAGTTAGATAGCCGGATAATCAAGTGGAATGGAATATTGAGCCGTTTGGGAATGAAAGCGGGTTACCGCCTAGATCGTATTAGTGGCCGTTATCTCATGCTGGATGATGAGAGAACAAAAGCGCGCAGTGTATTTGCCTTGTCTGAAGCCCCAGCGGGTGTTGACGTATGGACTTGGCTTAAATCGATCAATAGCGACTCTTTAGCCAATGCACGTTATGGTAACTCAGCTTTTCTTCCTATGGTTGATGGTGGGCAGTATCAGGTTTCAGTTAGTAATTCCGGTCTATTAGCTCGGCCCTTGAATGAGCCCGCTCAGACTGCCGTTGAACAATGGCGCTAAGACGACGTTTTAATCTCTAATTATTCTAGTTTCAATTTTTATTAATCCCTTTAGCAGAGAGTTTTCCTTGTGGAATTTTTATACGAATACGGTTTGTTTTTATTAAAAGTTATTACCTTTGTTGCCGCCATTGGCGTTATTGTCGGTATTCTTGTCAGTGCCGGTAGCCGCCAAAAAGGCGTGGAAGTGGGTACCATCACGGTAGAAAAAGTTAATGATCGTTATGATGAAATGGAAGATGCGTTAAAGCGCGCTATTTATGATGAAGATCGCTACAAGAAAGAAGTAAAAGCAAAACTAAAAGAAAAGAAAAGTCAAAAGAAGCTAGATAAGAATTCAAATTTAAATGCATCCGATAAGACCGAAGAGCGGCGTATTTTTTTAGTTGATTTTGACGGCGATATAAAAGCCTCTGCTGTCGACCAGTTAAGAGAAGTGGTCAGTGCGATTTTGTTTACTGCAAGCCCAAATGACGAGGTTGTCGTTAGATTAGAAAGTGCAGGCGGTATGGTTCATAGTTATGGCTTAGCGTCTAGCCAGCTAGATCGTTTACGCCAGCGAAAAATCCCCCTCACCATTTGTGTCGATAAGGTGGCTGCTAGCGGTGGCTATATGATGGCTTGTGTCGGCAACAAAATTTGCGCGGCTCCTTTTGCGATAATAGGATCAATAGGTGTCGTTGCTCAATTACCTAACTTTCATAAGATATTAAAGAAGAATGATATCGATTATGAGCTATTAACAGCAGGGGAGTATAAGAGGACCTTAACCCTATTCGGCGAAAACACAGAGAAGGGTCGTGAAAAGTTTGTTGAGGACTTAGAGTTAACCCACGACCTCTTTAAAGAGTATGTAAAACAACAACGTCCTGTTGTAGACATTGAGACTGTTGCAACGGGTGAAATTTGGTTTGGTATTAAGGCAAAAGACATGCAATTGATTGACGAGCTAACAACCAGTGATGATTATATTACCTCGTTGGCTAAAGATAATGCTATCTTTGAAGTTAGCTATACCACCAAGAAGACTTTACCAGAGCGTCTAGGGATCGGTGTGCAAGCAGCTGTAGAGCGAGCGATCACTAGAACGTTAAATCAATTACAAGCGAGCCGCTTTTTTCGTTAATTAATCGTTGACTTTTTAATCGAGGGTGTAAATAAATTTGTGTAACTGCTCATTATCCTTAATCTACCCACTAGGTAATTATAATGAGCAGAACAATGAATCAGAAAAAGCTTCAAGCGCTAGCCGAAGAGCTAGCTAAAGACCTTAA
>JBLHWO010000188.1:0-7306 GCA_047629215.1 Cellvibrionaceae bacterium | reverse complement strand
GAACGACTTCGACGCTTGGAAGTAAACTCCGCTACCTTCATTTTGTAATACTCGCCAACAACTCGCTGAATATTACTAATGCTGACTTGTTTGTCTTGCAAGGCCAACAAATCTTTAAGTGCCTCTCTAACCAACTCGACTGAAATAGGCCGCTGGGTGAAAGAGGCATTGGCAACCACTCGCTTTAATGCTCCCTCTAATTCACGAACATTAGAACGAACACGCTGAGCAATAAAAAAAGCGGCGTCGTGGGGCAAGTCCACCTTCACCTCTTCAGCTCGCTTCATCAAAATAGCCACTCGCGTCTCTAACTCTGGCGGCTCAACCTCTACAGTTAAACCCCAGCCAAAGCGAGACTTTAAACGCTCCTCTAGATTGGAGATAACTTTGGGATAACGATCACAAGTTAAAATAATTTGTTGATTACCCTCAAGGAGTGCATTAAAGGTGTGAAAAAACTCTTCCTGGGAGCGCTCTTTACCTGCGAAGAATTGAATGTCATCAATTAATAATGCATCGACTGAGCGATAGTAGCGCTTAAAATCATTAATAGCATTTAACTGTAAAGCTTTAACCATATCCGCAACAAAACGCTCAGAGTGTAAATAGACAATCTTAGCATTAGGGTTACGGGCCAACATGCCATTACCGACCGCATGCATTAAATGTGTTTTACCCAAACCAACCCCCCCATAAATAAACAAGGGGTTGTAAGAGCCTCCAGGATTATCAACAACTTGTTGAGCTGCGGCTAAACCCATTTGATTTGATTTCCCTTCAACAAAACTGTCAAAGGTGGAGGCTTTATTAAGTCCTGTACGATGGTTCAAGCCACCCTCTACATCGGCTTCAGCAAGGGTTTGTTGGCGATTTGCCATAGTGAGGACGACTGGTGGCTTTAGGCTAGCAGCAACCGATCGTTCAGGCTGAACGTTATGATTTGATCGCATGCTAAGAATTGGCGATATCTGGTCAGTTTCTGACATTTTATTTGGGATATTATTTTTTGGGTCGCTGCCCTGCGACTGCTGAAAGGCAGACAAGGGTCTACTAGCAACCTTTAGGGTAACCGAAGATGGTGGCAACAATGCAGCGTCATTAAAAAAGTGTGAGACCAGCTCATTGATTCTCTGAATAAATTTGTCATTAACCCAATCTAATACGAATCTATTGGGCGCCAACAAACAAAAATCGTTAGTATCATTGTCTGTTACTGGCTTGAGTGGTCTTATCCAGGTATTAAATTGCTGAGCAGATAATTCTTGCTTAAGCGAGTGAGTACATTGATCCCAAATGGCTGCAGTCAAAAATACTTCTCCCATATATAATATTGTTGGTTTGTTTTCTTATTGCCTTAACTTCTTTTTGTTAACATCAGCGGAAACGAAGGTTAATACTTTATTTTATAGGGAGTTAGCGTAAATAATAGTCACTTCAATTCTGTTTTATATACCTACTATAATTTAATATAAAATCAACTATTCTGTGATAATTTTAGGATACCCAATGCAACAGATGGGGAATTCTACTCCTGTGATGAAATATTTACCATAGGTTATCCACAAAAAAATGGAGTTAATTTAATGCTGTGAAAAAATATAAAATAATGTTTTAAATCAAAAGATTACAAAAATAAAAAAAAATTTATATAGAAGCTATCGCCTTGGGCGTGTTGATAAAAAATACATTAACATGTATAAACCTGTTGACAATATTCCGGCAAGCTCTGTATTTATGCTCTGTATGATACAGCCGTGACCTGAGAGAGTTTATATTTCCGGGCTTCTGGAGAGAAACACTAATAAACTGCCGACAAATAGCAAAGAATCATCATATATGATTGCTTTTCCATTAATAACTATTTAAAATATGCCCTCTTTTTTACAATGTTTACAGTGCTTTGCTTCTAGGCCCTGTTAGATATTACGTATTTTATTAAAGGTGTTAATTCCTAAGTTAGTTAGGGGACGCATCCTTTAAAATGAATTTATTTACTACTAAGATTACGAGATACCGTCATGAAAAGAACTTTTCAGCCCAGCGTCCTTAAGCGTAAGCGTAGTCATGGCTTTCGCGCCAGAATGGCTACTAAGAATGGCCGCAAAATACTTGCCCGTCGTCGTGCCAAGGGTCGTAAAGAACTAGCTGCATAGTTTAGTTCTTATGTAAAGCTTCTTCTATAAAACTTGTTTAATAAAAGAAGCGATATCCTAAAACCTACTTTTAGAATTAGCATTATCAGATGTGCTGGCTTTTTCTGATGCCTAACTCAATGCTAACTCTAAATAAGCAATTAAAAAGCCAAGCGGCCTCGGTTCTTAAGGTATGAAAAAACCAACGATCTGCAGACCACTATCCTTTCCAAAATCGCGACGTCTACTCTCCTCCAAAGAATTCGAGTGGGTATTTGCAGATGCCTCTGTCCGTGCATCTAATCAGCACTGCTTAATTCTCTCCAGACCTAATGACAGCGAAGGGCCAAAATTAGGGCTCATTATTGCTAAAAAACATGTACGCCTAGCGGTGGAACGAAACCGAATTAAACGTATCATTAGAGAAAGTTTTCGGCAGCAGCAGCACCAACTTCCGACGATAAATGCTATAGTGCTGGCCCGAAAAGGTCTGGATAAGCTAGAAAGTAAAGATATCCATGATTTGTTGGAATTACTATGGCAGAAGATTCGCAAAAAAGCTCTTCGCGGATAACAAATGGCCCTTCACCTCAAGTTGAACGCCATTTAATTAAATGCTTAATTTGTTTGCCTACAAAATTGGCCATTCTATTGATACGCGGATATCAACTAATTGCTAGCCCCTGGATAGGCAATCAATGTCGATTTACACCCACCTGTTCACACTATGCTATAGGGGTTTATCGAGAATTTGGATTTTTAAAAGGAACATGGTTATCACTAAAACGTATAGTGAAATGTAACCCTTGGGTTGAGGGAGGTATCGATGATATACCCAAAAAAAGTTGTGATTTTGACAAGCGAAATAAATTAAAAAAGAAGTCATTTAAAAAAAGTAATTAAAAAATAGAAGCAATAAACATATTTTCACAACAACTTAAATAAACGGCAGTACAAAGATGGATTGGCAAAAACCAGCTTATATAGGCGGCATTCTCCTCCTCTCATTAGTTCTTCTTTTTAAGTGGAATGAATTTAAAGATGAGCGTGAAGTATTAGTAATTGATTCTACAGAGACGACAATTTCAACTCCTAGTGAGGATCGTTCCAACAACGCTGTTGCTACTGATGATATACCAACAGCACCGCTAATATCTCAAGAGTCTGAACTTCCTAGCGCCCAAACAAACCCGTCTACAAGTTTATCTGCTAATAATATCCCGGTTCTACAAAACAATAATGGAATAGATAATCTAAGCACTCAGTTTATTAAAGTATCAACCAGTAAACTTGATGTGTTAATTGATCTGCGCGGTGGTGATATTGTTCAGGCTATCTTACCCCTACATAAAGTTAAGTTAAACGGAGAGCAAGGTTTTACTATCTTGGACTTAACTCAAAATACTACCTATATCTCTCGAAGTGGTTTGATTGGAGTCAATGGTACCGATACCAGTGCAGGTAGTCGCCCTGTTTTTTCTAGCTCACAATCTAGCTATGTATTGGATGAAAGCGAAGATTCTCTTTCTGTGGATTTGTTATTCAATCAAAATGGTATAGATATCACTAAACGTTTTATCTTTACCAATGACGAGTACTTAATTTACGTTAATTATATTATTAACAATAAAACGTCATCTGTTTGGAAAGCCAATTTTTATGGGCAGATTAAGCGTGATGATCACGAACCTCCTGCTGCTGCCGATTCAGGTTTCGGGGTCAATCCTTACCTTGGTGCGGCAACCACAAGAGAAGACGATAAGTATCAAAAGTTCAGTTTCAAAGACTTAGGTAAAGGAAGTGAAGAATCTACTGTAGAAGAGTTTACTGTAAAAGGTGGATGGGTTGCCATGGTGCAACACTACTTCACTAGTGCCTGGATTCCTAATGAAGGTGAAGAAAATACATTCTCCTTAAGGAAGCTCAGTAACCAAAATATGTATTTACTGGGGTTTGTCGGTCCACAAACCGTTGTCAACCCAGGAGAACAGGGTGAAATAACGTCTCGGTTTTATGTTGGCCCCAAGGATATCGATCATCTAGAAGAAATAGCAGAAAACTTAGATTTGACCATCGACTTTGGTTTTCTCTGGTGGATAGCTAAACCTTTATTTCACTTATTAGATTTTTTACACTCCTACATAGGTAATTGGGGATGGTCAATAATTGTCTTAACAATTATTGTTAAGACAATCTTCTTCTACCCATCCGCCATGAGTTACCGCTCTATGGCTAAGATGCGCAAAGTGTCTCCTCAAATGAAAGACATTAAAGAGCGCTGCGGTGACGATAAACAAAAAATGTCACAGGAGATGATGAAGCTCTATAAAAAAGAAAAAGTGAACCCAATGGGTGGCTGTTTACCTATTCTGATTCAAATGCCTGTATTTATTTCACTCTATTGGATGCTAATGGAAAGTGTCGAGTTACGACATGCTCCCTTTGCATTATGGATTAATGATTTATCGGTAATGGACCCTTATTTTGTATTCCCATTATTGATGGGGGCGACCATGTTTATTCAACAACAACTCAACCCAACCCCACCGGACCCGATGCAAGCTAAGATTATGAAGTGGATGCCTGTTGGCTTCACCTTCATGTTTTTATGGTTCCCTGCTGGTCTTGTTATCTATTGGGTTACCAACAACACCCTGTCGATTATTCAACAGTACATCATTACTCGTAATATTGAAAAAGCCGGCTAAGTTCTATTTTATGTATGGCGATTGAAAATCACATAGATACCATCGCTGCCATTGCTACGGCCCCAGGTCGTGGCAGTGTGGGTATTGTTCGCGTATCTGGACCTCGATCCTTATCTATAAGCCAAGCCTTTACTGGTCGTCGGTTAAAACCTCGTTATGCTCACTATGGTAATTTTATAGATCCTGATAGTGGCGATATTATCGATCAAGGACTGGCTCTCTTTTTCCCTAATCCACATTCCTTTACAGGCGAAGATGTAGTCGAGCTACAGGGACATGGGGGCACTGTGGTACTTGATCAACTCTTAAAAGCAATCACCGCTATCGATGGAGTCAGACTCGCTAAACCAGGCGAATTTTCTGAAAGAGCCTTTCTCAACGATAAAATTGATCTCGCCCAAGCGGAAGCTATTGCCGACCTTATAAATGCCTCTAGTGAGCAAGCGGCACGTAATGCAATACACTCCTTACAAGGGGTATTTTCGTCTAAAATTGATGATATTGTTGATAAAATTACCCATTTTCGTATCTTTATAGAAGCTGCAATTGATTTCCCAGAAGAGGAAGTTGATTTTTTAAATGACCAATCCTTATTTGACAGTATAAATTCTTTACAAGCTTCTCTGACCCAACTATTCGATCAAGCAAAGCAGGGGGTCATTTTGCGAGAGGGAATGAGTGTTGTCATTATTGGAAAGCCAAATGCTGGAAAATCTAGCCTACTAAACACACTGGCAGGTAAAGATTCTGCAATTGTTACCGATATTCCGGGTACAACCCGTGATGTACTTAGAGAACATATTCATCTCGATGGTATGCCTTTACATATAATTGATACGGCTGGCTTACGCGAAGGCGGAGATGAAGTCGAACAAATTGGAATGGAACGTGCATGGCTAGAAGTCGATAAAGCAGACCAAATACTATTATTAGTTGATGCTACTGAAGCAATAATAGCCTCTTCTCTAAATGAATTAATTCCTCAATTTGGTAGGAAAAATATACAAAAAATCATAGATCATTCACGAATCACACTTATCTATAATAAATGTGATTTAGTCGAAGAACTCAACTCATTACCCACTTTGAATGATATACCCACCCTTTTTATCTCCGCTAAAGAAAACCAAGGAATCGCTAAGCTATCCTCTCATCTAAGTTCTGTAATGGGTTACAAGCAAGCTAATGAAGGCGGCTTTACCGCCCGGCGTAGACATCTAGATGCGCTTGTATCGGCACAAACCTTTGTACAACAAGCAAGTCTACAACTAAAGCTGGGGGCTGGTGAATTAGTCGCTGAAGAATTACGCCAAGCACAACAAGTATTAGGGGAAATTACAGGCGCTGTAACAGCAGATGACTTGCTTGGAAAAATATTTTCTAGCTTTTGTATTGGCAAGTAATGATAACTATTCTATTTAATGCGGATTATTTAGAGCATCTGTATGCGTTTGAATACACCCTATATTATCTTTAAGCGTCAATGAATTGTAATACGTTTCCTGATAAAGCTCTCCACTGTCACATAACAGTGTAACGATTGTGCCTTGTTCATTGTTCATTTTTCTTTTCCATCTATTTTGCAATCTGTAATACACCCCAAATGTTGTTCCTCTCGATACACCTGCTTTTAAGCCTGTAAGTGCATATATCCAATATTCTCTGACACTATTAAGACATATTGAAGAGGTTATGTCTTGCGATCGTATGGAGGGTGAATGGTGCTATTTATTGAGGGTCGTTGTGGAAGATATTTCTGTATTTGATTGATTGCATAAGAAGCTAGTTACTAAGGTTGATGGTATATCTGAAGTAACATCTAGCTTTGCAATGGAAGAAATGAAATACAGAACCTGCCTACCTATTTAAAATTACCCACAAAAAGACAGCACTTTATCCACAGAGGAATCAATGATTCATGAGTTTTTGTGATACTTGCAAGAACTTATTCACATTAACTAACAGGTTTATCCCGTAATACTTTGTTTTTAAAGAATATCTATAATAAGAATTTAGCTAATGTGCAAAAATAGTTAATAAGGTATGGATAAACTGAGTGTGTAGTATGGATAAATATGAATGGATAAATAGGGTCAATACTTATAAAGGCTCAAGCACACCTTATGCAGCTATTATGCTACCGCTCTTACCTACTTTATTTGTGTGGTTGTCATCGTTATAACTTGTTGATTTTATTAGGTAAATAACACTTATAAACAGAATAAGTGTTTAGTAACATTAGTATCAGTAATAAGTAATAGGTATATATAAAAGATATTTTATATATATAAGTAATTAAAAGAAGAGAAAGAATAACTTATTTAAATGAAGCTTTGCTGCATCCAGCTACTGATAAAAAAAACTGGATGCAGATAGTTTAATCTCGAAATTCAACTCTGATAGATTGATCTTCACAACCAAAACCAAAAGGATCACATACCTGTAAGATAAAAAATAAGTCTTGCG
>JBLHWO010000187.1:0-7352 GCA_047629215.1 Cellvibrionaceae bacterium | reverse complement strand
GATCTGACTAGGTATTGAGCATACGCTTAAAAACTCAAAAAAAGGTTATTTAAGAGCTGTCATGTAAGATTGAAACGGTGAAAGCATAACTGTAAAAATTGTATCAGCCGAGAAATGAATTATACTTCTAACAAGTTATGGCGCACCACTCTTTAGCCACGCTTGTCATTCAGGAAACAGACTCTTTACCTGAGACGGTCACGATTAGCTTTTAATAATTCCACCAAACCATGCTTTAAATGTTTAGCCACAAATTGATGACGCTCTAGCACCACAAGCGCTTTTGCACTCCTTACACCCGTCTGGCAATAACATAAAATTATTTTATTTTTATCCAGCCTCATTAAAGACTCTTCAAACTCACGCTCAAAACAGCTGAGAGGAATGTTCTCCCCCCCTATATTAAAACTACTGTGCTCTTTTTCACTTCTCACATCGAGTAAATAATATTCTGGCCGATCTACATACCTAAGAAACACATCTGCAGTAAGGTTATTTTCGTTACCCCCACCCTTGCCACCATCTTGGTTATCATCTTGCTCATCACCGCCGTCGTTATCGCTAATACTGCATACGGGCGCATCACTCTTAAGTAAAACATAATCTTCCTCACTCAACTCAATTGACTCTTTGGAGCAAAGCGGACACTCTTGATTTTTAGAAAGCTGTATTTTCCTAAACTCTACCTCTTGTGCTTCGGCCAGTAACAACACGTTTTCCAGCGCACAAGGTAAACCCACTAAAAACTTAAGCGCCTCATTGGCCTGTAGTGTGCCCAATAAACCCGGCAACACACCCATTACCCCTGCCGTGTTACAGTCCGCTAAATCACCGCTTGGTTTTTCTGGGAACAAACACCGAAAACAAGCGGACGCCTCTGTTTTTAATGGGGTGAATAAAGCACACTGCCCAGAAAATTGATGGATGCTCGCAAATAACCATGGTTTTTTTAAAAGAACGCAAATATCATTTATTAAATAGCGTGTTGAGAAATTATCGGTGCAGTCAATCACTAAATCGACGCCAGCGATCAACGGCTTGGCATTTTCTAAAGACAAATGTTCTTGAATGGCCCTGACGTCGATTTCAGGATTTAAAGCCAACAACTGCTTTTTAGCACACTCCGCTTTCGACTGCCCAACTTGCTCAGTTGTAAATAATATTTGTCGCTGTAAATTCGTAAGATCAATCGTATCGCCATCAATAATGGTGATGCGCCCCACACCCGCTGCGGCTAAATATAAAGAAACCGGCGAACCTAGACCACCCGCGCCAACAATTAACACTCGCGATTTTTTTAAGCGCAACTGACCCTCAACCCCGATGTGCGGCAGTTGCAAGTGACGGGTATAGCGCAACCATTCATCAGAAGAAAATTCTTGAGGAGTAGACTGATCAGAGGAAGCTTTATTTGTCATACTGTATTTTTATTTTTTTCAAAACGCACACTAAAATTCTTAGCGATAGCAGCAGGCTCATCCGCCAAGGTAATTGCCGTAATCATCGCAACACTATCAACCCCAATGGCTGCAACCTTATCAAAACGCGCTTGATTAATGCCCCCAATAGCCACTAAGGGATACTGTAAAACCTTACGCCAATACGACAAGCCTTTTAAGCCATGAGGAACCCAAGGCATATCTTTAGTATTGGTATGGTATACAGGGCCACAGGCAATATACGAAGGCCGGTGCGCATGTGCACGAGCCACCTCATAGTGACAATGAGTACTAATCCCTAAACGTAAACCAGCTGCCTGTATTTGTGGAATATCTGCATCATCTAAGTCTTCTTGACCTAAATGTACGCCATAAGCGCGATGTTTGACCGCCAGCTGCCAATGGTCGTTTATAAATAAACGGATGTTGTGTTTTTGGGCCATACGAATTGCTTCGACAATTTCTGCTTCTAAAGCTTGCCCCGTGAGTGTTTTCTCTCTTAACTGAATTGTCGTAATACCTGACTCGGCCAGCACCTTAATCCACTCCGCTCGATCGACAACAGGATATAAACCCAACAAAGGTTGATTGCATTCAGGGAAAGGCTTAGCGACCGACAACGCTTTGGCTGAGACTAGCGGATGCCGAGTTAAACACGGTAAGTCAATTTGCTCATTCGGAAAATGGGTGATGCAAACGGGGCCATACACACGGTTATCACCTACCTTTTCTGATAAAAAATGATCTGAAGAAAAGCGGCCTAAAGAATAACCCTGCCTTAAAGCCTGGGAAATCGCCATTCGGCCAATTACAACCGCATCATATACTGAATAATGTAAGGCGAGACTACTGGCAATAGATGACGACAAAGCACAACCGGTTCCGCGACTATTGTGCGTTTTTATTTTTTTATTACTTAACCAAAAAGATCTCGCGCCATCACTAAAATAGTCTTCGACTTGATCTGACTCAGACGCTTCAAAATGTCCCCCTTTAATAAGCACGGCCTTAACACCCAAGCCTAATAATGTATTAGCCGCCAGTTCAACCTCTCTATGGGAGCGAATAGTATGGCCGCTTAACCTTTCTGCTTCAGCAATATTTGGCGTTAGCAATGACGTCATCGGTAGTAGCGATGACTTAATTTTGTCTATAAAGATATCGCTGAGAAAACGTGAACCACTACTGCTGCCTAAAACAGGATCGAAAACAACAGGAATACTACCCTTACTGAATGCCCCGCTTAACAAAAAATCAGCAATTCTTTCACACTGATACTCAGCCCCCAGCAAACCGACTTTAATCGCCTTGAAAGGTAACTCGGCTAATGCCGATAACTGATCATTAAATACCGGTTCATCAACAGGATTCACTGAAATAACAGCATCATTATTTTGTGCCGTGTTCGCAGTAACTACCGACAAGCTATGCACACCCATCGCACACTGCGATCGAATATCCATCGCCATGCCCGCAAGTCCAGCAGAGTCACTAGCCGAAAAATTTAAAACGAGAGGACGATTAGACATAACAAAAAATTCAGAAAAATATAGGTTGGGGATAAGGCTCAAAGCCCAATAAACAAACAAAGAAACAGACACTACAGTAGGATACATGCTTGCCTTTACTCATAACGAGACTGCTATCGAATCGGTTCGTGTCTTACACCAAGCAATGATTTTCACACAGCCCTGCATAACCTTTTTATTTATCTTGGTGCCAAAATGGTGTGCCAATAGTTGGCGTGCTCGGTTTAGCTAAATCTCGCTCCGGTACCGCACCAGATTCATACGCCGCCCTCCCGGCTAATAGTGCATACTTAAATGCTTCCGCCATTTTAATCGGGTTCGAGGCTTGCGCAACTGCAGTATTCAACAAAACGCCATCGTAACCCAACTCTAATGCCTGAGCGGCATGGGAAGGTTTACCGATGCCGGCATCGATAATCAAGGTGACATCCGGCAAGCGCTCACGGATCGTTCTCAAGGCGTAAGGGTTTAATAAACCCTTACCCGTACCAATAGGTGAACCCCAAGGCATTAAAATTCGACAACCCGCCTCCACGAGCTTTTGACAAAGCACTAAATCGTCAGTGCAGTAGGGAAACACCTCAAAACCTTGGCTAATTAATTCTTTTGTCGCTTCCAGCAAAGCAAAGGGATCTGGCTGCAAATTATACTCATCACCGATAACTTCTAGCTTTACCCAATGGGTCGCGAATAACTCACGCGCCATCTGTGCTGTTGCCACCGCCTCTTTAACCGAATGGCAGCCAGCGGTATTTGGCAGAATGTTCACATTTAAGTCTTGTAATAGCTGCCAAAAATCATGACCACTGCTATCAGCCACACCACCACTTCCCGCTTGGCGGCGCAATGACACAGTGACCACGTCGGAACCCGATGCCTTAATAGACTGCTGCATGATATCCGGTGAAGGATAAAGTGCGGAGCCAATAAGAAGGCGGCTGCTTATTGTTTTATCTGCTAATTGCCACATAATGTTTAAGTCACCCAAACAGCTAATTAATCTTGAGACCTTTGCACTGAAGATGATTTTACTTTCAGGTAAGGCTAAAACGCACGAAAAGAGGGGGTTTGTGCGTTATAAGTGACCTATTGAGTACATTTTTAACGCTGCATGGAAGCGAAATGGCTTTCATGCAAAGGTCTCATCTTAGTTGTTCTGTGCATTTTCAATGCCCCATCGTTAACGGCTTCACCCCCCTTGCATAGGGACTAACAACTCAACTCTGTCATTCTCTTGCAATTGAGTCGAGGCGTAATACCCCTTGGGTATGAATTGCTCATTCACTGCAACAGCAAACGATTGACTCCCAAGCGACCATGATGTGATCGCATCCTCTAGGGAAGTCGGTTTATCTATTTCTTTCTCTTCGCCGTTTAAAGTTACTTTTACCATGATTTTTATCTTTTTAATATCCAAACCTTCACATTAACAAAGGGGCTCAAGCCATTGATTCAAAATGATTTTATCGCTCCGCTAGCCACAAAGGGCTTACACCAAAAAGCTTAGCTATCCACCTTAAGAAAGCTACGCAACCTCTTGAATCAAATCAGAAAAAGAAGATCGATAGCCGGGCTGAGTTAAAATCTGCGTAACCTCTTCTGCCAATGCAGGCGACAATAAAAAACCATGGCGAAATAAACCATTAACGCGAATCAATCCATCACTGGACTCAATTTTTGGCAGGTTATTTTTGAGGGCTGGGCGACAGTTCGCACGCATATCCACAATACGTGCTTCAGCAAAACCAGAATGAATACTATAGGCTGCTGATAATAGCTCTAAACTAGATCGAACCGTCATGGGGCCGGTGTCGTTACTCTCTATTTGAGTGGCGCCGACAACATATAAATCATCGTAGCCTCGCGGCACTATATATAAACGATAACGCGGATGCATCAATCTAACTAAGCGCTTAATATTGACTTCCGGCGCCTGTAATACCACCAGCTCACCCCGCACCCCGCGCAACTCATTCCACTGTGGCTTAGCACCCAAACCACGCGAATCAATCACGCAATCAAAATGATGCTGGCCTTCGTTAGTGCTAATCGTACCTGCCGTCACATTGTGAACCAAACGGTTAAAATACCAGTTAACACCACTTTCCAAAATATTATCAGCCAGCGTTTTTAAGGTCTTCTTTGGGCAAAGGCAGGCTTCTTCTGGGAGATAAATAGCCTCATTAAAGTTGCCGCCTAAATCGGGCTCTAACAGCCTTAACTGTTGCTGATTAAGTTTCTTATATTGCTCTGAGGAGGGTGCAAGCTTATGCAACACTTGACGATTGAAGGTTTCATAATCGGGCCGATCATTGGCATGCGCCACCACTAAACTGCCTTGCTGAAAATACCCCAAATCGCCCTGCAGCTCACTCGCCATCGTCGCCCATAAACCAAGAGAACGCATACCCAACTCATGTACCATTATCTCGGCTGACTCAACCTCACAATAAGGCGTTAACATTCCCGCCGCTGTGTACGCCGCCGCATCACCATAATCGATATCGTCTTTATCGAACAAACTAACGCTAAAACCAGCCCGAGATAACTGCCACGCCAAAACGCGACCCATTACACCTGCACCTGCTATACCTATTGTTTGTGTTTGCATTAACAGTTCACCAGTCGAAGTTTAAACGTGAGCCTCGCCACCGATCAGATGTAAAAGATCTAAATGTAACCTTCATAAAAACATCGTCAGGATGGCCCGTACCTGCCGAAAAACTTACTTTCAGCAATGGTGTAAGCGCCCACCCTAAAAGAGTAAAAGTGCAAGAGTTTACTTAAAACACCCCATTAAGCCTCTATTTATTGAGGTTCGATTGTGTACGAGAGTTTATTCTCAGACAAGGCAGCAATGCGAAAAGCGAGGGAGTGTACAATGGGTACATGACCGAGCGAGCACACTGCTAACGCCTCATGAGGATAAAAGACCGTATACAGGCGACCCTCAATCGATTTGTTCGATATAAATTTCACTGCCTAACTTTTTAAACTCAGCTGATTTTTGCTGCATACCCTCTTCAATTTCTTTCGCAGCAGCATAATCTCTGACTTCTTGGCTAATTTGCATTGAACAAAACTTAGGGCCACACATTGAGCAAAAATGAGCTACCTTAGCTGAATCTTTAGGCAAAGTTTCATCATGATAGGCACGAGCACGGTCAGGATCTAAACCTAAGTTAAACTGATCTTCCCAACGGAACTCAAAACGCGATTTCGATAAGGTATCATCGCGGTAACGGGCGCCGGGATGCCCTTTGGCAATATCCCCAGCATGTGCCGCAATCTTGTACGTAATAATGCCTTCTTTTACATCATCACGATTAGGCAAGCCTAAATGCTCTTTTGGCGTCACATAACACAACATCGCACAACCGAACCAACCAATCATTGCCGCACCAATGCCACTGGTGAAGTGATCATAACCCGGCGCAATATCGGTCGTTAGAGGCCCTAAGGTATAAAACGGAGCTTCATCACAATTTTCTAATTGCTTCTCCATGTTTTCTTTAATCATATGCATTGGCACATGACCGGGGCCTTCGACCATGGTCTGAATATCGTGCTTCCAGGCAATTTTAGTTAGCTCACCTAAGGTTTCTAACTCGCCAAATTGTGCTGGATCGTTAGCATCGGCTAAAGAACCCGGACGTAAGCCATCACCTAATGAAAAGCTAACATCGTAGGCTTTCATGATTTCGCAGATATCTTCGAAATGGGTGTATAAGAAATTTTCTTTATGGTGTGCAATGCACCACTTAGCCATAATCGAACCACCGCGCGAGACAATACCCGTGACACGATTTGCGGTCAAGGGTACATAACGCAATAACACACCGGAGTGAATCGTAAAGTAATCCACCCCCTGCTCTGCTTGCTCAATTAAAGTATCGCGGAACACTTCCCATGTAAGATCTTCGGCAACGCCGTTCACTTTCTCTAGGGCTTGGTAAATAGGCACCGTACCGATGGGCACTGGCGAGTTACGCACAATATAGTCACGAGTTGAATGAATATTTTTACCCGTCGATAAATCCATTACCGTATCACCACCCCAACGGGTTGACCACACTAGCTTCTCTACTTCTTCTTCAATACTAGAGGTTACAGCCGAATTACCGATATTAGCGTTGATTTTAATCAAGAAGTTACGGCCAATAATCATTGGCTCTAACTCAGTATGGTTAATATTGGCAGGGATAATGGCACGGCCACGAGCCACTTCTTCACGAACAAATTCGGCAGTAATCGGCTGTAAATTCGCGCCCCACGAACGGCCTTTTAAACGTTCGGTGCGCTCTTCGGTTGTAAACTCATTGTCCAGTGCTTCGCGAGCCTGATTCTCACGGACTGCGATGTATTCCATTTCAGGGGTAATAAT
>JBLHWO010000186.1:0-7362 GCA_047629215.1 Cellvibrionaceae bacterium | reverse complement strand
ACCCCCGCCTTGACGGTAAGCGCACTCTAAACCCCATTATTCTAATCCTCGATTAAACCTGTCAACGTATGCACTCCATAAATTAATAAGCGTGCCCGATGAAAAAACAAGCTTGGCAAGCCCACGTTGATGCCTACAACAATAGCGAACAAAGCCCTTCGGCCTTCGCCAACAAACACGGTTTGGTCTTCAGCCAAAGGTTATACTGGTCGCGAAAGTTAAGCAGTGAGCCTAAATCATGCAACAAACCCAAACTGGGTTTGTTGCACTTAAGGTCAATAAACCGAAACCTTCAGCGACAGCGAAAGTATTAGGTGTTCTAGAATTTCCTAATGGCATAAAACCTCATCTCCATAGTGCTGAGCGACTCAATAGCATCCCGAATCTTTGGACCGGTAAGTCCTAGTGATGCTGTCATTTACGGCCACTGTATGGTTTTATCGTCAGCCTATTGATTTTCGAAAGCAGATTGATGGCCTCATTATCTTGGTTGCCGATACCCTCAAGATGGATCCAACGTCTGGGCAGTTATTTATCTTTAGAAACAAGAAAGCCGATAAGCTCAAAATGCTGTACTGGGAGGACGACGGATTTTGGATGTTCTATATACGACGAGAAACGTCTTGCCACCTATTCCCAGCCAAGCTAGATGCGGCAATTGAACTGAGGCCTCAGCAATTACAATGGCTACTGTCGGGCTTAGATTTTAGTCAAAAAAACGCGGTAGAAAGCTTCAATACAGCCACTTTTATTAGCGGGGTTTTTCGAATTTTTAGCCTATAAAAATTTGATAATACGTGTGAACTGATAGCCGATATAAAAGATGTCTGAAGCTGAATTACGACTGCAAATTGAGGTCGCCAATATCACGCAAGAGGGTGATCTATTGCAACTAAAATTTACCCACGCAGAAGAGGCTTATTCACAGCTATTACTTCAGTTTAAGCAAATGCAGCGTCAACTATTCGGCCAACAATCAGAACCCTACATCGACCCCAACGACCCACAGCAAAGCTTAGGGTTTTCCACTGAAGACGAGAATGAGACTGCCCTTGATTTAGGTACAGACGAAGATTGAGCAGATCAAGAGGATGATAGATGCTGCTCAAGGATGAAGCTGGTAGGATAGGTTGCGTGTCTGGATTGACAGAAAGCAAAAAAACTTAGTGCACATGATTCTGCGCTCAATAATTGTACAGCTAATGGGTTGATAATAACTTGCCGATTGCCAATAGCCCGTTTTTTATTGTAGATTGGAAAGATAAGGGGGGTATTAATCCTTCCTATACTCCACCTGACGATATTGCCCCGCTGAATAATATGATGGGCACAACTGGGAACATAAAGACGGGGAAGGCGAGCCATAAAAAATCACCTCTTTCCTTGGTGATTTATAGGCCCTAATTGAGTGGCTAGAGATTGAAATCAAGGTGAAATCAAGGAGCCTGACCCCTTGATTGTGCTCTCTTCATTAGTACATGCTTTGCAGCATACGTTTTAAACTGTAAACTCTTTTTTTCTCATCGTTGCTTACCAAAAACCCTGATTCAAGCATTGTATGCAGCGTGCTGATCGTTTCACCGGATAACGATATTCCGGAGTCTACAACTTCTAATTCAATAATATCGTACATCTTTTCTCGTACATTCGGTGAATAATCCAATAGGTACTCATTAATGATTTCTAGTAGAAGCCCATCGCTCATATTTGATGCTGCATTCCAGGCGCGAGTGTCTATAGCGTCATCTCTCATTGAGCCTAGTCTTTGTGCAGAAATATTCAGTAAAAACTCATCTACTTTTCGAATGTTTTCAGGATTCTTTAGCTGACCTTGATTCTGTATGAGTGAGTACAAACGCTCATTAGTCTCGACTGTTTGATAGCGCCTATTTTGATCAATAAAATCTACAATGAAGTTTTCGTCTTTAATTTCAGCCTCTATAAGCAAGCTCACTATCGAATCAGTATGCTCATAGGATTGGAATAGTTCATTAATGGTGTGCTTCATTGTGGATGATAGATTAATTTCTCGAAAAGCAGCTTCAATATTATCTTCGAACTCTCTCTCGAGACTACCTTTGCCATAGTTTTCCAACACCATGATAAAGAGCGCATCATCAGCCTCTATTTTTCTTGCAGCTTCAGCAATATTTTTTTCAACTTTATCAAATATTTCATGCAATGGATTAGTGTTGGTAAGTGAGCTCTCACTGTCTAAGTCGACAGCTTCATATATAACATCTGGGATATCTGTGGAGTTCAACCTGTTAAAATTGGTGGCGTGGATATTTCCTTGCGTGTTTGGAACAGAATACGGCTTGTTGTGGCGAGAGATTTTCGAGGTAAGTAAGCGATCATTGAGACTGCTATGGAGAAGAGTGATGAGTATCATACTTATAACAACTAGAGCAGTGACTATAAGCAGGTGCCATTTAATAGGTTTCAATAATAATTTTTCTTTTAATATATTATGCATACATATAAATTTTTTTAGGGCTTAAGAATAACGCTTAGGTTCTAAGCTGTTCAATATTTTGTGTATAAAATAGAGTCCAGAGTTGAGGTTTCTGGACTCTGTTTTTGGAGGTTTTACTTTTCACCTAAAATGTTAAAAACCGTTGCTATTATTTCAGGCGGAATTGGCTGCACGTTTTATCATTGTCTACCTTACTAAAGTTATTTCCTGATTTATCCATACAGTAATTAAACTTACGACTTTTTTCTCCCTTGTTACACGGCGAGTGTACCTCTTCTTCAACTACTTTTAGGCAGCTCTCGAATCCATTATTGGGAGAAATAAATCTAAATTCTTCATTAAATTTTGACCTAGTAGAGTTAGGCATATGCTTGGATACGTCCCCTGATTGGCCATTGCCATTTGGCCTATCATTGATATGAAAATTTTCACCACTACCATTGCTGCATGTGCATTCCACAGAACGTCTTCCTCCATCTATTTCGGGGCACTTAAGGTATCTACTACCGCTTTTAAGTTGGCGCCCGCTGGTCTGCCAATCACCCTGTTGACTGCTGCTAACTTGAGGTGCACCACCTACTGAGCAGTTAACGAATTTCCATGAATTGCCAACTTTTACTTGCAATGATTTACCCCCACTACTACTACTATTATTACTACTACTACTACTACTACTACTACTACTACTACTATTATTACTACTACTACTACTACTACTACCTGTCGTTACTGATTCATGAACATGCACTATTTTTGGATGCCTACCCTCCGTGCAATCATTTTTTTTGGCTAGGTCTTCTAGTACTTTTTTAAGGTCATTATCATTAACGCTTAGGCTTCTAGCATAAGATTTAGCGCTCGCCACCCTTAAATAATTTCTTCCACCTAACTTATTTTTGAAATCGTTGTAGCTCATATTACCGAGTTTGTTTTTTAGACGTTTTGCCTCATCCACATCGGATGGATTACATCCTGCATACGCTTGCGATACGCTTAAACTTCCAAGTATACAGAAACAGCTGATGCCAAATATTTTTTTGAGGTTCATTTAGTTATGCCCTATAGGTGTGTTATTTTGGTTATTTTTCTACGGTGCTAACAAAAAATTAGTTAAAAAGTCTGTTGGTATCCAAGGAGTACTAACACGCTAGTTTAATAGTCAATTTTATTACGTATATTGTAGATCGACTACCAGCCCAATTAATTCATACAATATCAGCTGCCAATAAATGCTATATTCAACCCTACAGCTTTAAAAGTAGGCTACAGGCATATATAAGTGGACTATAAAACTATAAAGTTCGATGAAGGTATAGGAAGGATTAATACCCTGTCTCTGGAGAATTACTAATTTGGCTACCATAACACCACCACCAATCGCTAAAACAGCATTGCCAGATCAATTTTTGATCTGTATGGTGCCACGCCATGAAAAGTACCGTCACATTCATCTGGCACCTGATTACCGCTTTTATCAAACTCTGTAGACCCGGTGGCTATCGAAAGCTCGTTGCCGAGAATGCTGCGCTGAGAGCAAGCGCTAAATAATCTTCGTGTTCTGCTCGTTCGCTTAATAACAGCTTGAGACTCTGATCAATTGCAGCCAAGTCATTTTCTAAGAGCTTTACCTCCTGTTGCAGCTGGTATTTTTCTTGGCATACGACGCTGACAAGGCTGTAGCCTTTCCGAACAAACTTCACTAGGTCTGAGGGACAGATTCTTGGCATGTCATATTGTGCTTGCCCAGGTTGTAACCTGTTTCTGTCTTACAGTAGCTACGGACGCCTTGCTGGTGGCCACTACGATAAGCATCAAAATCAGCTGTGATTGCGTGTTTCAAACAGGCTTTACGATGCTTCCCGAAACGATCAGTAGAGAGTCCCCTGCTACCATCCTCATAGCCAATAGCCCGCCAGCCTGCGGTTAAACATTCGTTCTTATTCATGGTTGCTCAGCCGCTTGCTAACAGAACTAGTGAACTTACGATTGTTAGATGCAGTCAAAAAGATCGAGTAAAGCAAAGTATAAACAAATTATTGACGCCTTAATCTACGCTAAAGCGTGGCACCAGTTTTTTGAATAGGTGGTCCCTAGCAACTGACTCTTCTCATATCGGGGATAGCGCTCTCCCTTATCGGCGAGGATTTTTAATTGGTGCACCCGGAGGGATTAACCAGAGCACCTCCCTGTGCTCTGCCCTACGGACGCTGACGCGGTTCAAATTGCTCCAGGCAATTTGTCGAACTGGGGAATTCCGCGAGAAGCTTTCCGAATACGCTAATTAAAAAACCCCCGAAGACATTAAACGGGCCGTTCTACAAAGAAAGCGAATGGTATGAAGGGTTACAGGCTGACCGTAGAAGCAGAGCATGACCTAGACAATATTTTTGACCCAAGCATTGTCGATTACGGTTTAGATACAGCAATTAGCTATTACTATAATTTACAGCAGCGCTTTGGTGAACTACTTGAAACACCTCGCCTTTATTAGCCGTTCGTTCTGATTACCATACACTTGGATAAGAACGTCGATTTAGCTGACGCTTGGCTTGCGGGGGTTATTGCAAGCCATGTGACGGCGGTCGGATGCTTTTTCTCTCCGCTGCCACTGCTGCCCTCTAGTTAATCACTTTAGCATCGTAACGTTCGCCCAACGCTAAGGTGACTTGCATTTTTTCGTGCAGGTCGGTCAGTGTGTCCAGGCATTCGCTGGCTTGACCGCTTGCGAGCTGTTGCTTGGCTTCGACAACCGAGTCGATATACATATCGGCCAGCATTTCTAGATGGATAAAATCAGTACTCAACATTAAACGCCTCTCCGTGTTCCGTGTTTATTTAACGTGCCAGATTCACTCTGACCCTGGTCTCTATTTGATTTTAAATTGCTGCCAATAACGGCGGGTAATCGTCGCAGGTGATGTATTCAATCTGGTTATCATTTTCTAGCGAGAGCATCGCCAATGATTGGTGAAGGGATGATTCCAGTGCGCAAAGGGCTGTCAATGCGCCCTTAGCGTTGCCTGCTTTGAGCTGTGTTTTTATGTTGCACAATTTATCGATGGTGGTGTCGAGTTGGTTTTCGAGTGTCATAGTCCTTTTCCTTACATCATAGTATTTAGTTAATGCCAGAATTCCTCTGACAAGATTACGCGCCACAGGGAAGTGATCAATGTCGGTTTTGCATAGAACAAAAACCGACCACTACGCAGGTGGCGCGAAGCGCTAGCAAACTCGCTGCGCTTTGTTACTTTACAGTTAATTTATGTCTAAACGGTTTCTGCTGTACGCCTCTTTTCGACTTGAATGCGCTCGTAGATTTCTTCTCTGTGTACCGTTACTTCTTTAGCGGCATTGATCCCTAAGCGTACCTGACTCCCCTGCACACCCAATACTGTTAAGGTAACGACGTCACCAATCATTAATGCCTCGCCGATACAGCGGGTTAAAATTAGCCTCCCTTTTATCCTTTGTTGTGTTTGTGTTTCTTACCGTCAACGGGGTTTAGTGTAGTTAGTTGTATTTTTTTACGATTTCAATCGAGTCTGATCCTTTTGATTGCCAATAAAACAGAGTGAGGCTGACTGGCAATAATAATGGGTCTATCAGTAGCAGTAAAACGAATGGGGGACGGGATATGACGCGGGTGGTAAGCATCCAGCAGTGTTGACATTCCATTAGTTCCTTAGGGGGGTGAATTCCACGTGCGTTGAGTAGAGCTATCCTCAGTAAATCATTTTGTTTGAGAAAAGGCGCTGTAGCAAGGAACTAGTTCACATTTTTACTTGCAATGATGAATACAAGTCAATACCACGACACCATGACGATAATAAAAAAGACAGACTATAGCGCCCCACACAATCATAGCCAACCAGAGCACCAGACTCGGCACAGGGGCAAGGAATAAAGCTAAGCTCGCTTGGCGATCCTTGCGGCTGGACTGGGTATAGGTACACTGTTGGTGTTGAGTGTGTGGTGACAACCCCAACAACAGCAAGCGATAACGCCGTAACCAACCCTGAGCTATTCGATAAAACTATACAAACAGCATAATTAACATTGCAAACCTTCAAGAACCGCTACCGTCACTACGACAGTTTGGCGTAGTGACGGTAGCCGGATGATCACACAAACGCCTGATTTTATTCAACAAAAAAATAAAAAACACACAACGATCGCAGTTAAACACAGGTGATGAAAGCAACTTGCTACTCAATATTAAAACGCCTTAGACTAGCTGAACTTGAACTTCACTGTGTGTGAAGCAAGAACGATCACGTTAAGGCCAACCCCTGTGGGTTGGTGATCAAGCAACACCGCCTTATATTGGAAGCAATCACAATTGATCATTAGCACTCACCTAAATTTGAATACGCTATACAGGCATCGCCTTGGTATAACCGTCTACTGAACCAACGTTAACTTACTACCCCCTATCTCTATTGCTTGAATGCAACCCGCCGCTGCGCCTGATAGTAAAATAACATTGTAAAAATAATGTAAGGTAAACGCCCTCCAAGCGAGCGAAATGTCTTTAGTCTAGCCGCATGAATACTTTATTTTTTCAGCTTAGAAGTATCTGCAAGCATAACCGTGATGAAAGTGAATCAACCAAAGAAGCCAGACTCAACAACCTTGAGCTATTTGCACATCAACTTATCGACATGGGCTATCGCAATATGGGGGCCACGTCGTTAAAGCAAAAGCATGTACAAGCGCTGGTTGAACGCTGGCTGTCTAACGGTATTGCGCCCAGCACCATCGCCAATCGAACCCCACCTAGCTATTTTCAAACTGCCACGGCATGAGTTCATTCATATCATCTTTGGTGTCATGTTTGGCAGTCGGCTGAACACATGCTTAAGATAATGATACGGGTTCACGTTGTT
>JBLHWO010000185.1:0-7372 GCA_047629215.1 Cellvibrionaceae bacterium | reverse complement strand
AGTTAACCGGTGGCAGCTGTGATGCCACCACCAACACCCAAGAAGGCAAGTACAGCTGTACAGGGAATGCATTAGCAGGCTTAGTTAGCGTCAGCATCAATAAAGACAGCGATAAGGTCAATGCGGTCATCGCCGGTAATACCGTCGTCGTTTCAAGCAATGAAGCGGACCATAAATTACCTGCCGAAATCCAATTTACTGTCTTGGATTCCACAGGCAATAGTCAACAGCACATCATGCATGCCTCTTGCTCCAAGTCTCTAGTGGTTGGCGATGTGTTTGGTAGCTTAACCTTGGCAGACCTAATACCTGAAGTTTCTGGCAGTAGCAAAGGAAAGAGTAAAAAATCCACGAAAAGCAAGAAAAGCAAGAAAAGTAAGAAAAGTAAGAAAAGTAAGAAAAGTAAGAAAAGTAAGAAAAGTAAGAAGTCTAAAAAAAGTAAAAAGTAATTTTTAGCCAATAAGGACTTTATCTAACGGCTATTTTTCTTCCTAGGAAAATAGCCATTTTTTTACCTGTTTATTGCGCTAAAAGTACAGATGCAACCCCGTAAAGCGCCACCATATTCTCCGCCTCTTCATAAATTTTTACACTCCACGGTCAGCTTTAATTTTTTATGCAGAACCCATGACTAGCTAATAACACTTAAAGAATCTTGGTAATGAATTCATCACTGTCTTTGGCCACTAAGCCTATAAAAGTACTGACACTCTTACTCAGCTGCGCGTTTCTGTTGGCGCTGGCGCATATTGTTAGTTTTTCGCTATACTATTACGATGCCATAAGCCCAGATGACTGGTATTACTTCTCCCTCTTCGACCTGGATGAAGAAGAGAGCATCGGTACATGGTTCAGCGCCCTAATACTTTTTTTTGCAGCCCAGCTACTTTTACTGATCGCCATGTTTAATAAAGGTACCCCACAGACCTATCGTTTAAGCTGGTTTATATTGGCTTTTGGCTTTTGCTTTTTATCTCTCGATGAAGTCGCCGGCTTTCACGAATTGATTAACACTGTGGTTACTATCGCACACTGGACTTTTTTTGGTCTGTTGGCAGTTATCCTCGTTGCTATTATTTATGCCCGGTTCCTTTGGAATTTACCCACTAGAACACGCAGTTTTTTTATTGTATCCGGCCTGATTTACATTGGCGGTGCTATCGGTATTGAATGGAGTACTATTTGGTACGAGGAACATGATCACTTGGATAGCTTAGCGTACAATCTCTGGAATGCACTGGAGGAGTTACTGGAAATGCTGGGCGTAAGTGTGTTCATCTATGCGCTCTTGGATTATATGTCTCGCTTACATTCTATTGAGTCAGTCAAGGTGGCGTTTGAATATCCCTGCTCTTAAGGCCATAAGGCCTTTGAGTCCACACCATGACAACTTAAGAAACCCATGTGATGTAGAGATCATCATAGTATGGTTTAAGCAGACCGAGGTTGTTAAACCCGTCGAAACGGACTGTTATGCAACATAAAAAATCTGACCTTCAACAAATTCGCGAAGAGCTACAAATCCTCAATAAACATCGTTTTGTACGCATTCACAACTCCATGCCTAAAATGCTGTGGTTATTTTTTTTAAAGGGTATTTTCTTTGGACTTGGTAGCGTGCTGGGTGCATCTATTGTGGTTTCAATTGTGGTGACGCTACTGGCACAAGTAGAATTTATCCCCATCATCGGCGAATGGGCTAAAGATATCATGCTGGAAATTCAGCAACATCAGCAAGCACCCTAAGCGAGACTTGTTCATAAGCCCCTAAAATCCCCCTGAAAAAAGCAGCTGGTGCGATCTCTACGCCCTAATATACATAGCAAAGCTGGCCACAAGACATTTATACCCCTCGATTGATGTTGATGGTAAGCGATCCACAAACGCCATTCTAGCCTGAACCAGCATGGCCTGTCATAGTCGCCCCTCCATTTATCGAGGGCATTTCCATGAAAAAATAGCAATGGCAAACTCATGTTAAGGCGTACAATAACAGCGGCCTATCTAAGCGAGAGTATGCTGACAGTCACAAGCTGGCTTATCACCAATTCGTGTACTGGTCTCAAAAACTCAATAAGGCCAAATCACCAAACACATTTATTCCAGTCAATGTGCCAGCTAAGCCAAAAATACAGCCGCAACCTAGAGCTGTACCCGCTCTCCGCTAGGTGTCCTGGAATATCCCAATGGTGCACGTCTAGTGATTCACTCCCCTTAATTACCGGCACTATTGCCCAGCCTTCTCACGAGATAATCTGCTATGCTTTTACCGTTCAATACCACCATTTGGTTTTACCGGCAGCCGATTGACTTTCGTAAGCAGATCGATGGCATTGTTATTTTGGTGGCTGATACGCTGCAAAAAGATCCCGTCTCAGGGCAGCTATTTGTTTTTAGAAAAAGAAAAGCTGACAAGCTAAAAATGTTGTACTGGGAGTCAGGTGGCTTTTGGCTGTTGTACAAACGTTTTGAAAAAGGGATATTTAAATTTCCCGGTGTTGTCGATGAAACAATGGAACTGTCCATGCAGCAATTACAGTGGTTACTATCAGGGATTGATTTTACACAACAAAAACGTCCAGAAAAATGTCAACATTCCCATTCTTATTAAGACTATTTTCACTTTTGAATAACATAAATAGTCTATAATAATAGGCATAAAAACACGAGAACGCAAAAAACTGGAACGCTTGTGTCGTTATATCTTCCGCCCGGCGGTATCAGAAAAACGACTGGCACTGACCTCCCGGGGAAATGTCAGGTATCAGCTAAAGACGCCCTACAGAGATGGTACAACGCACGTTATCTTCGAGCCTTTAGATTTCATGGCGAAATTGGCTGCCTTAGTTCCGAAGCCACGCACAAATTTGACGCGGTACCATGGTGTTATGGCCCCCAACAGCAAGCGGCGTATCTTTGTTACTCCCGCTAAGCGCGGCAAAGGCAACACCCAAAAGCAGGGCCTGAAGGCTGATGAGCCTGCGCGGGTTGATTGTCATCAAAGCATGACGTGGGCCGAGCGACTTAAGCGTGTCTTCAATATCGATATTACGATCTGTAGCCGCTGTGGTGGTGCAGTGAGCATTATTGCTTGTATTGAAGACCCGCTGATCAACAAGAAGATTTTAGCTCACCTGGACGCAAAGTCTGGAGCACCTACAGCAGTGTATCAATTACTAGAGCCCCGCGCCCCGCCGCAGGCAACGCTATTTGATTAGGTATCAACAAGGAGAGGATGATAGGTGCTGCTCAAGGACGAGGCCGGCAGGATAGGTTGCGGGTCAGTATGGGCAGAAAGCTAAATAAGCTTAGTGCGCATGATTTCATGCTCAATAATTGTATAGCTAATGGGTTGATAATAACTTGCCGATTGCCAATCGCCTGCTTTTTATTGTAGATTGGGGAAAAGAAGGGGTATTAATCCTTCCTATACTCTCCACATCAAATTTGCGCGTGGCTTCGGCACTAGTGTTGCCAATTTCGCCACGAAATCTAATGGCTCGAAGATGATATGCGTCGTGCCATCTCTGTAGGGCGTCTTTAGCTGATACCTGACACACCCTGCGAAGTTAGTGCCAATTGTTTTTCTGATGCTGCAGGGCGGGTAATATAGAGGCACAAGCATTCCAGCTTTCTTCGCTCTCGCGTTTTTGAAGCTACCCCAGCATGCAGGCAGAAGCCAGCAATTTTACCGGCCTGGTTAGTGCCAAAATCATCATCTTCCCAAGATGGGATTGTTTGTAAGGTGAAGACCTTACGTCCCTTGTTGTGGACCCACTACAATTCGATAGGTATGAGGTTTTGACGATTGTTAGAACATAGAAGGCCCGATTAAAATACTTATATTTAGAGAACAATGAAAATTATTAATAGGCTCTACCTAACAGGGTATGAAGACCATCACGGTAATTTTATAGTTACCTTTTTTTAAAGTAACCAGCTGAACGTCCAGCAGAAGAACAAACGCTTAACAATATTCAATAATGGGCAGCTAAAAATTAGAGAAATGAATCATTAAATGTCCGTCAATTTTTATAGAAACCTCATTAACTGTGAACGCAAGCTACAGTTGATTTATGTGTTGGAAATGGCATATAAGCTGGATCAAACATTGCGCTAACAATAATTAGTTCCAAAAAAGACTGGTGTGTCTTAAAAAGAAAGTTGGTTAATATAAGGCCAACCGAAACAAGGTTTAAAAAATTCAGGCCAAAAAAAAAATTAAATCAGCCTATAGAAGTGTTCTGTTTTCTGATTAAAGGAACAGATGTACTGGCCACAGGCTTATTATCATGGCGGTATTGTTACTCGTTGCTAACCCATATCGATTTTTTGGGTTGAGTCGTAACAGACAGGATTGTATTCACTATTGATAGTGCCCCCAGGTTTAATGCCAGGCATAAATTTTTGGAAATCTCCGGAGATCATGGTTTGACTTGAAGTAAGGCATGCACCATCTTCAAAATATGTTGTGGCCAATGCCATTCGAGATTCATCTGTCATATTAGCTCCAGCCGTGTGAAACGATAAAGCGTGGTGAAAACTAATTTCACCCAAATCAAATGCACTGTCATGAATTGGAATTTGATTTTTTAAAAATATGTCGCTTAATTGCATGTCATAGCTAGCGTCAAATTTATTGAACGGCAAGTTGTTAACAAGCTTGTAGGTTTCCATTCCGGCTGCAAACGCAAGGGGCCCCATCTTTTTAGAAATAGGTTGTAGTGGAATCCAAGCTGTACAAATGTTCAGACTGTCAATGGGGAAATGATGATGATCATAGTGCCAAGGCGTGCGGCCACATCCTGGTTCTTTCGACAAAGCATTGTCATGATAGAGCCGAACTGCATTGACCTGTAAGAGCTTAGTTGCAATCTGAGCAATTCGTTTACTCAGCACGAAGCGTCGAACAAGATCATCATGCAGCCACATCATCTCGTCACTTCTAAATGCCAGGCCAGGGGTTCGTCCGAGGACTTCTACTAATATTGAACTGATTCGCCCTCTAAGCAATTTAAGTGCTTTAGGGTCGATAACATTTTTGAGTTTGATGTAGCCGTCTTTTGCAAACTGATCAATTGATTCCTGGCTTAGATCATAAGGGATCGAAAGGGACTCATGTATTCGGGTTAATTCAGATGAGTCTGTTTCAACGCCTGGCTCTGCTTGATATACAGCGCGTTTATTAAGCGAATTGATTGTTTTGGCATCATTTTCTGCCAAGGTCATATACCAATTCCACCATTGCTGGTTGTCTTGGTCCCATTCAGAATCAATACCGTCTTGTTTTTTATGTGCGTTTGACAGATAGTCAGGTAACGGCTTTATCGGAGCGGTTGTTTTAGATTTAGACATTGGTATTTTCCCAAAAAAAGAGAATGCTAACTCAGTTCTAGATATCAAAAAATTGGATAACTTAGCTGAATCAGTAAGTGATGTCGGAGTAGCATTTTTGAAATGTTGAGCAAAGCAGCCATACCCCAGATTAATATCATTTATAAATTTTAACTTGAGGTCCAAAAGGAGAGTGATGTTGAAATAAATGACTCTAATTTAAGTCGATTAGGTGTAAAAACTATTCAGACCTTAAGAATTAATTTTAACATTTTACATACTTTTTTCAAATCTTTTGTAAGGTAGCCTTGTCCAATATAAATTGAGTCTGAACTAGCGGTGTCATTCGTATAAGATATTAACTTGAAATAAGTTCCAAACTTGTTCAAAATCGTAGCACTAGATCGATAATAAATATAGAAAACTTAACGACACTGTAACCCCTTGATCAATTTCTACGGGGCAATAAAGCCATAGCCTTTAATGTATTGGGGGAGAACCCAGAGCGTTTCCACTTCATTCAAAAGGTACTTGTGAAATTCACCTAAAAAACCTATTCCAGGAGGGCTAAAGAAAAGCGACGTAAGATCTACCCACATAAAAATATGATGACTTCTTATGTCAAACTAAAATTCATGGCTGAAGCAGTGCGGTATTTAAAACCAGGCATCATATTTGAAATGCTGGATGAACTCGCTATGAGAATCAGTGATAATGAGTCGGCAACACAACTGCGAACCGAAAGAAATAAGTCATTCAATCTGATTCTTGAACAAGGCAGAGACTAGGCTTAATTGGATGTCAACCTTCAGACTCATTTGTTTATTGGAAAATAATTATGTTTGAAAGCTAAAAACAGATCAAATTATATAAGTTATATTTTTGTCTTTATACCAAAAATTATATCTTCTCAATATATAAAAATAGGATGTAAGCAATCAAAACAGATAAAATTAACTATACATCATCAGCTGATAATGGTGACGCAAGCTCACCCACTCTCGATAAAAAAAATAAAGACTTTCATTTGACAATGGATCGTTATACTTCTGAGCAAGAAAAAATCATTGATTCTATTAATCGGTCAGTAGGCGACCTTGAACGAGTGCATGCCTTAAGTGATGAGGATTACGCTCATTGCCTCGAGATTTTTGAGGCCAGCAGCGATCAGCGGTTCGGAATATTGAACTGGTTAGAAATAAACGTTCTCTCCCAAATGTCAAAAGGTTCCAACTCTATTTTGAGTATTGGTTGTGGAACTGGCGCTTTTGACGAACAGGTTTTGCAGAATTTAATCGGTCGAATGGAGCAAATTAAATATTTAGGCATTGAGCCAAACAAACTTGAAGCTGCAGAGTTTGTGAAAAGAATGCAAGTAAAGGGTGTCGAGAATACCGTTGTTGATTCTTCTGTTTTAGTAGAGAAATTTGGAGGTCGCTCGTTCGGTAAGGATTTTGACCTTGTTCTTTTGGTGCAATCAATCTATTATTTGGATGACCGCAATGATGCGATTGACGCAGCATTAGACGCTTTGAGTCCGGGTGGTGTTTTAATAATTGTGGTTGCACCTGACGAGTCTTTAAACGTCATTGCCAACCAAATTTGGCAGCGCCAAATGGGACACACAAGTTTTTTCTCTGATGATCTGAGGCTCCACTTTGATAACATGGGAATCGAATATAGTGAAACGAGAATCTCTGCAAAGCTGAATGTCACGAATTGTTTTAATGCTCTAAGCCACGAAGGCAGAGATATTATCGACTTTACTGTTCAGGCACGAACAGGCCTATTGCCAGAGCCATTACAGAAAGATATTTTTGAGTTTTTGCTATCAATTTCTAAAGTTGAGGCTGGTAATACCTATCTTCCTCACCCTGTTGATATTTTTAGATGCAAGAAAGTATAGTAATTCTATGAGTCCAAAAAACCGAACCTCTGATTAAGAAATAAAAGGTTAATTAATCTTTCGCCTTGAGTACTGTCCAATAATAAAACTCCTGTTCGCAGGACCCACTGACAATCCAGTGTTATATGGCGA
>JBLHWO010000184.1:0-7405 GCA_047629215.1 Cellvibrionaceae bacterium | reverse complement strand
GATATATTTTAAAAAAGAGAGCTGATGGTTTATAGCTCCTTATAATTAAAATGGAGTCTTATATGATCAAACTTTCGCTATACTTTTCTGTTGTTAGTGCATTCTTTCTTATTTTATCAGCCTGTACTGATTCGCCAAGCGAAGAGCTGCGCGCCTGCGCAACGTTGATTGAAAGAGGTTTGCGAGAAATTCCCGATGATCGTTCCGATCGTTTTCTAGGAAAAGTCAGAGAGGAAACTGCGCTATGTCGAGGTGGCGAAAAGGCGGCTCAGCACAGAGATACGCCTTGGGTAGATTGGTCAAACTATTGGGCAACAGGTGATGATGCCACTAAAAAACAAGGTTCAAAAGCGAAAACATTAATCGGTGAGCACTTAAAGCCCAATGGTCGCGGGGTGGACGGTACGCTTATCGATCTTGAATATCAGCGCATGGAGCTAATTAAATTTAATTTGTTTGATAATTATACCTACGAAAGCTTTATTAAAGGTGTAGCTGGTGACCCCGGTTCAACATTGCGTCAGTGGCCGGAGATGCGTCTGGATTCAGATCACCCTGAGTATCAAGAAGTCGGCGGCAATGGCCCGCAAGAATGCAACGGCGAACTCATTCGCGGCCGAACAATAACGGGTATTTGTAATGATATATGGAATCCAAAGATGGGTTCTACGGGCAATCTGTTTGCTCGTAATATGCAGTTCGAATCGACTTTTCCTCGCCTACAAAAAAATGAATTAACGGTAGCCCGCCATAGCGATATTGAAAATGGTGTCAGGATTGGCCTATTAAAACCTGACCCACAACTTATAAGTCGCGAATTATTTACACGTGAACAATCGTCAGAAAACTGTAATGAGGGTAAGGGTAATGTGGATAACCCTGATCAGTCTGAATGCGATTATCAAAAAGCGCCTTTTTTTAATGTATTAGCCGCTTTTTGGATTCAGTTTATGACCCACGACTGGTTTTCTCATGCGGAGGAAGGGCGTAATAAGCCCGGTTTGGTTGAAGTGGGGTGTAATGAAAAAACAGAAGTCTTGGGTTGTCGTAAGGGTGATCAGCGAGAAGCGATATTAGTGGCTGAAGAGGGCGATCCGCAAACATTTTCACACGAAGGTAAACAGTATTTAAAACGTGCCCATAAAACCACTAAAAATACCGTTACTGCTTGGTGGGATGCTTCACAAATCTATGGGCATGATGAGGTTTCATTGAAGCGCGTGTTACGTGACCCAGATGATACCGCTAAGTTACTTCAGCCTGAGGGCTACTTACCGCTTTTGTCGGAGTGTTTCCCTGGGTGCTCGGTTCAGCCGCAATGGCAGGGACAAGAAGCGGCTGCCTTTCCCGATAATTGGAATATTGGTTTAAGCTTTTATCACAATGTCTTTGTGCGTGAGCACAACAATATTGTCGATGAGTTTAGACGTTTACAAAAAGAAACGCCTCAACGAGATTCTGGCTTGCGCAACCCGGCTGATCCGCAGCGAGTGATTACTTATGGAGACGCCTCTCCTGAAGAAATATTTAATGTTGCTCGCCTAGTAATTTCTGCAGAAATAGCGAAAATACATACTATCGAATGGACAACTCAATTGTTGTATGGCGAGCCCTTGTATCTTGGTATGAACGCTAATTGGAGTGGCCTGTTTAACGTAGAAGAAGATAATGTCTCGCAGGCCCTACGCAAGATATTTGATCGCGATGAAAATTTTCTCAGCCGTGCCTCGGCAAAAATTGCCAAGCTCTTAGGTGGATCTGATAGTGATGATAAAGCCAACTCGCTTTATTCCGTGTTTGCCTCGGGTGCAGGTATTTTTGGTTTAAATAATAAGCGTCATGAAGGCATGTTGTGGTGGAAAAAAGATAAATGGAATCTTGAAAATCCAAATGATGTCAATGGCGGCGTGAATCATTTTGGTTCACCCTTTAATTTCCCTGAAGAATTTACTACGGTTTACCGTTTACATCCCTTGCTGCCTGATTTAATCGAATTTCGGCAGGTAAGTGATGCCAATAAGATACAAAGCAAGATTCCCGTTGTCGATACCGTTAGAGCGGGAGCATCGCAAAAAATGCACTCAGGAGGTTTAGGAAATTGGGCCTTGAGTATGGGTAGGCAGCGTTTAGGTCTATTACATTTACAGAATCATCCCTTGTTTTTGCAAAACCTAGATATGCCTCATTTAAATTCGCCTTCAGGTAAATTAGATATTGTCGCTCTCGATATTATTCGAGATCGCGAGCGTGGTATACCCCGCTTCAACGAGTTTCGACGTCAGATTGGATTAAAGTCGCTGAGTAGCTTTGAGGATTTTATTGATAAACGCTTGCCGGAAAATTCTACTGATCGCCAAAAGCAGCAGAAAGTGGTTAAAAAAATTCGTGATATCTACGGTACTCGCTTATGTGACGCTACTAAAATTATCAGTGTTGTTCAGAAAGGTGATGACGGTAAGCATATTGATGATTGCTACGGGAGACCTAATGGAACAATAGTCGATAATATTGAAGATGTTGATATGGTAGTTGGCTGGCTAGCAGAATATACACGTCCCCATGGCTTTGCTATTTCCGAAACACAATTTCATATCTTTATTGTCAATGCCTCTCGTCGTTTATTCAGTGATCGCTTTTTTACTTCCAGCTTTAGGCCCGAATTTTATTCGCATCTAGGATACGATTGGGTGCTCAATAATGGCCCTTTATCCGGTTGCCCTTATCCTATGACAGAAAACAAGGATGGTAGTCAGGTGTGTAACGAGCCCAAGCCTGCTAATGGTCATACGGTGATGGTATCTCCGATGAAGCGCTTAATGATGAGAAATATTCCCGAACTGCGAGATGAATTGGTGCATGTTGTTAATATATTTGACCCTTGGGCGCGAGACAGGGGCGAATATTATTCCGTTGATTGGAAGCCACGCGCTGACGCAAGAAAAGACCCTAGTTTTAAGGAGTAAGGTAATGAAAATAAAAATAAAACTTTCAGGCTTGGCGGTGACAACTACATTAATGCTGATAATAGCCGTTACGATGTCCTTGTTTTCATGTGGTGCCGATGAAAAGGCTCTACAGTTAGGGGCGGAGCGAGCCGCTAATAATGAAGCAGACGTGACGGAAGGTATGATAGGGGCAATCAAAGCTGCCAGTCTAAAAAAGTATCCAAGTGGCTTAATTAAACGTTTTAATCAGTCGAAAACACTCGGTTGTTTTGAGGCTAGTATGACAGTGGCTAAAAATTTACCGGATGAATTAAGGCAGGGTATTTTTTCTAAAGAAACCACCTATTCAGCAAAGATACGCTTTTCTAATGCAACTAAGCAAGATGATACCAAAAAAGATTTTCGTGGAATGTCGATTAAGTTGAGTGGAATTGAAGGTCCATCTATTTGGGGTGAAGACGGCGAACAGGATTTCACCTTGAATAGCTATCCGGCTTTGTTTGCCGCTAACCCCGATGATTTTTTAGAGTTTATTGGTGCAACTGGAGATGATAAGCGGTGGCGTTATTTTATTCGTCCGAGTCATTTTTATTCATTAAAAATAGCCCTAAAAGGCAGAGAAAAAATAAATAATCCCTTTGCAATCCGCTATTGGAGCACAACACCTTATCGCTTGGGTTTGGGTAAAGGTAAGGCCGTCAAATACTCTGCTCAATCTTGTTCTAATTTTTCCGAAAATGTTAATGTTAAAAAAAGCGAATCATTTCTATCTGAAGTTATGGCTGAGCAATTAAAGCGCACATCAGCCTGCTTTGAGTTTATGGTTCAAATTCAGAAAGATCCTAACACTATGCCAATTGAGAATGCAGCAGTGATATGGGATGAAGAGCAAAGCCCTTTTATTAAAGTGGCTGAGATAACAATTGAAGACCAAAACTTTACGTCTACAGAAGAGTTAAAAGCCTGTGAGTCGATATCATTTAATCCTTGGCAAAGTATTGAAGAGCATCGGCCCATAGGCGGCATTAATCGAGTCAGAAGAGCTGTATATTCAGAAATTGCTGATTTCCGTCGAGATGAAAATGCGCGTCGTGGTTTGAGGTAGAGCGCCAAGCTTCTAGTCACTAGCGCAAGAAAAAAAATAAATCATCGCCTAAATG
Organism: Cellvibrionaceae bacterium; assembly: GCA_047629215.1. Classification (GTDB taxonomy): domain Bacteria; phylum Pseudomonadota; class Gammaproteobacteria; order Pseudomonadales; family Cellvibrionaceae; genus CANLBN01. The sequence continues at coordinate 3,300 of JBLHWO010000184.1, read as the reverse complement.
ATGAATGATATCTTGCCCAATAAAAAATAATACGTAATAAAGAGATAATTTATGGTTATACATCCTGCAGTTAACAAATGGTTATCAATGACCCGAGAAGCGTTAGACGAGGTTTATAAAAATGCAGAAGCCGGGACTATACCATCGGGCGTTACGCGTGGTACTGCCATCGCTGCAGGTACTTTTTTAGCCCGTCTTTATGCCTACTTCGCAGGTTTATTTGCTTGGCAGGGGAAGGTGTTTGACCTTTTTCCTCCTAATCAAGAAAACGGTGTTTTAATCAATAAAGTGTCGTACTTCAGCTTAACGTTTATTGTCGCCAAGGTTTATAAAGGCCCCAGTTGGATGGATGGCAAGGAAACGATTATTATCGATTATTCAAAAACGTCTTTCTTTGCCAAAAAAATAAGGGACGAAATTAGAGAAATTGAACCCGGTGTTTACCTGGGTAAAGTATGGTGGGGTAAAACACGAATTTTAGACTTCGCTTTAACGAAAATAAAAATTAGTTGATAAAAACTTGCTGTTCTCTAAATATTAGAAGCCTAATCTTGCAGAATGATCGTTAATAGGACTAAATATGATCCCTCAAACCGCGTTTATGATTAGTGCACCGATAGGCGCTGGTAAGCAAGAAGACTTACGCCAGTTGATAGCATCAATAAATAGCGCTCCCGGTTTGGCGGATCCCTACAACACATTAGTCCCTTTTTATCAGTTTGACGGTTTGCATTTTGCCCGCTTTGTGATTATCGAAACCAACCCGATCGTGAATGACCATGACTTACTGCGAACGTACGGCATTGAGCCTAGCCACTGGCCCGCCACCTTGGCATTTATGGGCGATATAGATGGGAGGCTTGATGTTTTTTTAGCGGAATTGGTTGTTCGTGCCGGCGCTGGATTGCAACAAATATTTTCTCATTGTGCTGGTTTTGATACGAAAAAAACCAATATGTTGCAATGGATGACGCAGCATCATACGAAACCACAAGCAAGTTATTGTAATTGGCGGGGGCGCACCGTCAAGCAAATTAAACAAGAATACCTGCTTTATTCAGCACTGCGTGATCAGTTAGAAAAGAGTAATGGGTTATCGCTTAGCCCGGATCATATTTATAAAAAGTTAAAAGCATTTATGAACGATGAAGTTAATGCCGGACGACTGACTCTTTCTCCGCAAGAGCCGATTCTTCCGGTTTGGGCGATTAGAAATTTTTTGCACTTGATAGGCCTCCCCTTAATATTGTTGGTTTTATTTCCTGTCTTATTAGTGGCAGCGCCATTTTTTTTTATCTATTTGCGTTCGTTAGAAAAAACAGACATAGAAAATACACTCCCACCACCGCACGAGCATTTGCATCGATTAGCAATCCAAGAAGATTTGGATGTCACTAATCATTTTAATGTGCTCGCACATATTAAACCGGGTCTATTTCGTCGCGCTACCTTTACATTGATATTAGTGTTAACAAACTACGCCTCCAAGCACATCTATCATCGTGGTTATTTGGCGCGGATACAAACGATTCACTTTGCACATTGGGTTGTTTTGGATAATTATCGACGCATCTATTTTGCTACTAACTACGATGGCAGTGCCGAGAGTTATATGGACGACTTTATTAACAAAGTCGCTTGGGGTCTTAATCTCTTATTCAGTAATTGCGTGGGTTATCCCAGAACTCGCTGGTTAATTAAAGGTGGTGCAGAAAACGAAGAAAGATATAAACGTTCAATACGAATAGGTCAGTTCCCCACTGAAAGCTGGTATCGAGCCTCCCCCGGCTTAACGGCAATAGACTTAGCTCGTCATAGCCGTGTTCGCCAAGGCTTGGAAGCGAAGTGCCTAAGTCGTACAGAAATTAAAGCGTGGTTGAGTTTATTGTGAACCGAGTGATTAAAAGTGAGGTCAGCGATTGAAAGCGTCAACAGAAATTGATTATGCCGATATGCAAGCTTTGATTCGTTTTGCTCATGGGCATCTCGATCAAGCTTGTTTCTTATTGTTAGAGGTTCGCGATGCTAAGGCCGCATGTACTTGGTTAAGGAATGCTCCGGTTACTAATGCGGAAAGCAAAAAGTCATTGCCTGATTGTGCTTTGCAAATTGCTTTTACTGCTGCTGGTTTGTGTGCTCTCGAACTTTCTGAATCTCTTGTTAAAAATTTTTCAGAAGAATTTACCAGTGGTATGACTGAAGATCAAAATCGATCTCGCCGTCTAGGTGATGTGGGTAATAACCGTCCACAAAACTGGCGCTGGGGCGGGTCGGCTAATAATAACGAAGAAGGTGAAAGGAAAAACAATAATCCCCCCCATGTTTTATTAATGATTTATGCTCATAAAGATGGTTTATATGAGTGGCGAGAGAAAGTAAACGGTAGCCACTTTGATCTGGCGTTTAATGTACAGGCTACTCTAACTACGGCGACTTTAGGCCGCAAAGAGCCTTTTGGGTTTGACGACGGCATCAGTCAACCAAAAATCGATTGGGATCAGAATTTAAGTACCGATTTACATGAGCGTGATCAGTATGTGAACTTGTTGGCATTGGGTGAAATACTATTGGGCTACCCAAATGAATATGGATTGTATACACATCGTCCGCTACTTGACCCTCAGCAAGATGCACAAGCCAATATTCTGCCTAAGGCTGAAGATCAGCCGCATATGAAGGATTTGGGGCGCAACGGCACTTATTTAGTCTTTCGACAATTAGAGCAGGATGTCTCTGGTTTTTGGCAGTATCTGAACGGTGTCGCCAAGAATGATCGGCATAAGAGAGAGCAATTGGCTGCCGCCATGGTGGGTCGTCAACGAGATGGTGGTTCTTTGATAAAAACAAGCAGTGAACAAAGCATAGAGTCTATTGCAAAGAAAAGTACAACAGTAAACGCATCCCAGAAAAATAATTTTACGTATGACGATGACCCCGATGGTCGAGTCTGCCCTATCGGCGCCCATATTCGTCGCAGCAATCCTCGCAGTGGTGATTTTCCGGTTGGCGTTACCGGTTTTTTTTCGCGCTTGATCCGTATTTTAGGTTTTGGTCGGCGCCACATCTACGACGATGTTATCGCCTCTACTCGTTTTCATCGGATTTTGAGGAGAGGTCGCCCCTATGGGCCTGTATTATCGCAACAAGAGGCAGTAAAAATAACGAATGATGATCAAAAAAGAGGCTTACATTTTGTTGCTCTAGGTGCAAATATTAGTCGTCAATTTGAGTTTGTACAAGCGGCTTGGAATATGAGCTCAAAGTTTGGCGGCTTATCGACGGAAGCCGATCCCCTATTGG
>JBLHWO010000183.1:0-7415 GCA_047629215.1 Cellvibrionaceae bacterium | reverse complement strand
TTTAATACCTTTAGGCAGCGTTATTTTTATAGACTATAGAAAATATGTGAGTGCTTATTGGTTGATAGGGCTCTAAGAAAATAGGTAAATAAAAAGCTAAAAAATACTAAACCCGCAATTTCTTTAAACCACGTTTCAATTTCAATAAATGCTCGTTCAATTCTGGCCCACGCCGTTGTGCTACGCCAATTGCCAATACATCAATCACAACTAAGTGCACAATACGCGAAGACAGTGGCGTATAAATTTCAGTATCCTCTTCTACATTAATCTCAATCGCAATATCCGCCATAGCGGATAGCGGTGAAAGGCTTGGCCCGATGGCGATTACGGTACCGCCAGCCTCTTTTACTAATGATAAAGAGTGTAATAGTGCAGAGGTACGTCCACTTTGCGAAATCGCAACAACCACATCTCCTTCTTGCATTGAGGCCGCTGACATACTTTGAATATGGTGATCACTATGAGCTGCAGTGGCAAGCTGTAGTCGAAAAAACTTATGTTGGGCATCGGCAGCAACGGCACCGGATGCTCCAAAACCAAAGAACTCTACTCGTTTAGCAATTGACAAGGCGTTAACGGCTTGAGTGATGACGTTTATGTTTAGTTGATCACGTACCTGTAAAATAGTGTCAGCGGTCGAATCAAAAACCTTAAAGCAATAATCAGCGGTGGAGTCGGTTTCGCCTACAGTAATCTGGCCAAAACTAGGGCTGGCAGCAAGTTCTTGGGCAAGAGTTATTTTAAAGTCCTGAAAACCATTGCAGCCAATGGCGCGACAAAAGCGAATGACCGTAGGTTCACTTACCTTTGCCTGTGCCGCCAAATCAGTAATACGCAGCCGAATGACATCTGTCAGGTGTTCCAAAACAAAGTCAGCAACTTTGAGTTCAGACTTTCTTAAAGTGGATTTTTTTTGAAGAATAGATTGGGTAACTTGCATAGAAAAACGGTTTAGATATGTATAATTTGTAGTTATTAAAGCACTTTTGGAGAATTTTTTGTAGTTTAACTACAAAATAGGATCAAACCTACACCAAAAATAGAAAACTGCTGAATATATTTACAGTATTAGTAGAAGAAAAAGTGGGGTCAGAGTAAACTTTTCACAATATTATAAAACACGTAATTAAACTCAATGAAAAATTTACTCTGACCACACTTTTTATGGATGTTTCTTCTATTCTCAACGATTTAAACGATGCCCAGCGCGAAGCGGTTGCCGCGAAACCGGGTAATCAGCTCATATTAGCCGGTGCGGGTAGCGGTAAAACTCGTGTGCTGGTTCATCGAATTGCCTGGTTGATTCAGGTCGAAAATGTATCGCCCTACTCCATTATGTCGGTGACCTTTACCAATAAGGCGGCTAAAGAAATGCGTAGCCGCTTAGAAAGTTTATTGTCAGAGTCATTAATGGGACGTACTCGAAGTATGTGGGTCGGTACCTTTCATGGTTTGGCGCATCGATTGCTCAAGGCACACTGGCAGGATGTAGGTTTACCTCAAAATTTTCAAATATTGGATAGCGATGATCAGCTGCGCTTGGTAAAGCGGGTATGTCAAAGTTTACAGCTCGACGAAACCCGGTGGCCACCGAGACAGGCTCAGGGGTATATCAATTCACAAAAAGACGAAGGCTTAAGGCCACAGTATATTCAAGCTACGGCGGACCCTTACGACGTCAATATGTTGAAAGTGTATACAGCCTATGAAGAGTTATGTCGTCGCGGCGGTTTGGTAGACTTTGGTGAGCTTTTATTGCGCGCCCATGAACTATTATTAAATAAGCCCGATGTGCTCGCTCACTATCAACAGCGCTTTCCTTTTATTTTGGTTGATGAATTTCAGGATACCAACACCATTCAATATGCATGGTTGCAAGTACTCGCGGGCAATACCGGTAAGGTCGCGGCAGTAGGGGATGATGATCAGTCTATTTATGGCTGGCGCGGCGCTAAAATTGAAAATATTCAACGTTTCGAGCAAGACTTTACCGACACACAAACGATACGCTTAGAGCAAAACTATCGGTCGACCGCATTAATTTTAAAAGCCGCCAATGGCGTTATTGTTAATAACCATGGTCGCTTAGGAAAAGAGCTATGGACAGACGGTGAAGATGGAGAGCCTATAGGCTTATATGCAGCCTTTAATGAGCAAGATGAAGCCCGTTTTATTGTAGATCGTATTGATGCTTGGATGAAAAAAGGCAATCGTTACGATAGCTGTGCTATTTTATATCGTTCTAACGCCCAATCACGGGTATTAGAAGAAGCCTTACTGCGAGAAAATATTGCCTATAGAATCTACGGGGGACAGCGTTTTTATGATCGTCTCGAAATTAAAAATGCACTTTCTTATTTACGTCTTCTCGTTAACCGTGACGACGATACCGCTTTTGAGCGAGTTGTGAATACCCCGACACGAGGTGTAGGCGGTAAAACCGTAGACACTATTCGTCTATATGCGCGAGAGCACGGCTGCTCACTATGGCAATCAGCCACAAAGATGTTAGAGCAAAAGCAGCTTACCGCTAGAGCGTATAATGCCGTGGGTAGTTTTATAAACGTAGTGAATGAATTAGACGTAAGCGCAAAGGAACTGCCTTTAGAAGAGCAAGCGGAAGCCATGCTTGAACAAACGGGACTATTAAGCTTTCACCGCAATGAAAAAGGTGAAAAAGGTCAGGCTCGAGTTGAAAACTTAGAGGAACTTATTAATGCCTGTCGAACTTTCGACCCAAGTCAAACGGCAACGCAAACCGATGAGGTCGAAACCGAAGAAGCGTCGTTACTGGTTCAATTTTTAGATAACGCTTCTCTTGATTCAGGCGACACACAAGCAGATGAGTTTGAAGATGCCGTTCAGCTAATGACCTTGCATTCAGCGAAAGGGTTAGAATTTCCTTGTGTCTTTATTGCAGGAATGGAAGAAAATTTATTTCCCCATAAAATGTCGGCTGATGACCCCGAGCGCTTAGAAGAAGAGCGTCGTCTTTGTTATGTCGGTATTACACGCGCGATGGAAAACCTCACTATTAGTTATGCTGAGTCGCGACGTTTGTACGGTAATGAAACCTTTAATGGTGTCTCTCGTTTTGTTAAAGAAATACCGAGTGAATGTTTAAATGAAATTCGCTTAAAGACAGAGATAAAACGGCCCATTCATTATGGCGGGCTTCGGGAAATGCATTTAGAAACAGGTAACGATGAAGACGGTTTTTATCTAGGTCAACGCGTCAAGCATAAGATGTTTGGTGAGGGTGTCATTATTCATTTTGAAGGCCAAGGTAATAGCGCCCGCGTTCAAGTTAACTTTGATGATCAAGGCAGTAAGTGGTTGGTGATTCAGTACGCTAATTTAGAGGCAGTCTAAATTCGTTCTTACATAGTGCTCTATTTTTTGGTAAGTGTAAAATAGGAAGGATAGAAAATGATTACTGGTTTTTATGCAGCTATTCTTGCCATTTTATTTTTTTGGCTTACTTTGAAAGTCGTTAAGCTACGACGTAAAAATAAAATCGGCTTTGGCGACGGCGGAATAGAGGCGTTACAACAAGCGATTTCCGCCCACAATAATATGGCTCAATACAGCCCCATTATCTTACTTTTACTGTTTTTTCTTGAATATCAACAACTGCATTACGGACTTATCCATATTAGTGCTATTTTATTTATTGTAGGTAGGTGGATTCACTACAAGGGGATGACGCAACCTAACCTTAAACAGCGTGTATTAGGTATGCAGCTTACGCTTTTTCCTATGCTCGGCCTCGCTGCATTGAATTTGTTATGGCCTGTTTATCGTTTCATGATGTTTTGAAAGTTTTCTACAGGTTCGCCGAAGAATGCTATTTTTTGCATTTAGCAATTTTTAGGCCATACTTCTCTTTATAGTAAATTATTTTGCTGGCTGACAGCGCTAGCAGGAGAGTATGGCGTGGGGGTATATTGTCGTTATTATCGAATGTTAAATTGCAAGGTATTAGTGCTAATATTTTGCTTGTTAGTAAATGCCGTATCCTGCGGTGTTAAGGTTAAGGAAGAGGATGCCGAAGGCGTCATGCAAGCCATTTACAAAGCGCGTAAAATGGGTAATATTGCGAGTGAACTAAAACATTACGCCAAAAAAGAGTTTGAAATTGTTCCTTTCGAGGATATTGAGAGCACACTCTATTCTATTATTGGTTCGGCAGGCCGCTTAAAAAAAGTAAAACTACTAAAGTCCAAAGTACAAAAGCGCAATCAACTCGGCAAAGGGGTAACAACCTATCTCGTACTTTCATACGAAGTGACGTATACCCACCTCACGCTACTTGAATCATATTACTTCTACGGCGCTTCAGAAAAACCAAAGTTGGTGTATCTAACCTTACAGCTGTAAACGTCAGCGTTTACACTCCCTGCAAATACTCTTGGTTTTATAATGGAATTTTCTCTTAGCTGGGAAACGCTCACTTTTTTATTTTTTATTGCAATGGCGGCTGGCTTTGTCGACACAATAGCGGGCGGTGGGGGCTTAATCGCTTTACCGGCGTTACTCATTGTAAATGTTCCCCCCCTACAAGCACTAGCAACCAACAAACTACAAGGTACGTTTGGAACATTAACGTCCAGTGCGATTATGTTATCGAAAAAAATCGTGACGTGGCAGGCACTGTGTTTTGCCTTTGTTACCAGTTTAATTGGTTCAGCCCTAGGGACAATACTCGTACATTTCGTAAATACAGATTTACTAACGTCATTAATTCCGGTTGTTTTAATCAGTATTGCGCTTTACTTCGGAATGATTAAACAGGCGGGTCTTACTGGAAAGCCGCCTGTAGTGTCTAATAAACAATATCAGTTAATTGTCGTTCCCTTTATTGGCTTTTATGATGGTTTTTTTGGCCCGGGAACAGGTTCGATCTTTACCTTTGCTAATGTTGCTTTGATGGGACGAACGATTATTAAGGCAACGGCAGATGCAAAGTGTTTAAACCTTGCATCTAACATAGGGTCTTTAATGATTTTTATTGTGAGTGGACATATTAGCTGGATCATCGGTGGTGTAATGATAGTAGGGCAAGTGATAGGTGCCCGTTTGGGTAGCTATGTTGTCTTACATCACGGCCAACAATGGATTCGACCCTTAATCGTGTCGATCTGTATTCTCATGTGTATCAAGTTGATTGTCGAGCGTCTCATCTAAATGATCTTCTATTAATAGAGGCTCTTCTAATTCCAGCATTTCATCTAAGACTTTAATTAATTCTTTAACGCCATCGTGTTTGAGCGATGAAAACAATTGAACACTAACGAGATCATTAATGTTAGCGTCATTTAAGTTTTTATTTACCGCTAGTAGGGTATTTTTAGCCGGGCCTTTTTTTAATTTATCCGCCTTAGTTAATAAGATATGCACGGGCATCTCACGCTCAACCGCCCAGTTCAGCATCATCGAATCGAACTCTTGCATAGGATGGCGACTATCCATTAGTAGTATTAGCCCTTTGAGCGATTCGCGTTTATGCAAATAATTTGAAAGGTTTTTATCCCACTCTTTTTTGAGTTTAAGAGGTACCTTGGCATAACCATAACCAGGCAGATCGACTAAAGCACGTTGCTCGTCTAGTTGAAAAAAGTTAATTAACTGAGTTCGACCTGGCGTTTTACTGGTGCGAGCTAATTTTTTATTGCCGGTTAGGGTATTAATTGCACTCGACTTTCCTGCATTAGAGCGGCCAGCAAAGGCTACCTCAGCCCCAACATCTGTTGGGCATCGTGCTAAATCCGGTGCACTTTGAAAAAACTCAGCTTTTTGGTACAAGTTTTGGGTCGACATGGGGTGTCCTGATGGTGCCAAACGATTAGATTAGGTTATAATTGAGTGCTATTTAATTTGCTTATTAGTAGTCTAGTAGTAAAACCAGCCTATGACTGAATAACAAACCGAGCGCATTGTAACCTGCTAAACTAATATCCACATGGCTTTTATCCATATGAGTATTATCAGTTAAGGCTTTGCTTAAATGATCAACTATTTCACGATGACGTATATGGGATAAACAATGAGCAAGAATAAGTTTTTAATTTCAATTGCAGCGACCCTATTAACAAGTTTGTCTTTATCTATACCTGTATTTGCAGCTACGGCAGCAGTACCGACCGATGTTAAAAGGGGCGATCCTGTCGCTGGAGAGGCTCAGTCTGCTAGTTGTGCTGCTTGTCATGGTGCAGATGGCAACAGTCCGGCTCCGAGCTTTCCAAAAATAGCGGGTTTGGGTGAAAAATACTTAACAGAACAGCTTAAACTCATCCAAACAAATGAACGTGCTATTGTTGAGATGACGGGTCAGCTTGACGGTAAAAGTGAACAGGATTTAAAAGATCTAGCGGCTTATTTTAATACACAAGTGATGCAAATTTCGGGCGCTAAACCATTAGAAGTCAGAGTTAATGCGGGTATTAAGGTCGATGGTATTAAGCTTGGTGCTCGAGTATGGCGTTCCGGCAACTTGAAAACGGGTGTGCCTTCTTGCATGGGTTGTCACTCGCCCAAAGGTTTAGGTAACGAGCCCGCCGGTTATCCGCGTTTAGGGGGCCAATATTCTGAATACATTGCGAAGCAGCTTAGAGCCTACCGTGGTGGCGAACGTGTAGCAGGGGCAAACTCTAGTATTATGCGTCAAGCAGCAGAGCAAATGAGCGATGCTGAAATTGATGCCGTGGCTAACTTCATTGCTGGCCTTAATTGATCTGCCTCTAACTAAAAAAAATTCAGCCTCGATTCAGTTTCAGGGGGATATAAAGGGTGACTAGATGTCACCCTTTTTTTATGTCGCCGAAAATTGCTTCTGCGTAAGCGGCACTTCCACCATCCATGGAGGTCTCAGATGTTGTAATATTACGTTTTATAGTATTGTTTGTTTGGGAGTTCAAACAGGGTCCACACGAGAAAATATACGCTTATGACAAGAAAAAGCCCGTTAATCGCAAGCTAGTTTTATTAGGGAACTTACTGTTAGATAACAGTCGAACCAACACTCAAAAGAATCATACAATTTTTTTACTACAACAGGAAACACTTATGTCTAAATGGTTAATGTTCGCAGCGGTCGCCTTAGTGCCGATGGCGTTATTCGTATCGCAACCAGAAACAGTACAAGCTCAAGATCAATTTGTTGCGGGTAAAGATTATGCCGTCATTGAGAAGCCAGTACGAACGGGCAACCCAAAGAAAGTCGAAGTAACGGAAGTATTTTGGTACGGCTGTGGGCATTGTAATACCTTTCGTCCCGCCTTTGATGCCTGGGCAAAACAGCAATCAGACGCTATAGTGATTCGTCACTCGCCAGCGATGTGGAGTAAGAGTATGGCGGTTCATGCTCGCATTTTTTATACTGCTAGTGCTTTAGGTAAGCAGGAAGTAATGCA
>JBLHWO010000182.1:0-7459 GCA_047629215.1 Cellvibrionaceae bacterium | reverse complement strand
GCCATGATATAGTGGTAGATGCCGATATGGAAAGTTGTTAACGTTTAACTTTTGACGGTGGCTCTTAAATAATACGTGTTAGTGATCTCTTTAATAGTTGTGTTTATAAAGGAGGCAAAATCATGAAAAAACTTTATCTTCACGTGGAAGCAGTATTGCAATCGGAGTATGAATATTTAATGGAAGAATTGATTGGCAATAAAAACAAGCAAGAGTTTGACGATTTAATAGCGGTTGTTGATAGTGACTCAATGCCCTCAGACGATAAGGCCAAGGTACTTTATGCTCTTGCCAGATGGTGTGATAAAACGGCTGTTCCGGTTATTGCCAAAGCATTGACTGACTTAAGCGAAGTGTGCCGTGTTTCCGCTGTTGATGCCTTGAGTCGTTTGGAATCTAAGCAATCGCTAGAAACGATTATGGCGCTGTCTAAAGATGAGTCGACTTATGTTAGAAAGTTCGTTGCACAATCTTTAGTGAAGCTAAAAAAAGCAGAGGCAAGCACACTATTAAAATCGATGAAGGCAAAAGAAAAAGTTGATTTTCTTCGGCAGGCAATAGAGTGAAAAAATAGGTCAGATTTTGCTCCTCGGCAATTGTTTCTCCATGGCTCCCGAAGTTACATATAGGTAACGATGCAAATCGGGTATGTGCACCTTGACCTCCATGGACGGAGGCAGTACACATAGATTGTTGGGGGCAATCGTTGCCCTTTGTGTTCGGGCAGCTTTTTGGGCCCAAGATCTGTACCAATGTATGGGTCTTTTCATAGTATTCAACGGATGTGTTTGCTAAAATCGCCGTTTCACGATTTACCTTGCAATAGTTGAAAATATGGAAATTCGTCTCGTTGATTATGAATCCACTACGGCAGCTGCGCTCGATATTATCGGCTTACGTAAAGCAATAGTCACTCAGACTAGCGGCTTGAGGCCTAATGATTTTCCGCGTTCACCTTTAAAAACGTGGATTGGGCGAATTCCAGAAATAGATGACGTTCAATTAGGCGAATGGCAAAGTCGTAATAATGCACTGGCCGCTTTGGGTTTAGAGCAGGGCACCATTAAATCGACACTTAGTTGTTTGATTAAGCGTTTTTCTGCTACTCGAATTGGCTTGGTAATGGGCTCCAGTACCTCCAGTATCGATCGAACCGAAACGGCTTATACTCGGCTAGACAATGAAGGTAGATTGAAACCAGAATATCGTCAGCCCCAGGTTCACAACCCTCATGCCCCCTCTCTTTTTGTAGCACACTACACCGGTATCAAAGGGCCGGCATTGACCATTAATACCGCCTGCTCTTCTTCTGCCAAAGTGTTTGCTACCGGCACGCGTTGGCTCAACAGTGGTATTGTTGATGCCGTGTTGGTGGGGGGTGTTGATACCTTATGCCTGAGTGTCTTGCATGGATTTGATTCTTTACAGCTGGTATCGACAGAACGCTGTAAGCCACTTGATCAAAACCGAGATGGCATTAATCTCGGAGAAGCATCTGGTTATGCTATTTTAATGCGCCCTGAAGAGGCAGATACCGATTTGGGGGTGAAGCTGGCAGGTTATGGAGAAAGCTCAGATGCCTATCATATGTCGCATCCCCACCCCGATGGATTGGGGGCCCGTTTATCGATGCAGCAAGCTCTCGATATGTCCGGCTTGTCTGCTGAGATGATCGGTTACATAAATTTACACGGGACTTCTAGTAGGGCCAATGATCTGATCGAAGGCCAGTTGGTTGGTAAGATGTTTCCCGAGACAACTCGTTGCAGCTCAACTAAGGGATGGATGGGCCATACGCTTGGCGCTGCGGGCATCACAGAAAGTTTAATTGCAGTTGAAGCCTTGCGTAGTGGTTTGATGCCGGGTTCGATGAATCTTAATCAGCTTGATGAGCACTTGGACTTAACGATTAGCGCAGAAAATACTGAGGGCGAGCTCGCTCATGTAATGTCTAACTCTTTTGGCTTTGGCGGCAATAATTGCACTCTGCTTTTTAGCAAGACGGAGCAATGAGTATGTCGAAAGCAAGGCTAAAAACTAGATTAAAAACCGAGCCAAATGCACTTTCTTGTAAAGTGATTGCCTTTGGTGCTTGGGGTGAGGGTTTTGAAAGCTGGGATGAGCTTGTTGAACTAATAGAAAATAATGATGCCAGTCCAAAAGAAAGTGTTCTTAGCGGTAAAGGCCCTAAGCCAGAAGTGATTCCCGCTAACGAGCGTCGGCGTTCGCCTTTGTCGGCTAGATTGGCGGTTGAAACATCGTGGCAAGCCACACAAATGGCAATTATCGATCCCAAAGATTTAGCTTGTGTATTCGTCTCAGGTTTTGGTGATACACAGCTAACAGACTATATGTGTAAAGTCTTGGCAACAGAATCAAAAGAATTATCGCCCACCAAATTTCATAACTCGGTGCATAATGCGGCGGCAGGGTATTGGACGATTAGTACTGGCTGCGAAAAAGCGGCTAATTCAGTAGCGGGTTTTCAGGATTCGGTTTCGCTTACATTGATGGAGTCGATGATCCAGTGTGAGCAAGAACAAAAACCTATTCTGCTTACTTTTTTTGATGCGCCTGTCTCTGCGGTGTTAACCGATATAATGGGTGAGGGTAGCTGTTTTTCTTTTTCGATGATAATTGCTCCTGATAATGCCCCTTGCTCTGGTGTTGAACTTAATAATAAAGACGTTTTTCTGACTGCTAGCGTAGTAGCAGAAAGTAGTTGCTGGCCGAGTTTAGTGAGTGCGCATAGTGTCGTAGAAGGTTGTTACAACAGTAACCCATCTGCCCGTATTTTATCCCTAGTCGAGTTGTTGAGGGGCATAGGAGATAACAGTCGTACTTTTCCCATGGGTCAATATTCTTCTCTGCGTCTCTCTATCTTGTAAGAAGTTTTTTAAAGAAGGCCATTCAGAAAGTCGTTTAATAAAGATTAAATTATTATGAAAACACATACTACAGACGTCATTATTGCAGGCGGAGGCTTAGCGGGTTTAAGTTTGGCTAGACAATTGCGAATGGCTGATAATGAATTGGATATTACCGTTATCGAAAAAAGAAAATTCCCCATTCCCGATACAACCGCAAAAATTGGTGAGTCTACGGTTGAGATCGGCGCCCATTATTTCACTGAACATTTAAAATTAAAAAATCACTTTGAAGAAAAGCATTTGCGCAAACATGGTTTACGCTGTTTTTTTGGTGAGCCACAAGATGATTATTCTCAGCAGGATGAGTTAGGTGTTAGTCAATTGTTTGGGATCCCCACATACCAAGTTGAACGTGGTGTACTAGAAAATTATTTATACAAGGAGCTCAAGGAGCAGGGCGTTCGTGTAGTTGATGGCGCTACAACAGAAAGTGTGAGTTTAGATAATAAAGATCAAAAAATTACAGTTCGATCTGATGATGGTGAGGCGAGTTATCAGGCGCGTTGGTTTGTCGATGCAACTGGACGACAAGAATTGGTCAAAAATAAATTAAGTCTAAAGAAAGAAACATCGCATCAAGGTAATGCACTTTGGTTTCGTATTGATAAACGTATTGTTATCGATGAGTGGACTCAAAATGAACAATGGCAAAACAGGTTGCATCAAAGTGGTAACCGTTGGAGAAGCACCAATCATCTGATGGGTGAAGGCTATTGGTGTTGGATTATTCCTTTGGGATCGGGCGCCACCAGTATTGGTGTTGTGATTGACGATGAGGCTTTAGAACAAAGCGGTATTAAAGATTTTGACGATACCTTGGCGTGGTTTAAAATTCAGCAGCCTAGGTTAGCCGTTGCTATGGAGGGCGCCAATTTGTTAGATTTCAATTTGGTTCGGAATTACTCTTACGGTTGTAAGAAAATGTTTTCCGATGAGGGTTGGTGTTTGACCGGTGAGGCCGGTGCTTTTACAGATCCATTCTATGCTCCAGGGAGTGATTTCATTGCTTTGAATAATACTTTTATAACGCATTTAATTAACCAAGATAAAAAAGGTAAAGATATCCGTTTGGATAGCGCTGTCTTTCATATGTTTTACAATTCATTTTTTGAAAGTACGTTATCTTTATACACTAATCAATACGGTGGTTTTGGAGACCGCAAGATGATGGGTGTTAAATTGGTGTGGGATTATGCCTATTATTGGGGTGTGTTGGCTGTATTGTTTTTCAAAAATACGATCACTGATATTAAATTAATGCGTGAGCTAAACCCTTTGTTTCGTCGTGCGCAAGAAGCCAGTGATAGCATGCAGTTATTGTTGATTCAGCGTGCGAAGCTACGTTTGGTTTTGCCCGCTAAAGGCTTGTTTATGGACCAGTATCTGATTCCGTGTTTGATGCGTTTTAATGATATTTTAAAAGCAGGCGATGAAATCGATACGCGCAGTGCAATTAAAGAGAATGTAGAGGTGCTGGATAAACTGTTGGTTTATCTTTCTGGTATGTTAAAAGACGACGCCAGTATGGATGTTAGCGATGATGAGCGAGAGCTTCTCGGAGATTATCGTTTGATGGTGCTAGCTTGATTTCGGTTAGGCTTGACCGACAAAAAAAATAACGCAGCCCGCTATTATGCTAAAAAAAATATTTCCTCTGGTGTTGGGAGGTGTGTTCGTTGCATTTCCTTTTGTTGTTCATTATGGCTTGCATTATGTTGAGCCCATGGTTTTTGCTTCTGTTTTATTTGTATTGTTAATGATTAGGACGCTGTTGGCTCCGTCGGATAATAAATTCGGTAAGGTTGTCATGATTGCTGCGGCAGCTTTTTATTGTGCTGCAATTGCTTTTTTTGATAGCGAGCAACTATTGCGTTATTACCCAGTGTTAATTAGCTTGTATGTAGCGCTAATGTTCTTTATTTCTTTATTTGACCCAATATCTTTAATAGAAAGGTTTGCCAAGCTTTCAGGTAAGCCATATCCAGATGGTGCTCGCAATTATATGCGTGTTTTAACAAAGCTATGGGTTTTGTTGTTGGTTGTTAATGCGCTAGTGGCATTTTATTCTGCTTGCTGTTCATCCGGTATTTTTTGGTTGTTATATAATGGTTTTATTTCCTATTTTATTATCTTGAGTTTCATTCTGGCAGAGTGGGTTTTTCGTCAATTTTATCATCGTAAACACTTTTCCGATTGAGATTAAATGAACGCAGTGACAAGTAATGGGTAGTGTGGGCTGTGCCTATCGATTTAAGATGGTCTCAAAAAAGTAAACTGCTATCGTTTTAATAGATCAATACGATTTTTATGGAACAGAAATAATGGACAATGTTTTAGAACGCGTGAACGAGCTGATTATTGGCGATCAATGGCCACACTTAATCGGGCTTGATGTGAGCGATAATCATATTGCCCTCTCTCTTTATATCGTTGATAGTATTAGTTGGTTTTCTGGGCACTTTCCGGAGCAGGCTGTTTTGCCAGGCGTTGTTCAACTGCATTGGGCCGTTAAGCTGGCTCAAGTAGTATTTCCTGATTTGCTTGCCGAAGGTAAGCGTTTCAATGCAGTAAATAATGTTAAATTTAAAATGATGATATTGCCGGGCCAAGTGATAGATTTAGATCTTAAGTATGATGAGGCGAAACATACAGTAAGATTTTCTTATCGTAATGGTGGCGATGTTTTTTCCACTGCGACATTACTATTTTCTACACCAGTTTTCGCACTATGAATTATTGTTTTGTTGTTCCTCATTTTAATCATCACTTAGCATTGGCTAAATTCCTTCCAATTCTTTCTAGCCTATCTATTCCCTGTGTGGTGGTTGACGATGGTAGTGACTCAGAGAGCGTGACCGCAGTAGAGGCCTTGTTGGAACGTGTTGCGGAGGAAGGTAATGATAACTATTTTCTTAAGCATGCCTTTAATCGAGGTAAAGGGGCTGCCGTCTTTACTGGCGCCTACTATGCTCGAACCTTAGGTTTTACACATATAATTCAAATTGACGCTGATGGTCAACACGATATTAATGATGTCGCCGGATTTCTTGACTATAGTCGCGCTCACGCTGATGCAATTGTTTCTGGTAAACCTTATTTTGATGCGTCGGCTCCGAAGCTAAGAGTGTATGGTCGAAGAGTGACTGATTTATGGGTGGCTTTAGAGACCCTTTCTTTTCAAATTAAAGATGGCTTATGTGGGTTTCGTATCTATCCCCTCTCCCAAGTAGAAAAAATATTGGATAGATATCATATCGGTATTCGTATGGATTTTGATACGGAGATATTGGTTAAGGCCGTTTGGGCTGATGTGCCATTACATTTTATGCCAACGAAGGTAATTTATCCTGAGAATAGTGTTTCTCACTTTCACTATGCACGCGATAATTTGTTACTTATTGCTTTGCACGCACGTCTTATTTTAGGGATGCTGCTTCGTTCACCGATGTTAATTGCTCGACGAATAAGAGCGTTGCTCGCCGCCAAAGGAGATAAGTAAAATATGGATAAATCTTCTGCTTTAGTAAATAAACAGCATTGGGCATCTTTACAGGAAGCGGGTACTCTAACTGGGCTACGTTTTTTATTTTTACTGTACCGCTTGTTTGGCAAAGGCTTTTATTCTTTACTAATGTACCCTGTAGCATTTTATTTTCTTTTATTTAATGCTGAGTCTCGTCGAGCTTCACAATTTTTTTTGAAATTACACTGGCAGGTGAATCCAGGTTTTTGGGTTAAAAAACCCAGTTTTTTTAACAGTGTTATCCATTTTAAACAGTTTGCAGAAACTATTTTGGATAAGGCTTTGGCTTGGTCTTCGGAAATCACAGAAGACGAATTTGTTGTTGAAGACTTTTCTATTATTGAAGAGTTGATGGCTGACAAAAGAGGCCAGCTAGTGATTGGCACTCACTTCGGTAATTTAGAATACTGTCGTGGCTTTATGCAGCGCTACAAAGAAAAAATTATCAATATACTGGTGTACGATAAGCATTCTGCTAACTTTGTACAAGTTATGCAAAAGCTAAATTCTGACTCTCGCGTTAATATTTTTCAAGTCGATGAATTTGATGTAGCCACTATTTTACTGCTTAAACAAAAGATAGATAAGGGCGAGTGGGTTTTTATTGCGGGTGATCGAATTCCTCTTGGGGGTTTACAGCGTACTATTGAGGTCGATTTCCTTGGTAAAAAAGCACCGTTACCCATCGGGCCTTATCTTTTAGCAAAAGCCCTGGAGTGCCCAGTTAAGTTAATGTTTGGCTATCGGCATCCAAAGTTAGGTAAGGATAAAGTGTGCTTTGAGGTCGTTCCTTTTGCAGAGGCGATTCATTTTTCACGTAAAAGTCGCCAACAAGCCTTACATGTGTATGCGCAAGAGTTTGCATCTAATTTGGAGCGTCATAGCTTGCAGGCACCTTATCAGTGGTTTAATTTCTATGATTTTTGGGGCGATTCTCAGCGTGTAGAAATAGAAGACGGTAGCAAGCAATGAATACGTTAGAGCGTTTTAATAGTGAGTTATTCGA
>JBLHWO010000181.1:0-7461 GCA_047629215.1 Cellvibrionaceae bacterium | reverse complement strand
CTTTTTTACCGTTAAGCTCATCCTCCGACATGAGAGAAATGTTCCTCTACTCAAAACCGAAGGCGCGATTCTAGAGAAACTTTCAGTAAGACGCAACATCTGAACACAAAATTTGTCGTTTCTGTATGTATTCTTCCGTTGAAAGCAGCTCTGCCCAACGTTCATCACTCAATTTAGCCGCTTCTCCTTGTGACAAAAAAGCCCAAACTTCCTTTTGCTCTCTAGGCACACTGACTATTTTAGGCTTATAACCTTGAGCACTAACATTCACCAACATAGCGTCAGCGCGCTCTTGGTTAGAAAACATACCCAAGGAGATTCCATTGGCGAGACTACCTGATGGAATAACATAACTATCGATTCCTCGACTCTGCAATTCACTTAAACGGCGCAAAGCATCTTTTCGAGACTTTTCTGGCGGCAAATGCAACCAATAACCTGACTGACTATTCACAACAAGATTTTTAACTTGTGCTGACAAACCCCATGACAGCAGCCGCTCAACAAAATACTCAGCCTTCAGCAAACGCTTAAAAGCACCCACTAAGGTACATAGCGGCTCACCGCTTACTAGGCCCCTCCTAACCGTAGAAGGCGACGACAAGGGTTTCGGGGAGGCAACCCGAATACTTTCAACCTTATCCGTCACAACCACCTCAGATAACAGCACAATGGCTTTATCCGAATCTACTACGGGAGAGCCTATACTCACCGCAGACAAGCCTGAAGAACTCTTATTGGCAAATAACTGAAAATAAACGAAAGCCCCTATATTCAGTAACGCCAAGCTCACCACAATCCAACGCATAGATAACTCTCTTTGAATTATTTTTTTAATTATTGAAAAACCGAACCCGTAAATTCCATTCAACATTAACGACAAACAAAAGGCAGCCCCTCAAACACTATATCCGGCCTCAACACAACGTCACCCACATCGCTCGACCTATTTCGACCTGACAAATATTCGTTAAATAAACTTATCATGCCACGAGAACCTCCGCCAGCTATCACCACGACCGGCTTCTTAGCGCCGGCCGCTAAAAGCTCATCCAACGCAACCACCACCAGAGCCATCAACATCACCTGTAAACCAGAAGAAACCGCCTGCAAAGTATTCTGACCTAAACGAGGAGGATCATCATAGTTGATTGAAAATAGCTTTACCCGATCGGTATCACGAAACAAAGCGCCTCTCATCAATTCCACTCCTGGCACAATATAGCCACCCAAATGCAACCCGCTGGCTAGAATCAAATCTACTGTACATGCGCTGCCCGAATCAACCACTAAGCAATCGTGATCAGCATAATTAAATGCAGCGACCATAGCTGACCAACGATCGGGACCCATTTGAGAAATATCTTGGTAGCCATTGACCACACCAGCACACTCGACACCAACCTCGGCAAAGCCAGGCTCTACACCCCAACGCTTAACACACCAAACACTGAAACGTGACCTCTCGCTCTCGACTACAGTAACAACGTTAATACTCCAAGGCGCCGAGCTAATAGATGCTAACAAATCATCGTAATTTATTTTTTCATTGGTCACCCCAGCATGAGCGAGAGAACCAAAACCTGAAACCGTCTCATCATCACGCAAGCGCCACTTAACATTGGAATTGCCTATATCAACTTCAAGAATCACTCCACTGACTCCAGACGCAAAGACAATTCACCGGCATAAAATGGCTGCTGGATGCCATCAACCTCAAGCAGCAGAGCACCATTACCAGCAACCCCACAAGCAACACCAATCGTTTCTTGACTCCCAGAAACAACCCTAACTCGTCGCCCTAAAAACGCATCCAAAGCCTGCCACTCGGCTATATAGACAGCAAAACCCTCTTTTGCGTAAGACGATAATAATGAAACTATTTGACTTGTAATATCAGCAGCCAATTGAACGCGGGACACCCCCGAAATCAGAGGTCCTAACGCGATCCAGGGCTGATCTATCTTCTGCTCTTCGGGCATGCCAACATTAATTCCTACGCCGATCACAACCTGACAACGACCCGCAGGGTCACCCGTCATCTCAAGTAAGACACCTCCCAGTTTTTTACCCTCTAACAAAATATCATTCGGCCATTTTAAGGAAACAGACCCAACAGCCAAGCGCTCAACCACTCTAGCAACAGCAACGCCTACAGCTAAACTTAAACCCTCAAGAACTGCCGCGCCTTCTTCAAACTGCCAAGAAAAAGAGCAATATATATTGCAAGCCAAAGGACTGACCCATTGACGTCCACGACGCCCACGACCCTTGCGCTGATACTCAGCAAAGCAAACATAAGCCTTACCCTCCCGTAGCGATAAGCTTTTTTTTAAGGCGTGGTCATTAGTTGAATCAACAGCAAAAAGCACATCTAAGTCGTCAATATATCGACCCACTCCGCTAGACAAAGCCGAATAAATTAACTGTTGATCTAACAAGTCAATTTTTCGAGAAAGTCGATAGCCCTGCCCTCTCAATGAAATAACCTCTAGACCAAAATCTACCAATTTTTGAAGCTGCTTCCAAACTGCCGATCGCGACATCCCCAGACGGTGACCAATCTCCTCTCCGGAGTGGCAACCACCATCAGCAAGAATTCGTATTAAAGATTGTTGTGTAGCAGAAATAATTTCCACGCCTATAAATCCGCTTGATACTGAATATATTCTCGGCGATAACGGGCCCCTAAGCCGGTCAACATCTCATATCCAATCGTACCAGCATAGCTGGCCAAATCATCTACCCCCTGAGAACCATTCAATAGCTCTATGAAATCAGGCGCATTTACTACATCAGTCACATCAAATATAATCGAGTCCATAGAAACCCTTCCAACAATAGGCACCTTAACGCCCGAACACCACCCACACCCCCGACCACCCATGAAACGCAATAAACCATCCGCATAACCCCCAAACACAGTAGCCAGACGAGTATCCCTAGCAGCAATAAAAGTAGCTCCATAACCCACCGCCTCACCCCTTGCAATTGTACGTATCTGCATCACTGGCAAGCTGAGGTTCACCACAGACCGCATTGGGTTAGCCTTATGAGGCGTTGGGTTAACCCCATAAAGAGACGCGCCAGGACGGCACACATCGAAATGAAAATTCTCACCTAGAAAAATACCTGATGAATTACTTAGGCTAAGATCAATATTTGGATAGATTGCCTTTACTTTTTGAGCGGTCGACTCAAAACATTTGAATTGAACTTCATTTAAGGCATGAGAACTTTGATCTGCACAAGCTAAATGGCTCATCAACATTACAGGGCATAACTGCTGCACTACATCTGGAGATGAAAACAAGTCGTCAAACTGCTCTGGCAAAATACCTAAGCGATGCATGCCAGTATCTACTTTGAGCACACAGGGTAACTTCATGCCTTTGGAGCGGCAATAAATGAGCCACTGGCCGATATGAGCGGAGTCAAACAAAACCGGTGTCAATCGATGCGAATACCACTCATCACATAAGCCATGAGCAAGACCACCGAACACAACAACAGACGAACCCTTCCCAATAACCTTGCGTAATACAACACCTTCATCCAAGGTTGCCACAAAGAACTGCCTGCACCCTGCAAGCTGCAAAGCCTTCGCGACAGGGGTAACACCCAAGCCATACGCATTGGCCTTAACAACAGCCCCACACTCAACACTCACCTTAAACTGCTTAATATACTTAGATATAAAAACCCAATTGGCAACAATTGCGGTCAAATCAATTTTCAGCAAGCCTGTTGATACCATGCAGCAGATTCTCAAATACGTAAAAAAATTAACCTTAACCGTCTATCACTAAATCAAACAAAATAATTTTCAGACAAGAATAATATGATCCAGATAAGTATCAGCCATATTACCCTCTATCAATACTGATTAAAGTACGCTCTTAGCAATACAAATAAGCGCAACCTAGAAACCCAACATACTATGAAACATCCAGCGATATACCTCACTTTATTTATAACTCTGCTCACCATAAGAAAACACCACAACTAAAATGAAACCTTTCCCCAAAAGTAGACAGTTTGGTTTTTTCATGCGGCCATTTTTTCATAGCGCATCGGGGCAATATCTTCAATACTGACACGAATTATTTTCGTATCATAGTAATCATCTAACTAAATAATAACTTAAACGCAATCTTAGATCGCGCTCACTATTAAATGATCCCCATCATAGCATTCCGTTTTCATACTGTGGAAGAATGATTCCATATGCATATTGTCCGTCATTGAATTTGGCCTATTCATACTCGATTTTATACACACTCTCTTTAATCCATCTCGACGTAAGTTGGCGCCATACTCTAAACCTCTACCGGCATAAAAAATCAATTCTTATTCAGCTTTTCTGTGACCTAAAGCCTTCATCAGCGCTGAGCGAGTCAATTCTGCACGTTTATTTCCTTCGAGTGACCAACCTAATTATTCGACGAGAAAAAAGATGCATAATAACAGCAAGGTAACTCCACTCACCGGTTACCCATAAATAGGTAATATCATCAATCCATTACTGATTAATAGTCGTTGGGGCGGGCTCGCCAAACCTCAAACTGGGACTCATGATACACGGTCGCTCCGGTGCAGATATACGCCGATATAGCCTATCTACCTTTCCTATCAAACCCCTTTCTTTCATTATTCGCCTTACAGACCTATGATTAACAATCTCTCCAGACTGGAGCAAGGACCTACATACTTTAGGGATGCCGTGGTTACCATGGCTGTCAAAAAATATTTTCTCAACTCTTCCTGACAGCTCTCGATTAGTTTTTGCCCTGTTTTTGCGCCCACTTCGCACTTAATATTAACGCTTATTATTAAGAGGAGGAATCAATGACAGCAATAGGCATCCTGATTAGCTACCAAGCTCAGAACCCCTTTTCCCAAGCAATGTGTGGACGCACAGTTATTTTATTTGGCGCCTACAGCGGGTGAATAGCCATGAGCATGAACAAAATTCAGTTTCAAAAGAGCATATCATTTGAAGCGTTCTACAAAGCTTATGGTACGGTTGATCAATGTGAAGAAGCGCTTGTACAGTTACGTTGGCCACTGGGTTATTACTACCCACGCTGTAACGGAAAACGTGCAGCTTTGACCGACAATAGACGTCGCTTATGGGAATGTTTGGACTCCCGTTATCAGCGTTCGTCCATCGCTGGAACGATCTTTGAGGCGACCAAGCTGCCATTGATAAAATAGTTCCTCGCGATGTTTTTGATCACTAACACAAGCATTCGATAGCGGCATTGGAATTGATGCGTTTGGTGGGGGTCGGCATAAAACGGCTTGGCTGTTAAAGCATGAATTATGTGAAGTGATGCTTCAGCGAGAGGCTCCATGGCGCTTGTCAGGCCGCATATAGCTTGGCTATGCCTACTTGACTGGCGAACATGAGGCTAAGTCTGACCGAGGCTCTGAGAACAAAGTTTCCTTTTTCGCTGCGATACAAACGACTGTAAAAAACCAGCCAATTGCCGTTCGCTCTGATCGTGTTAAGGCATTTATGGGTGAAGAAATAAAGCGTTGGTCTGTCGACGCATTAGATACTAAAACACAGGTGATTTCGGATGTCTTGGGGTGCTTTAGAGGGTCACGGCAACCACCGAAAGTCAAGAGCCCATCATTACGCGTTCTGGACGAGAAGCCGTTAAAAAACCAGAATCCCATTAGGTGAACACCTTGTTTAGCAATTTCAAAACAGCATTTTCTAGCACTTATCATGCCTTTTATTTCAAAAAACATGTGTATCGTTATTTGGCAGAGTTTCAATATCGTTTTAATCGGCGCTTTGATTTACAGGCCATTTCACTTCGCCTTTTGCGTGCATCAGCACTCAGAATGCCCCAGCCATAACGGATACTGCAGTTTTCTGATGCTGGCAACTAACCAGGAAAGGTACTGAACCTATAAACGCCGATACGACGGCAAACAAGCAAGCTAAGATGCTCGCAACAAATAACATTTTGCGCCGAACGTAACGGTCAGACAAATAACCTAAAGGCAATTGAGGAGTTAACTGCTCGTCAAACTCTATCATAAAACGATTTAACGCTGTTTTCCAATTCCTAATTGGCATGGTCCATATTTTAGAGGCGGCCTCAATCGCTAAATAGATCACCTTCAACGCTGCATCATCACTTGGGAATAGCTTGCAAGTCTTAACCGATTTGCGGATGACGCTGTTTAAAGACTCAATGGCATTGGTCGTATAAATTACTGTGCGAATGTCTTGCGGATAATCAAAAAGCGTTATCAGGTTAGGCCGATGCGCATGCCAGGATTTACTAATCTGCGGATAGCGCTCATCCCATTTTTCTGCGAAATCATCCAGTTCCAAAGCCGCTTCAGTGCCTGACTGGCAGATACGCTTCAGGCCTGCGGTGGCTTCCTTGTAATCTTTCCAAGGCACAAACTGCAATGAGTTACGGACCATGTGGACAATGCACAACTGAACCTTCGTCCCTGAAAAGGTGGCATTGATCGCTTCAGGAAAACCTTTTAGACCATCTACACAGGCGATAAAGATATGTTTTACACCACGATTTTGTAAATGAGTTAACGCAGAAAGTGGGGTCAGATACGAATGGCGCTAAGTTAAGGCGGTTTAGTATGCCTTCTCTCGTCATAATAGAAGCTGCGTTAGCGGCTGTGTTAATCCCTCAACCCTTTTGGATAAAGGATTGTCGCGCCTCTTTCGTAATAACGCGTATGCTATAAATTGCTTAACTTAGTGCCATTCGTATCTGACCCCACTTATCTTTAATTAAATATGCCTATTGTTACATTGAGAATAGCAAGAATAGCTTTTAGATTGCCAGTAGCCTGCATCTTATAGTAGATTAAGTGCCGTTAAGGTCTGTTAATCCTTGCCATATTCGCTTTGGCTAGATATTTTTATTATCAGGCGTACTGGGGGTCTTCATGGCCATTATGATACTTGCTTCATACATACCCAACCTGTGTAATATTCGAACAATATCACTTTCCTGTTTTATTTTTCTCTATTACCATCAAATTTAAATCAAGGATCTCCCATGTCTGATGTCGCAATATCCCCAGCACAAGCTCAAGCTCTTATTATTGCAATACTAGAACGCCACAATACCAGCAAGGAAAACGCCGAGTCAGTTGCAAGGGCTTTGGTAGCCGCCGAGATGGATTGCCAAAGGGGGCATGGGTTATCGCGCGTGCCCTCCTATGCGGCTCAATCCGCCTCGGGAAAAGTTAACGGTCAGGCGACCCCAATCATGGTCGATAATAAAGCTGCCGCGATACGTATTGATGCAGCCAACGGTTTTGCTTTTCCAGCCTTTGATCTGGCTACCTCAGAACTCATCAAGCTTACTGCACAAGCAGGTATGGCCGCTGCGTCTATTTTTCGTTCGCATCATTTTGGCCAAGCTGGCTACCATGCAGAACGCCTGGCAGAAAAAGGGCTGGTAG
>JBLHWO010000180.1:0-7466 GCA_047629215.1 Cellvibrionaceae bacterium | reverse complement strand
CACCGGTACCTATAGTCACAAATTGGGTTTCAGTTTTTGCTGGTTCGGGGACTGCCGCTTGCTCGGCAGCTTTGTCTGCTGACTTACCGCAGGCAAATAAGGCCGCAACAGAAACAAATGCAATGAGCTTAAGTGATTTCATAGTAACTAGCCCTGATTGAAATTAAGGATATTTTTTATTTTAAATTAAATATACAAGTACTGATATCAAGACGATAGAGAACTAACATAGCAGCGGTAAACGAACATCTTGGCATATTATTTTTATTGACTAGAGCATGTATTAACGAAGCTTACAGCTTTAAACCATACTTCTTAATACGGAAGCTAGCTTACACCTCAAGACATCGCTTAACAATCAACTTAACACCAGTTATAACGAGGGTAATGACGTTTGATTAAAAATCAGGTCTTTAAAATAATACGCGCACAAAAAAGCCCCGCAAAACGAGGCTCTTAGAGTAAAACTTTACGATAGGTAATCCTTAGAAAGGGATATCATCATCAAAACTATCCATTCCCGGTGGGGTAGCAGCAGCTTTTTGCTGAGGTTTTGGCGCTGGCTGAGATTGCGGAGCAGCTGACTGCACAGGAGGTGCCGATGAAGAGGCAGCTTGAGCCCCATAACCCGCCTGATTATATTCATCCATTCCCGCTCCGCCGCCTTGACGGCCGCCTAGCATCTGCATTTCGTTAGCGACGATAGATGTTGAATATCGATCAGTACCATCTTGAGCTTGGTATTTCTGGGTTTGTATTTTCCCCTCTATATAAACCTGAGCACCTTTCTTTAAATATTCGCCCGCTATTTCAGCTAAGCGATTAAAGAAAACAACTTTGTGCCACTCAGTTCTTTCCTGCTGCTGACCGCTTGCCTTATCTTTCCACGATTCGTTGGTTGCTATGCTGATATTAGTTACGGCTCCGCCCGATGGCAGGTAACGCACTTCTGGGTCCTGCCCAAGCGTGCCGACTAAAATTGCTTTATTTATTCCGCGAGCCATTTGCCTCTCCCCTGTTTTTATTGCGTTTATAGATGTACTGTTCAAATATTCGACACATGAACTAATAAAATGTGACCACTATACTACCACATTTTCAGTTTTGATCTCAGCGCTCTGCGGGATAACCATCGCTAAAGCGAATAGCCACCAGCACAACAATAAGCCAGAACATGCGAGCAACATTACACTCAAGCCAAATTGGCTGAACAGCCACCCACCCATCATTCCGCCGACGGCTGCACCCAGAAATTGGCAGGTAGAAAATAAGCCTGAGCCGGCCCCGCGCTGAGAAGCAGTGACGGTTTTACTCATTAATGATGGCAAGGTTGCTTCCAAGTAATTGAACGCGATAAAAAACACCAAGGTAGAGAGCAAAACCAAGAGAACATCGGTATCAGTGCCGGCAACTACCAACGACAAGCCCAACAAGGCAAATACCGCTAAGATAAGAATGGATAAAAAAATACACCTAACCTTTCCTTGGCGCTCGCCAATAATCATCAAGGGCACCATCAGTAAAAATGCAATACCCATAACACTAAGGTAAACCCAGGCATGCTTAGACTGCGGGATATCGACAGAGGTTAATAGCAAAGGCAAAGCCACAAACAGCGCCATCAGTACTGCATGCAGCACAAAAATACCGACATTAAGACGCCACAAGTTAATATCGGAGGCAACAATCTTTATACCCCTGAGGGATAACGAGCGCTTTACACTTACCTGAGGAACCGCGGGGATAGCAAACAAAACAATAAGAATACCGGCTATTGACAAGCCTAAGGTTAGCCAAAACACCCAACGTATTCCACCTACAGACGTCACAACCGGACCCAACACTAGAGACAACGCAAACGCGACTCCGATCGATGCACCTATTGATGCCATGGCTTTACTGCGATCTTTGCCTGTTGTTAAATCGCCAACCATTGCCATAATGACTCCGGCTATTGCCCCAGCGCCTTGCAATGCACGGCCAGCAATCAAGCCCTCTACCGTTTGAGCTGATGCCGCTAAAATCGATCCCAGGCCAAATAAGACCAAGCCAATAACAATCAGGGGCTTGCGGCCAAAGCGATCCGAGAGAATACCAAAAGGAATTTGCAGGCAAGCTTGGGTCAAACCATAAACACCAAGGGCTACGCCAAGCAAAAATACATTACTACCGATATATTCATCTCCCGCCAGAGATAAAACCGGCAACACCATAAAAAGGCCTAGCATACGAGCTATATAGAGGGTTGCTAAGGACGCAACCGAACGCGTTTGAGATGGTAAGGCTTGTGACAAAGGTAATGCGGTAGACATAAGAACCCAAAATTCAATTTAGCCTTGCATTCTAGCAAGCGGAGGGATGGCTGTTAAGCAATGCTTTCCTTAAGGGGCCTCTGATTAAGCCTGGGTTAGATTTTTAGTGCGTAAAGATAGTCTGACTTAAGGATTGAATTGCAGGTAATCGCAAGCTATTGCCAAGATTCACGATAGCGCCCTCTCTTGCTCCTGCAGAACTGGCACGTGTAACATCCGCATAAAACTAAGTAGGATGCGGTAGCGTTGCACACCGGTTACGCCGCTAACCAAGAGGACCCACATCTTTTTCGCGCCAACTACTTTCCTAGAATAAATAGAACTCCCTCGCGTGTAAAGTACTTCATGCCCGCAAGCCTAAAAGGCTTGTTTTCCAACGCAATCTACTTATTAAACCATTGCGGCACACCTTTTAGCGTACATAAGAAAGCGTAATGAATTATACTGGCCCGTTGCTTTTAACCTTTTTTTAATAGAGCCATTTAAGTGGATACAATTATCGTTCGGGGCGCACGCACCCACAACCTCAAAAATATTGACCTCGACATTCCTCGCAATAAATTTATTGTGATCACCGGTTTATCGGGCTCAGGCAAATCCTCGCTAGCCTTTGATACACTTTATGCTGAAGGTCAGCGACGCTACGTTGAGTCTTTATCGACTTATGCCCGTCAGTTTTTATCTATGATGGAAAAACCCGATGTTGATCATATCGAGGGTTTAAGCCCTGCCATTTCGATTGAACAAAAATCAACATCTCACAACCCTCGCTCTACTGTCGGCACTATTACAGAAATTTATGATTATTTACGGCTACTGTTCGCCCGTGTTGGCGAAGCTCGCTGCCCACAACACAATATTGCCCTAGCGGCACAGACCGTCAGTGAAATTGTTGATTCAATATTAGCTATGCCAGAAGGCACAAAATTGATGCTGCTTGCTCCAGTTATCAGAGATCGCAAAGGCGAGCACCTACACATTTTTGAACAACTTCGCCGCGATGGCTTTGTTCGCGTCAGAATTGATGGCGATGTCATTGACCTCGACGAATTACCTGTACTCGACAAGAAGAAAAAACACACTATTGATGCTGTCATCGACCGCTTTAAAGTGAGAGATGATTTACAGTTACGGCTTGCCGAATCAATCGAAACTGGCGTAACTCTCTCTGGCGGCTTGATCACGATTAGCTATATGGATGGCGATAAAGCTGACCAGACCTTCTCTACTAAACACGCCTGCCCTGTTTGCGATTACTCACTTACTGAATTAGAGCCCAGACTATTCTCTTTTAACAATCCTGCCGGAGCGTGCCCCACCTGCGATGGCTTAGGCGTTAAGCAATATTTTGATGAAAGCAAAATCGTTCACTTTCCCGAATCTTCACTTTCTGAGGGCGCGGTTCGCGGTTGGGATAAGCGCAACATTTACTATTTCCACATGCTGGAATCACTTGCCAGACATTTCAAATTTGATATTGACACACCATGGAAAAAGCTTAAAAAAGTGAACCGCGACGCCATACTCTATGGCTCTGGCGATACTGAAATTAACTTCACTTACATCAATGATCGAGGCGATACTTATAAGCGTAAACACCGGTTTGAAGGCGTTATTCCTAACCTAGACAGACGCTACCGTGACACCGAATCACAAATGGTACGCGAGGAATTAGCCAAACTACTATCCTCACAACCCTGCCCAAGCTGCAAAGGGACACGCCTGAGAGAAGAGGCGCGCAATGTCTTTATCGACGACAAAATTATTTCGGATATCTGTGCATTGCCGATTGGCGATGCTTACGATTACTATCAAAATCTTAAGTTGACCGGAGCTAAAGGTAAAATAGCCGATAAGATTTTAAAAGAAATCGGGGATCGCTTCCAATTCTTGGTGGATGTAGGACTTAATTACCTCAACCTCAATCGCAGTGCGGAAACACTCTCTGGCGGAGAAGCTCAACGTATTCGGCTTGCAAGTCAAATTGGTGCCGGCTTAGTAGGCGTTATGTATATCTTAGATGAGCCCTCTATAGGCCTGCATCAAAGAGATAATGATCGCTTACTTCGCACCTTGATCCACTTAAGGGATATAGGCAATACCGTTATTGTCGTAGAGCATGATGAAGAGGCTATTCGCCAGGCAGATCACGTGATCGATATCGGACCTGGTGCCGGAGTACATGGCGGCCAGGTCATAGCACAAGGTAAAATAGACGACATCAAGAAGAGTGAAAAATCTCTTACTGGTCAATATCTATCTGGCAAGATGTCCATCGCTGTACCTAAAACGCGACATCCTATCGACCCCAATAAACAGCTGGTACTATCAGGCGCGAGTGGCAATAATTTACAAAATGTCACACTTACTATCCCTCTTGGCTTGATGACCTGTATTACAGGGGTCTCCGGCTCAGGGAAATCAACACTCATCAATGGAACGCTATACCCAATTGTCGCAACCGAACTCAACGGTGCCACCACCTTAAAGCCCGCGCCCTATAAAAAAATAACCGGCCTGGAGCATACTGACAAATGTGTTGATATAGATCAAAGCCCTATTGGCCGAACGCCACGCTCAAACCCTGCAACGTATACGGGTATATTTACTCCCATACGGGAGCTGTTTTCTGGCACTCAAGAAGCACGCTCAAGAGGCTATAAACCCGGACGCTTTAGCTTTAATGTCAAAGGTGGACGCTGCGAAGCCTGCCAAGGCGATGGCGTTGTCAAAGTGGAGATGCACTTTTTACCTGATGTATATGTGGATTGTGATGTTTGCCATAGGAAGCGCTACAACCGAGAAACCTTAGAGATTATTTTTAAAGGAAAGAATATAAATCAAGTTCTAGAGCTCACCGTTGAAGATGCTCGCGAGTTTTTCGATGCCATACCGGCTATTGCGCGCAAGCTACAAACCCTAATAGATGTTGGTCTATCTTATATTCGTCTTGGCCAGGCAGCAACCACTCTTTCAGGTGGTGAAGCTCAACGCGTCAAGTTAGCCAAAGAGCTATCTAAGCGGGATACAGGTCAAACACTATATATCCTCGATGAACCAACAACTGGACTCCACTTTCACGACATACAACAACTCTTAACCGTTCTACACAGGCTACGTGACCATGGCAATACTATCATTGTCATTGAACACAACCTAGATGTCATTAAAACGGCAGATTGGGTCGTTGACTTAGGGCCAGAAGGAGGTAGTGGTGGAGGTCAAATAATTGCAGAGGGGACACCCGAGAATATAGGTAAAGCTAGGCAGTCCCATACAGGACAGTTTTTGAAAAAGCTCTTGTAATTACAATACACTTAAGACAATCGCCCATAACCAAAAGCTATAAAAAATATCTGGCCCATAGTTTATATGGGGAGATATTTCTGCCATTTTTCCCTGACATTATCTAACTCTAATCTATACTAAAAAATTAGCGTTTCAATAGAAGTATCGTTACCCCCAGTGAAACTAAAAAGCTACCCTCAACAATGATAACAAACAACAATCAACACATACAAAACGATTTACGGCACAACCCTGAATCTATCTCGATACTTAACGTTGAAGGCAAGGCGGCAGATATTCACCTTACCACTGAGCAACTGCTCGGATCTAATAAGATCCAATATACTATCGAAACAAGCAATACACTCGCTGATGCCAAGCAAAAACTTGAGCATGGTATTTATGATATGATTTTTCTTGATCTTGCTTTAGCCGATAGCATTGGAACTAAAACACTAGAAAGAATGCGCAGAGTGAACAATTCAGCAGCCATTGTTGTAATAACGGGCAGCCATGATGAAAACTTAATTGCAGAAATAATACAGAAGGGCGCGCAAGATTATATCCATAAAGATGAATTCGATATAAAAACGATTGATAGAACCGTACGCTACGCAATTGAACGAAAAAAAATAGAAACCGAATTACAACAACTCGCTTATCACGACTCGCTTACCAAATTACCCAATCGTTCAACTTTCATGGATCGCTTAGATCATTCACTAGAAAATAACCGAAGAAATATGAGCAAGTCATATGTAGTTGTTATGCAATTGGACTTAGACAATTTTAAAAGCATTAATGACACTTTAGGTCACAACGTAGGTGACGCCTTACTTATCCAAGTATCAAATCGTTTAAGAGCATGCGTAAGGAATAACGACACCGTCGCTAGACTAGAGGGAGATAAGTTTATTATTTTTTTTGAGGATGTTGAACACCTAAACTCTGTAAGCACCATAGCCAAGAAAATAACAAACGCCATATCAGAACCATTTTTAATTGACAACAAACCGGTACTGACCTCTACAAGCATTGGGGTCTCTAGCTCTTATGACGTAACAAATGCGACGTCTGAAATTATACTCAAAAACTCTGATACTGCCATGTGCCATGCCAAAAAGAAAGGCGGGAACAATGTTGGCTTCTTTACCAGAGAATTACAAATTTGCGCAAAGATAAGAAATAATTTAGAAAAAAATCTTAGGCTAGCTATTCAGAATGATGAGCTGCGAGTCTTCTTTCAACCACAGATAAATCTTGAAACAAACACTATTTATGGCGCGGAAGCACTGGTCAGATGGAATCATCGTGAATACGGAATCATCCCACCGTCAGGTTTTATTCCAGCACTCAATGAAACGGGACTAATAATTCCAGCTACTGAATGGATTATTAAGCGTAGCTTGACACTATGGCAACAGTGGCAAAGAGAAAATATCGTGGAGGCAAGCATGCATCTATCCATAAATATTCCCCCGCTATTTATCAACCAGGCAAACTCTTACAAAACGATTACAAGCATTTGCAGTCACTTCAAAGTAAAAAACAGTCAAATTGAATTTGAATTGACCGAGGATACCTTTATGGATATCACACCAAGAAATATTGAAGTATTAACTCAATTAACAGAGGATGGATTTCGCTTAGCGATTGATGATTTTGGGACAGGATATTCTTCATTAGGCTACATTAAAGCATTTCCAATAGATTGCTTAAAGTTAGACAGGCTATTCATCAAAGATATTGTTGAATCAAGAAAAGACGAGGCTATAGCAGTTGTAATGATCGAACTTTGCAAAAGAATTGGCGCCAATCTAATTGCCGAAGGCGTGGATACACAAGAAAAGCTAGAAAAACTGCAAG
>JBLHWO010000179.1:0-7482 GCA_047629215.1 Cellvibrionaceae bacterium | reverse complement strand
AGCACCGACATGACCTTGATCTACACCGTGGGCGATGTCACTAACGGCGCCTTAACGATTAATGGCAGCGCTTGGAGCAGTGGCACCAACGACAGTTTTACCCAACAAGACATTATCGATGGCAACATTCTCTACAGCCACGATGACAGTAATACTGCCGGCGACAGCTTTATTTTTAGTGTCGGCGACGGCACTAACACCCTGGCCGGGCAAACCATGGTCATCACTGTCACCGCCGTCGATGATAGCACCGCCACCGTGGTCAACAACGCCATTACCGTGACCGAAGGTGATGTGAATACTGTGCTCACCGTTGCGGATTTGTTGGCCACCGATACGGATACCACTAACACGACCTTGACCTATACCGTGGGCAATGTAATTAATGGCAGCTTGACCATCAACGGCAGCGGCTGGGCCAGCAGTAGCAACGATAGCTTTACCCAGCAAGATATTATCGACGGTAATATCTTCTACACCCATAACGATAGCAATACCAACAGTGATCGCCTTAGTTTCAGTGTTGGCGATGGCACCAATACCCTGGCCGGGCAAACCATGGTCATCACCGTCATCGCCGTCGATGACAGCACAGCCACCGTGGTCAACAACGTCCTCACGGTAACCGAAGGTGATCTAAATACCGTGTTCACCGTTGCGGATCTGTCAGCTAGCGATACCGATACCAATGACAGCACCCTGATCTATACCGTGGGCAACGTCACCAACGGCACTCTAACCATTAATGGCAGTGTTTGGGCCAGCGGCACCAATGATACCTTTACCCAGCAAAACATCATCGATGGCAATATTCTCTACAGCCATGACAACAGTAATACCAGTAGTGATAGCTTTAGCTTTAGTATCAGCGATAACAGTGGTAATAGGGTTAGCAATCAGACAATTACAATAGCCGTAAACCCCGTCTTTTATGAAGCCATTGATGATGATGATGATGATGATCAAACAGCTGACGTAGAAAACGAGGATGATAACCCTGATGAGGAAGACAACACGGACGAGGGTAAAATAGACAATAATGCCGAAGTTAATACTCCTGATAAAGTAATTAATTTCAATTTAGCGCTTAATTTTGATGAACCGGGTAATGCCTTATCATTTGCTGCATCAAATATTGCACCAGTAGGGCCTAACACCGCAACTCACACGCCTAGCATGAACTACCTCGGAAAAAATGTTGCTGTTGAGAAGATTACTCTGGAAAATGCTGCTCGAGGTGATTTCCAGAATAGCGACTTGTTACAAAAAAATGTATTAAAGAAGACAAGCGGTCAGCTAATATCGTTGGATTTATTTTCGACTGATTCATTATCAATTATATCTATAAAATCCATATCAATTTCTGGCGTCAGTCTGAGCGCGGGTTATGTTGCCTGGTTATTGCGTGGAGGCGCTTTAGTGTCAAGCTTGATATCTACTAGACCTTTATGGGGAACTTACGATCCACTGCCGATCGTCAACTATGCGGTCAACAAGAAAGGCCCACCGATTAGTCATCAATCCCCTGTAATAGACGCTGGCGATATTGACAATTATTTTAGTTAATCTAATAAATAATACTTTTTTTACCCCTATTTTCTGCTCATCTTCAAAAGTTAGCTATGATTTAAAGTAACTCATCTCAATATTGGAATATATCCGACTTCAGATAAGTTTTTAAGGTTGTAGGAGACTTTCATACTTAGGACGGCCTATTAAATACGGCAAAACTGGATTTGGCTTTTATGTGTGGCTTTTCGTTAAATAAAATCATTATTGATTTCAAAACCATACACTAAAATCAAAGCGGACTTTCCCTCGTAACTAACGCTAAAATCCAGCAGCCTCCTAGGAATTTGGAATAATGGTAAAGACATTAATAAATAGATTCAGGCACTTTAAGGTTCCCCCCAATATTAGGGTAAGCTTGGCTTTAGCTGTTTATGCAGCGAGCATATTACTCATTTCCAGTTTATTTGGTTTGTTTCCAGATAAACAACAAACCGAATTGGAAAAGAGGCTTGACCTTTCCAAGTCTCTGGTCATTACATTGTCCTTGTTACTCGCGAATAATCAACTGCGTCTTTCAGAAACCACCTTGAATGAATTTATTAATATTAATCAGGCTGCCATCGCTGGCTTTATTAAAACTGAAGCAGGCCTAATACTGATCCAGGTGGGTAATATTGAGCATTTACAAAGTGATGCTAATCAAGTTGATCACAGTCCCACCATTACCCACATTAAAATCCCTATATTTAAAAAAAATGCCCTGTGGGCTACCTTCCACGTAGAATTCAACCCTTTGTACCGAGATGGATGGGTAGGGTGGTTTGTTAACTCAATTTATGGTTTAGCACTTATTGTAGGTGTTTGCTGTTTTGTGGGTTACCTGTTGATGCTCAGCCGCATGCTGCGTGAATTGAACCCACAAGATGTGATCCCAGCACGAGTACAATCAGCTTTTAATACCTTAACAGAAGCATTGGTTATTATTGATGATAACAAATATATACTGCTAGCTAATGATGCTTTCGGTGCCAAAGTCAATCGCCCAGCAGATGCTCTTCTTGGTTTGGAGATTGCTAGTTTTAATTGGGTGTTTAGGCAAGAGACCCCAGTAGTTTATCCGTGGGAAAGTACCTTAAGTGATGGTTCTACTGCGACCGGTGTGCGTATGCGTTTAGATGCAGGCAATAAGCAGCATAAAATTTTATTATCCACTAACTGCTCACCCATTAAAGACGACAATGGTAAGGTGCGTGGAGCCTTGATTACGTTCGAGGATGTTTCTGAACTGGAAGAGCAAAATACCCAGCTCAGCAAGCTCATTACACGTTTGCGTGAAACTGAAACAGAAATCAGAAAAAAAAATATGGCTTTGTCGAAACTGGCGAAATATGACCCACTAACAAATTGTTACAATCGACGCACATTATTTGATACTTTCCATTATTTATTTCAGCAATCTCGTCAGGCGGGTACAGACCTGAGTTGCCTGATGATTGATATTGACCATTTTAAATCTGTAAATGATAACCATGGGCACTCCGTGGGTGATCAGGTGATTAAATTTGTGGTCGGTATTATTCAAGAAAAAACCCGTGATACGGATATAGTTGGCCGTTACGGTGGAGAGGAGTTTTGTATAGTATTACCAGGTTTTTCAAACGAAGAAGCAAGAAATGTGGCAGAACGCATAAGAGTCACTATACAACATAAATCAACTAAGGAATTGACTCTCGTTGGCCGGATAACAACCAGTATCGGTATTTGTCTATTGAATTCAAAAATTAGCAGCCCTACGGAAATGGTAGATTTAGCTGATAAAGCTCTTTATCAGGCTAAAAATAGTGGACGTAATCGCGTGGTTGTTTGGGATCCCGCTATGCGTGTTATTGATAACACTGCTGAAAAAATGGGTGATAAAAACGATCAGGATAGCCATTTAGCTAATGTCAGTCACCCTGTCAGTAATGGCGTTAGTCAAAGTGATCACTCTCAGTCTAAAATTATAAAATCCTTAAGTCAGCAGGTTGAGGTGCTTGGTAAAGAAGCCGCTGAAAAAGAACAAGCTTTGCAGCAACATCTACATATTGACGAGATCAGCGGACTACCCACTCAATTGGCCTTTATTGACGAATTAAATAGAGCC
This sequence comes from Cellvibrionaceae bacterium, assembly GCA_047629215.1. Classification (GTDB taxonomy): domain Bacteria; phylum Pseudomonadota; class Gammaproteobacteria; order Pseudomonadales; family Cellvibrionaceae; genus CANLBN01. The sequence goes on along the minus strand of JBLHWO010000179.1, from coordinate 3,827 downwards.
ATTAAGTTACATAAACTGCATCAAAAACCGGGTGTAGTTATGGTTATAAAACTCAAAACATCTAGCGAAATCAGTGAAACTTTAGGCGCAGATGCGGGCAACTTACTCATACGAAAGTTGGGAGAACGACTGTTAACTATAATGAAAAAGCCAGTGGTAAGAAGGTTGATGGTAGATTGTAAATACACCATGGCGCGCCTTGATTCGGATCAATTTGGTATTTTATTATCAGTATTAAATAACGTAGAGGTCGTTGCTGATATTGCTCATCATATATTTACAGGAGTAACCTCCCCCGTTGACGTTGATGGAATACAATTACACTGCACCCCAGAAATAGGAATCTCTTCGTACCCAAAAAATACGTTAAATGCAGAGGAGTTGATAAGAAAAGCAACAATAGCTAAGCGTTATGCTAAAGACAATAACAACTCACAGAAAATTGAGTTTTATCATGATCTTATGGATGATGAAGCCTATAAACTAGTGCGTTTAGAGAGTGAGTTGCAACTCGCACTTAAGCGTGATCAGTTGGAGCTATATTATCAACCCTGTATAGATATAAAATCCGGTTGTATTGTCAGTGCTGAAGCCCTTCTACGTTGGGAGCATCAGGAGTTCGGTAAAATACCCGCGACAACCATTATTGATATTGCCGAAAGAATTGGTTTGATCCAGGAAATAAGTGAGTGGATTTTCACAGTTGTGTGCTGGCAATTACAGTATTGGCAAAAGAGTGGCACAACACCCGTTAGAATATTTATAAACTTGTCTGCTCTTGATATCCAAAATAAAAATAAGCCCGCTATTTTTTCTTCTATCATTGAAAAATCAGGCATATCTACTGAATACCTAGGTGTTGAGGTGACAGAGACTGCTTTAATTAATGATCTGGAAGTATCAGCTAAAGTGTTAAACAGTTTGTCAGCACTGGGACTAAAAATTGCGTTAGATGATTTCGGTACAGGTTATTCTTCTCTTAGCTACCTACAAAATCTAAATTTAGATATTCTCAAAATTGATCGAGTTTTTTTGAAGACAATACTCAGTGATGCACGATCAATAAAGCTTTATGCAGCTATTATTTCCATGGCCCAAGCAATGGAAATAATAGCTGTTGCTGAAGGTATCGAAAGCAAAGAAGAAATGGATGTGGTATCCGAACTTGGTGTTGATCGAATGCAGGGCTACTATTTTTGTAGCCCTAAACCAGCTCACCTATTGAGTCAATCGCTAGGGAAAATGTCTACGGTACCCTAGGAGCCTCTGATTAAGGTTATTCCCGCAAAAGCGGAAATCTATAAATGCTGCTTTTATCGATGTAGGACAAGCCCGGCATGAAACAGAGGCTTATTCAGAGCTTCCTTAAGTCATTATAAAGTATTGAAAGAGTCGCTATCTCCAGGCGCGCACAGCGTTATTATTATCCTGTAATACACCCAACTATTTGAGGTCTATCAACTGGTTTGGATCAAGTGCAGGCATAGTGGATCCCCGATAAAATTTATCCATATTTTTTACCGTTTCTCAACGTAAACTTAAATGCCGAGCTACGGTGCTAATGCTCATGTGACGATATAATTCACTGACTGACTAACTGACTAACTGACAAAAGCGAAGGGTGTACTGACTGCCTTTATCAACCAAGTCTGTGGCTCCTAACAAGCGTCTTCCAGTGCTTGTTACTACCTGTTACTACCTGTGCTAATTCGACTCCCAAATAACAATCAAACCCACAAAGCGGTAGATCTCGAATGCGTCTACGCTGATAACAATTAATCGTGGCGGGCTTACCTGTGGTCGGTTCAGTTACTCGAAAACGACGATCTCGGGCACAGGTAACGTGATACGCTGGTGCTCTAAATCGTCTTGAACTTGTTTGACACACTGTCCTGGAAGGCTCAATATTTGGCTAGAGATGTTAAGGCTCAAAGTACCTGCTGCCTATAAAGTTGTCAGAGAGCTTATATTTCAACAGGTTACGATAGCTCCGGTATCTTTTTTTACCTCTTGAAAGCGGAGAAGAACCACTCGTTTTCACTGCTATTGGGTTATTCCGGACAGTAGTGTGCCTCTACAGGAATGACGAATAGCAGTAATTTTCGTGCATCGGGCTTAAAGGCACCTCTAATAATAGTGCCATTCGGGTCGGTGACTGTATTGATGGCAATGAGATAGAAAAATGATATGTCTACAAAGCTAGCGATCTCAGGCCAATATCCTCTTCACTATATCTCCAATAGTCATTAAATAAACTCAAAAAGCGTTTTGCTTCGGGTCTTGCTGCATAGTTTGTAAAGCCAGTGTTACTTTCTTCTTGGTCTTGCAGCCAGAGTTTATCGTTATCTACAATAACGAACTCGTATGGGTTTTGAGGTTCGATTAATAATTTTTGTATTTTTATTTTACTACTTAAGCGATGGCTAAGAGTGAGTAATGTATGTCTTGATTCGACAACTGTTTGAGGGCGCTCAATAATTATACGTACGCTCGATACACTAGCGCGACGGGCAATTGTTGATAGCGCATCTCTAACAGCCTGATGATTAAATAGAGCAGGGTTAAGTGAACGACTGAAAATGGCAACATCGTGTTTGCCTTTTTCTAGCAGTTTGATTAGATGCTCCTGAAGGTCTTCTTTGTTATCAAGTAAAAATAATTGATCGCTTGTGGTTGAGATGGAAGACATAATTAATGTTTAATCTTCGAAAAAGAAGCGCAATATTCTGCCAACAAGCATTCGTATTTGCGTCATCAGGGCTAAAATAAATCCTCCGCCAATGAGAAGTAAACCGACTAGAGTCACTATTTCTTGCGCTAAGGAGGGAACCAGTAATTGATTGGCTCCATACATAATGACTAGGCCCATAAAAAAAATAACCGCACCCAATTTAAACTGAGGGAAGATTTTTTCTGGTGGCAGAGTGTAGTGCTCATACAGTCTTTTTGGCCACTTATTTTTTATTTTAGGTTTTTCGTCTGAGTCCATTATGATGGTTCCCATTTTTCTTTAGCCAGTTGATCGCTGTGCTTTGCCTCTACCCAATATTCTTTTTCTGAGGTGATGGCTTTTTTCCAAAAGGGTGCCTGGGTTTTGATAAAGTCCATAATAAACTCGCAGGCATGAAAAGCGTCTTTGCGATGTGGGCTATTAACACCGACAAAGACAATTTGTTCGCTAAGCTTAAGTCTACCCACTCGATGTACTATGCGTGCATTAAGAATTGGCCAGCGTTGTTTAGCTTGTTCAATAATATCTAATAACGTTTTCTCCGTCATTCCTGGAAAGTGTTCTAGGCTCAAACCTTCGCCTTTGCCGTGATCGAATTCACGCACTAAACCGCAAAAAGTGACAATGGCTCCAATATGAGGCGCATCGCAGTAAAGGTGCTGATATTCTTCAGCGTGATCAAAGTTGTCTTCTTGGACACTTACGCTCATCATTAACCGCCTGTGACAGGGGGGAAGAAAGCAATTTCATCGCCATCGGTGATGCTGGCATTGTTATCGGCCATTTTTTGATTAACAGCGGATAACACACTTTTATTATTGAGAGTGTTTTGCCATTTTGCATCGCGTATAGATAGAGACTCTTTAATTGCAGCGACTGTCGAAAGTTTTTTGTTCCAATCTAGCGCTTCGCTATCGATATTAAATTCATCTCTAAGGCTAGCAAAATAACGAATTGTAATCATGAATAGTCCCGTATGATAGTTTGGGTCGAGTTAATTCGTTCGCCAGTAGCCTGATTTACCACCTTGTTTTTCAAGAACTCGCACGTTGCCAATCACCATTGTTTTATCAACGGCTTTACACATATCGTAAAT
>JBLHWO010000178.1:0-7595 GCA_047629215.1 Cellvibrionaceae bacterium | reverse complement strand
ATAATGCACCTTCGATTATATCGGAGGTCAACCTTTCGTGTTTGCCTAATAAGGTCAACGGCATTATTGGCCCCAATGGGCATGGTAAAACCACGCTATTGCGTTGCCTATATAATCGGCTAACACCCAGCGCAGGTAAGGTGTGTTTTAATCAAGTGCCGTTTAAGGAGTATGATCGAAAAGCATTAGCGCAACACATCGCTGTCGTTGCACAAGAGTATCCTTCAGAGTTTCATCTCACGGTAGAGGATATTTTGCACTTAGGTTTTTTGCCTTATTCATCACTTACTCATAAGGTTGCTGATTCTAGGCAAAAGCAAGTAGCACATATTGCCGTACAGTTAGAGCTAGAGCATTTATTACATCGATATTTTGATACCTTATCCGGTGGAGAAAAGCAGCGGACGATGATTGCTAGAGCGCTCTTGCAGCAACCTCAAGTATTGATCCTTGATGAGCCGACAAATCACCTCGACATACATCATCAAATGTCGCTATTGCGCTTTTTACAGCGTGCAGACATCACGGTCATTTGCAGCCTACATGATGTCAATATGGCGGCAAGATTTTGCGATTCAATTTCCGTATTGCAATACGGAAAAATCGTTGCTCAAGGAAGCCCTGAAAAAGTAATGACGGAAAGTTTATTGAGCAGTGTATTTTCTATCGATGTTGCCGTTACAAAAAATACAATTAACCAGAGAGTCTGTATCGAATTGCTATGAAAAATAGTCAACTATTTATGTGCTTCACCGCTTTATTGCTATGTTGCAGTAGCGTTTTAGTCAGTGCAAATAATGTTAATAAAGAAACAGTGGTTGTTTCTTGTGATCGTGAAGTTCGCTTTTCTGAAACGCCTCAATACGCAGTCTCTCATGATATTAATATGACTGAGATGATGCTAGCGCTGGGTTTGCAAAAACATATGGTAGGTTATACCGGCGTTGAAGGGGGCAAAGATAATGACAAAGTCCTAGATCAATATAGTCATAAACCGCCATCATTATCGCGACACGCCCCTAATATTGAAACGCTTTTAACTTATAATGTAGACTTTTTATTTGCCGGTTGGAACTATGGCTTAACAGTAGGTGGCACATTAACACCAGAAAAATTGGCTGAATTTAATATTGCTGTTTACGAATTGGCGGAATCTTGTATCCATATCATGGATAAAAAGCCCGGTGGATTTAATGATGTATATACTGATTTACTCAATTTAGGTGTGATTTTTTCTCAGCAAAAACGTGCAAAAAAATTAGTTGATCAGCTTAAGTCACAGCTTTCTCTGCTAGCAGGAAATGCCAGCAAAAAAAGCAAACCAAGAGTGTTTTTATTTGATAGTGGTTTTGATACACCGTTTACATCAGGCCTTTATGCCATGCCGCACGCTATGATTGAAGCCGCAGGAGGAGACCACATTTTCTCTGATCTTGAGGCCAGTTGGACGCGAGTGAGTTGGGAAGTGGTTGTTAGCAAGAATCCTGAGATGATTGTGATTGTTGATTATGGAAAGATCTCTGTTCAAGAAAAGATTGATTTTTTAACGAATGAAAGCGTACTTTCTGGTGTTGATGCAATCAAAAATAAACGTTTTATCGTACTCACCTATAATGAAGTCACTCCGAGCATTCAGGCTATTAATGCAACAGAGCGGTTACATGATTTTATACATTCGAGCCAATGGTGATGAGTAGAGCTTGCCATAATAAGAAAATGTATTTTAGATGGGTATATGTCACTGTTGTGTTGATTGTTGTATCAATACCGCTGGTCGTCATGTCTGGTTCGGTTGCCATTCCGTTAAATGAAACAGTGAGTATATTGTTAAGCCACATCCCTCTAGTCGCTGGCGATAGTTCAATTAATGCTGGCGTTAACACGATTATCTGGGAATTGCGTTTGCCGCGGGCACTGCTGGCTTGTATTGCGGGGGCAGGTTTCGCCCTAGCGGGCACTACATTACAAGTGGCGACACGCAATACATTAGCGGAGCCTCATGTATTAGGTGTGTCCTCTGGAGCAGTATTAGGTGCCGTGATTGCCACTTTGCATGCAGGCGAGTTCTTGTTTGGTTTTTCCTTGCCTGCTTTTGCTTTTGCGGGCGCTTTACTGGCGACAATTTGTATTACCTTAATTAATCGGTACATGCCTTCTTCAAGTTCATTTACCTTGTTGATGTCCGGCGTCGCTATTTCTTTTGTTTTTACATCCTTAGCGAATTTACTGCTTTTTTTAGGTGATCATAGGGCGGCTCATCAGGTGATTTTTTGGATGCTAGGCGGCTTTGGTTTGGCTCGCTGGGAAAATATCTTATTGCCTTTTAGTGTGTGTTTTATCGCCTATATTTATTTGATGTATCAGTCCAATCGAATGAACGCCTTATTACTCGGTGATGAAACCGCTCATAGTTTAGGTATTTCTATACATCGTTTGAGACTACAATTATTTATCTGCAGCGCCATGGTGACGGCCGTATTAGTGGCATCTTGTGGCGCAATAGGTTTTGTTGGTCTTGTTATGCCTCATATTGCTCGCAGCTTAGTCGGTGGTAACACGCGACGAGTGCTGACATTAAGTGCATTGTTGGGTGCACTATTTTTGTCTTGGGCTGATTTATTGGCACGACTTATTTTATCTCCAGAAGAGCTCCCCATTGGCATCCTCACTGGGTTATTAGGCGGTATTTTCTTTTTGTTTATTTTGGCAAAAAAACCTAGACAGGCGTTTTAATGATGGACACTAGGGCTAAAGAGCTTGTTTGCCCTAATTGTTCAGGGCCAGTCAACAAGGTCAATATCATTACCATGAGTCATCATTTAAAATATCCTTATTGCTCGATTATTCCTAATGACGACGTATTTTTATACTGCAAAAACCCACGTTGTCAGCTAGCGTATTTTTCTGAAAATACCTATTACACAAAAGATCAAATGCAATCAATCCCACAAGTGTTAGATAACACTATTTGCTTTTGCTTTGGTATTACTGAAGATACTTTCTTAGCAGAATTAAAAGCAGGGAATAGGGATGAATTTTTTTCAAATCTGGATCAACTGGCTGGTAATAGAAAATGTGTTTGTAAGCAAAAAAATCCTAGTGGTAAAGGTTGTTTAGCCACATTTAAGCGTTTGTATACTGAGGTTTGTGCTTGAAAACACGGTCTAGAGTGCTTGTAATTTCCTTTGGTTCATTCAACTATCATAAAGTCTTCTGTTGCCGTTTCTTGCTTAGCTAATTCAGTTTAAACACAAGCGGAATAATAAATGTAAATCGGGTTTTATTATTCTGTATTTCTTCAGGTACGGCAGGGAGTGGCGAGGCTCTGTTAACCATTTTCATGGTGGCTTTATTTAAGCTTTTGTAGGACGAGGCGGTGATGAGTTTTTGCGATAGTACATTGCCTGCTGTATCAATGGTGATTTCCAGCTCGACAATATCTTCCTGTCCTTTCCTCTTTGCTATCGTTGGGTAACGTTTATAGCGCTGAAGCCAAGCGACTAGACTGGCCTCATAGGAAGCTTTAATGTCAGGGTTGATACTGCCTAATGAGGCGGGGGTAGGCGATGTAGAGGCAGCGGTGATAGGTGTTGTTGTATTTTCTTTTTCTAGTGAAGCAGTATTTTCTTCCGCAGGCGACGCTTCAATTTGAGTGCTTTCAATCATTTGAGGCCTTGTGATTGGCTTGGAGGTGATTGGCTTAGGAATGGCTGCTTTAGGAGTGGCAGACTTAGAGCTAATGGGCTTCGGCTTTTTTTTCACTGGTGGCTTAGCTGGAGTTGATTGTTTGGTGATAGGCGTCGGTTTTACTGCGGTAGTTGTAGATACCAGTGTTAGTGGCTTTGCTATGGTTACTAAGCCAATTTCAATAGCGGTAGATACGACTACTTGCGGGGGAGTCTGTGATGTTGGGTAATTTAAGAAAAGCGCTAAATGCAATGCCAGCGTCAGAATAATTACCGCCAACCCTGTTAGTGGGTTGATCGCTGATGATGTTGGAATTAATGCGTGGGTCATCAAGGGGTAATTACCGTTCAGTGAAGTATGTGTTGCGTTGAGGTGTCACTACTGGCAACCGTTACCAGTCTTATGGATTGGAGACCTGCGCTGCCTAGGTGTGTGCTCAGTGTCTCCATAAAGGTAATAAGGTCTTGTGATTTAACATTTTCATCTGCTTTTAATTGAACAGTGGTTTTCTTATCCTCTAGCCTACGTTTAATTAGGTCTACGAGTTGGCTTTCCGAGTAGCGGGTTGTTGCAATCGCTAACTCGCCGTCGGCGTTCATCAGTATCGTCATGTCGCCTCTATTAGCATGACTATCCATCGTTGCTTCTGGTACGACAACACTAAACATATCCGGTTTAGTCAACGCCCCGGTCAGCATAAAAAAGATCAGCAATAAAAAAACAATATTGATGAGGGGTAACACACTTTCAAATTCTTGCTTTTTTTCAGGTTCAATAATATCCATTAGTGTTCGTCTTTAAGTAGTGAGAGCTTAGGTCCAGCCACTTCACCGACAGCGTCTAATACGGTGACTAATTGTTGTAGTGGTAAATCATTGACGGGTTTAATGAGTACGGTGTGGTCAGGTTGTTGGCGAACATGGTTTTTCACACGATAAGCAATCTCATCCAGTGAAAGCGGCTCTTCATTGAGAGTGTATCGCTGATCAAAGCCGACAGTGATGAGGCTTTGGGATGTTTGGTCAAGAGGTAAAGCGTTTGCTTCTCCAATACCTAAATCAATAAATTTCCATTCGACAAAGCTGGAAGTCAGCATAAAGAAAACCAATAGAATAAAGACCACATCAATCAGTGGGGTCAGGCTAATTAAATTACGCTGTTTTGGTTTTTCGGAAAGTACCATGGTGTTAAAAAGCTCCATTCGTGATGAAAGGTTCCATAATGTTAATCAGTCATCAGCTCGCTAAACTTACTACGTGTTTTTTTGGTTGGTTTTCTTGTTTGGCGAGAGACCGCTGTTCAGCATGATGAGAAGTGGTAGTGGGCTGCGCTACCGAGGTAAACACTTGCGTCATCGTATCTTCCATCACCTGCTTAAAGCGTTCAATACGTTGTTCGAGCCAGTTCAAAGCAACAACCGCTGGAATAGCGACAACAAGCCCAGCAGCCGTTGTTAATAAGGCTTCCCAGATGCCACCAGAAAGTATGGCGGGGTCAATCGTTGAGCCTGCGCCCTGTAGTTTTTGAAATGCTTCGATCATTCCAAGTACCGTGCCTAATAAACCTAATAACGGGCTTAAGGTCGCAATAACTTCCAGTATTTTTAAATGAGAGCGCATCTTAGCGAGTTCACGTTTGGCAATGCGGGTGGTTTCCTCTCGGGCGATGGCATCATCGCTATGATTAGTTTTTAAGCGCATAGCGGTTTCAAGTACACGGGCAATGGGGTTGCGGGTTTTACTCAGTGCACTTAGAGCCTCATCACTTTTTTGACTGTGCCAACAACTCAGTGCTACATGAATCCTTTTATAGCGGCTTATGCCCATCCAAGAAAATTGCCAAGATTTCAGTAAAAAGACAGCGACAGCAGCGATAGATATCAGCATCAAAATGGCAATAACCGGCCCGCCTGCTCCCACGAGTGATTCTAATTGGCTTAGATCAAATAATCCCGCTGTCGAACTTGAATCAATCGTTATTTGCACGTCTAGGTCAGTTTGGCTTTCAGTTGTTATCGTATTGCTTGCGCTATCCACTATTGTTTGCGCGCTCACCGGGATAGTGGTGGCATCGTTGATTTTCTGGGAAGACATAATAAATAGGGCCTATAAGTAAAGAGTTTCAGAAGAATCTGTGGATAAGGTCAGCACTTTTTCGCAACGCTTTTGAATCATATGGTGGTGTAGTGTCACATTAATAGGGATCTCTGAGTTAGCTTTCCTTCGCTGATTCAGAGCTCAAAAAAATAGAGGTGTTATTTTATTTTTCACACATTTTAATCATTAAAAATATCATCATACTCCTGCCCTATTGCGGTTTGCGCAATGTCTGCTCAACACCACTTTCAAGTTGTCGAAGACGGTTGAACTCTTAAAAAGTCGCTGTTCCAGATTTTTAAAATTGAGGGGTAACGTTCGTTGGTAAATACTGTAGCCTTTACCGTCCGTTTGATACCCTTTCAAACTTTTTATACGATCACTTTCTAACGCTAGGAGTTTTTGAATAAATTCAGATTGAGATGGGCAATCTTCTTCTGCATGCATGCAAACGGGGAAGGCTTTCCCTTTAATCTGAGGCGCTTCAATATATATTTCAAAATGAATACCTCCTTGATTTTGATTGTGCCAATTCGTTTTATAAAACTGCGGATAAGCGCCACGATTATATATTTCCCACTCACCCTCAAACCAACTTGATTGTTTTAATTTCTTTTCGAGATTGCGGAAAATATTTTTAATATCTTTCATTTAGTTAACTCTTTCGTATTATTTAAAGCTACAATTAATATAAACACGTCTTCAGTGAGCGTTCGATATAGCCTTCGTCAAGATCCTTTCCGATAAACACCATTCGGTTTACTGGCTGTTCGTCGCCCCAAGGTTTACCCGCTTGACTGCTAAGCATCATATGTACCCCTTGGAATACTATTTTATTGCTTTCTCCCTTCACACCGACTACACCTTTCATGCGATAAATGTCAGGCCCTTTCTCTTGCAGAAACATATCAAGCCATGTATTTATTCTTGGGAAATCAAACAAGCCTGATAACTCAATTGCAACGGATGACACTGCATCATCATGCTCATGTTCTGCATTAAAATAATGTTCTGATATAGGGGTGTATTCAGTATCGTCCTGATTCAACAATTTTAAATCGAACTCTTCCGGAGTGTGCTGAGAGAAAATTGCTATGTTTTTAGGGGGTTTTTTGTCGGCGCTAATGGCTTCTATTACGAAATTGAATTCATAGTATTCTCGTCCCTCAAGTTGGAGTTGATAACACTGTCCAATTTGGGCAAGCTTTTGCTCATGGGAAAGCGGTTCGGCTGTTTTGGAAAATTCAACAAATACAGTCTCGGCTAAGGCTAGCACTGCTTCTTCAGAGGCCTCATTAATGTCAGACATAAGAAAAGCCATATCTGGATCTGGGCCATTAGCTAGTTGAAAACGATATTCTCCAGCAGGTAACTGCCAGATACCTCCCCATTCGAAAGGGTATTCTGGTTCAAGGAAGTTGGGTTTCATCTCCACTGCACGCTCAAGATTAAAGCCACCTATATCCAGCAGCTCGGCAATAGGGGCATTGGCCATGGTGGCAGAATAGAAGCCAGCCATCCGATTAATTTCTTGTAAGCGTCTTTTTAAACTGAGCATTTCGTCTTCAGCAATTAGATCAGCCTTGTTAATGATAATCCGATCCGCGAAAGCGACTTGTGCCAGCACTTCATCAGTGCTGTCATCCAGATGTGCATTGACATGCTTCGCATCCACCAGGGTGATAATTCCATCAAGCTCATATTGTTCGCTAATATTTTGATCCACAAAAAACGTTTGGGCGACGGGGCCTGGATCTGCCATGCCGGTTGTTTCTAAAATGACGCGGTCGAATTTATCTTTACGTTCGGCTA
>JBLHWO010000177.1:0-7647 GCA_047629215.1 Cellvibrionaceae bacterium | reverse complement strand
TACAACCATCCAATAGACGTTTAAACACCACAATTGAAGTATTAGAGGCCTCGGATAACCGAACAAATCGGCTAGGCAAGACATCACCAGCTGCTGAGTTAGACAAGATAGTCCCAGACGAGACTCGGGTAGCACAAAATGACCTTTGGCAAGAAATACGCAATGGTTTCAGCTTTTCAGATACGCTGCCAACCGCTTCACAATTCAACAAAAATAGATCTTACAAGACACCTGAACAACGTGTGGAGCGTTACCGTAAGCGCCTATTAGCATCGCCATCGTCAATTTATAATATTACAGAAAATGCTGAGCCTTATTTATATTTTGTTGTTAGTGAATTAAAAGCAAATAACATTCCATTAGAAATTGCTCTGTTACCTATCGTTGAAAGTGCTTATGACCCCTTTGCCTATTCGCCGGGACGCGCATCGGGTTTATGGCAGTTTATTCCAGCAACAGGCCGAAATTATGGCCTTTATCAAGATTGGTGGCAAGATAAGCGTCGAGATACTGTGCTCGCTACTCGTGGTGCCATTACTTATTTATTGTTGTTACACAAACGCTTTAACAATGATTGGCTGTTGGCAATGGCCGCTTATAACGCTGGTCAAGGCAATGTTGCTAAAGCTATTCGAAAAAATAAAAAGTTAGGCAAACCCACAGATTATTGGTCACTTGATCTTCCTAAAGAAACTGAGCATTATATTCCTAAACTATTGGCATGGAGTTACATTATTAAGCATGCGGATAAGTATGCTATCGACTTAAAAGCTATTGCCAACGAGCCTCACTTCACGCTAGTTGATATTGGGTCACAAATTGATTTAGCAGAGGTGGCATCACTTGCAGATGTCGATATCGATACGATCTATAACTTAAATGGCTCATATAATCGTTGGGCAACAGATCCCTATGCTCCTCATTTACTCGCTGTTCCTGTTGCTAAAGCGGCTATTTTGGAGGAGAAGCTTGTCAATCTTACTAATGATCAACGATTGTCGTGGCAGCGTTATATTATTCAACCTAATGACTCTTTGATAAAAATTGGGAATAAGTTCAATACCAGTCCTAAATTAATCGCAAGTGTGAATAATATAAAAAATAACCGAATTCGTGCGGGTAAAGCGCTATTGATTCCGTCAGCGGCTAGGGCAAGTGAGTTTTACCGTCTGAGCGTAGATCAACGTTTAAATAGGCGTCAAAATAGTTCTCCAAAAGATAAGACGCAACAAATTGTACACAAGGTAAGCCATGGTGAAAATCTTTGGGATATTGCTAAGCTTTACGATGTAGGTGTTAACGAGTTAGCTCGTTGGAACAGTATGGCACCCGGCGATATATTAGCGCTTAATAAAAAACTCGTTATTTGGTCAGAAAATACGGCAATAAAAAAAGCCTCAAATGAAAAACGCACTGTCTTTTATACCGTTCGCAAAGGTGATTCACTTGCATATATTGCCAGTCGTTTCAAGGTCAGAGTCACTGACATAAAAAATTGGAATAACAATACTAACAGTAAGTACATTCAGCCAGGTCAGTTGATTAAATTATTTGTCGACATTACAAACCGGCACTCATTTAATTAACGTGCCTTCCTCATGTAAAAGAACTTTTCATTAAGTAACCCGTTAGACATATTATAATATATGATTTTGCTATCTTTGCTTTCATTTCCCTCAAGGGTTTAAAAAATCGGGTTCATTCATAAAATTAATGTAGTTTGTATAAGTCATGAAGCATTGTCATATTTTTTATGTCAAGTTATATCTCTATTTCTAACATTCAATTTCTTCAGGACATAATAACTAAAAGCTACAACGATTTATTTTTTAAACAATCGTTTCAAATTATCTTTTTTTTCAACGGCTTCTGTTGTACAACAAAAGCATCTGCATAAATATCACCAACACCGGCTCCTAAAAAAAAGCAATCGCGCTGTGCTTTTTTAACCATATCAGGGTTACCACTTAAGAAGACCTTCCAATCTTTTAAATTAGGGTGATTTTTTTTAATCAGATTAACAATTTCGCCACCATAATCGATAGATTCAAGTGATATAATATCAGCCAATACTATATTGCCCGCAACATTACAGCTATGAATATTCTGATCGTCTTTATGGGTATCCCCATGACGCACTGTCGGTATGTAATGAATATTATGATGACTTTTACACAGCGAATTTAATTGATCAACATAGTAAAGATCAGCTTTTTTGGACGCGGCAATGTAAATATAAATAGGCGCTTGATGTTGCTGATGAATAGCTTCCTGAATGATGCCGTAAAGTGGTGCTAAGCCAGTACCCGTGCCAACCATCAATAGCGCTTTGTCTTGCTGACTATCACTGTAAAAACAGTTGCCGGATGGTTTTGATAAACAAATAGCTTGCCCTATCGATACTTCATTGTGCAGCCATAAGCTAACTAAACCTTGGTCATGCTTCTTAATATGTAATTCAATTGTTTTGTTGTGGTCGTGGCGACTAGCTATTGAATAAGGGCGTGCTTCATAATCGTCATACCAAACATCAACTGCTTGACCTGGATACCAACGGCAATCTACTTCGATGCTTAAGATTAACACTTGTCCATTTACAAACTTTTTATTTTTTATAATGCCATTAATCTTACTAGTGTTGCCGATGAGATTAACACTCATCGCCGTCTTCGGTATGCAACTACAAGCCAAGAAAAGATTTTGCGCTTTTTGATTATCACTTAGACCAATTTGAGAACTAAATGGCGGTTGTAAATTAGCTTGCATTAAACAGCTGTGACAAATACCTGCACGACAACTGAATGGTATTTTAAAACCACAGCGTTCTAATCCTTCTAGCACCGTTTCCGGCTCATTAATTTCAACCTGACTTTTATCGTAGGTAATATTTGCCACAAAATCTCCACGGGCGCGCAATAAGTAGTTTTTATAGAATTTAGGCTGCAGTAATAACTCACTGAAGAGCCTAAATCTATAAGCTCACACAATGATATTATAAAAGTTTATGGTATTTTTTAAAAGGTAATTGACGACTCATACATTTAAACAGTGAAATGTATAACTAACGTTATAAGGATTAGGTGCAATAGGCATACCTAGCTCAAGGAAGATAAATCAACTGGATGTAGCTAATATAGAAGACAACGTAGATATCGATAAACACCACAGAAAGGCATATATCTGAAAAATTTATAGTAGCCTGCTGGTAACTCGCGATTTCATTCATATACAAGCACTAGTCTATGGCTTAAGGATAAACCACCTAAGCTTTAAAATGACTCTGCAGGCTTTTTACTGAGGGCTTTCAATAGAGAAACTTCTGCATGGGATAAGTTACAACGTTTAGCAATACTCTCAACACTATCGCCTTTAGCTAAATAATAGCGTGCTTTATCATAGATTGAGTCCGCGTTATCTAGCAAAGAGTTGTCTTTTAGAGTATCAGGTGTCTTGAAGTCATTCTCTCGAACACCTTGCGGTACGTTATAATCCATATTATTCATTTTATTCGGAGCACGTACGGTGCGATTCACTGACTCAGACAAGGTCGTTTGATTGACCCTTTTCTCAAGGTTCAGTAATTGTTGGCCGATATTAATCATGCTACTACTTGACACTTTTAAATCGTGCTGAACACGGTTAAGTTGTTTAGCTAGCTTACGTGTCTGCCTGAAACTTAACAACAGAGCCAATGACAGCAAAATACTGATGGCCACTAGAGCTAACACTATATTGCCATTAATTTGGCTTAAAATGTGTAACACTTGTGTTGCCGTTAGATGGATTGTCATACTGTCCCTTACTCGTTTTTATTTTTAAAATTACACTTCTTCGAGCTCTGCCCACTCTGTATGAGTTAATAATTTATTTAACTCGATCAAGATCAGTAACTCATCATTTTTGTGACAAACACCCTGAATAAACTTAGCGTTTTCGTCATTGCCGACATTGGGTGCAGTCTCAACTTCTGATTGTCTCAAATAGACTACCTCTGCCACGCTGTCCACTAAAATGCCTATTACATGGCCTTCAGTTTCAATAATGACAATTCGAGTATTATCGGTCATTTCACCGCTTTCTAACCCAAAACGATTTCGCGTATCGATGACTGTGACCACATTACCGCGGAGATTAATAATACCCAGTACATAACCAGGTGCTCCGGGGACGGGTGCAATTTCGGTATAGCGCAAGACTTCTTGTACCTGCATAACATTGATACCGTAAGTCTCACCTGCCAAACGAAATGTTACCCATTGAAGGACAGGATCATCACTTGTTGTTTTTTGTGCCGTGTTGTCTACCATTTATGTCAGCCTCTACCAATAGAATAATTAAACATAATCTAAATATAGTGTATTTCGTGTGTAACGCCAGCTTAATCAGCACGATTTTTGTCTTGTGTCTGTAAAATTTCGCCTATTTTCGGAATATCTAACAAAACACACATATGATCTTTCACCATACCGGCCATCCAAGGTCTAGAATCGCGCTTGGGCCGCCATCTTATGGCATCTGGATCAATGGTAATGGGTTGCTTAATATTATCGACCGCAAGCCCCCAGTATAGACCGTGAATAGAGATCACATACTTGTAATTATGTTGATCCCGATAGCGCTCAGGCATGATGAATTTAGCGGTGTTGACAACTTTCACATTTCCATCAGAGGTTTTCTGTAAGCCCATAAACCAATCTGATTGACCAAATAGCGGGGTGATTTCGTCGTCAATTTCGTGTATCTGACCCAAGGTCATCAACGGTACTGCAAGTTGAAGACCGTTCACTTCGAGCAACAAAATATCAAATCTTTCCTGTGCCCATTCGGGGCGACCGTTCTCATTCCACTGGTTAGCCAAAATAGGCGTTACCTCTGCACTCGCCTTTATTTTAAGCGCGTCGTTAACAGATGGCTCTGTGTCACTAGCCTCAGAGGTTTTAGCAAACTGTTGGGGTGTGGCTGCAGGCTTAGACTTAGTTACTTCCGCTATAGAGCTTAGATCAACTTGAACCCTAGTCTTCACTTGCGGTGCCACTTTGCTCTTAAGGTTTATGTCTTGACTGGCGGTTAAATTGCTCACTTGCCTCAACATGCGCTCGAGTCGGCTTTTGTGGTCGTTGTAACTATCTGTTTCCGTATCTGTTTCAGTTAGAGTTTTGGTAGCGGTTTGCATCGAGGCTAGTCTAGTTTGCGTCTCAACAGATTTTTTTAATGGGGATAATACGACGAGAGAATCCTCAATTTTTGAAGAAGTCAATGTATGCTTGGTGATATAACCCTTTGGTTTGTCGACAATTGCATCATCGTCTAGCTTACCCGCAAGGTGACTCATTTGACCTTTTTGGGTAAGTAACATGTCTTGTTTGTATGCGGGTATTGCTTGTGTTTGTTCTTCTGTCAGTTTTACAGTTTGTTGCTGAGCGACTTCCGAAGATATATGTTTAGTTGACTCGCCCTTACTAATAACAGCGTCGCCGATAACCGAATTTAACAGGCCTTTGATGGGTTTAGATTCAAGTTTGTCTTGCTCGATTTGTTCAATTTTAGGGTGTTTAGCTTTATCCTTCTCGATAGAGATTACAGCCTCAGTAGTTCCTAAGAGATCTGTAAAATAGTCGCTTAGGGCATCATCAACTTGCTGGTTAGACATTAGCTGGCTTCCCAATAGCGATTTGAATCTACTGAGCTAGCAGTTGGTTGCAACCATTTTAAGAGACTTCGATAGGCCTCAATACCGTGGCTTTTTTCTGCATATAGGTTGGGTGGTACACCCTCTTTACTTGCATTGCGGAATTGTGTGTCTACAGGAATCTTACCCGGCCATGCCTGTTGACCATAGCGATGTCTAATATCAGCCAAAGAACTAATAGATGCCTGCGTCCGACGATCGTACATAGTGGGAACAATGACATATTTCATGCTCTTTTTTTGCGATTGCTCTAACATTCTTAACGTATGCAGCATGCGATCTAAGCCTTTAAGAGATAAAAACTCTGTTTGAACGGGAATAATCAGACGATCACAAGCCGCTAAACCATTAATCAATAGCACACCCAAGACCGGTGGCGAGTCGATAATGACAAGGTCAAATTCATCTCTTAATACAGCAAGCGCTTTAGTAATTACTAGCCCCATTCCATCCTTACCGATGGCACGTCGCTCGAGTGTTGCTAAGCCAGTTGAAGCAGGCAACAACACAATATTTGGATATTTTGTAGGTAGCAATAACTGGGCTACTTTATCGACGATAATGTCGTTAGGGGTCTGAAACAAGTCGAAGCAGCTATTTTTAATAGTGTCAGGATCTTGACCAAAATAACTGGTTAAAGAACCATGCGGATCTAGATCAACCAATAATACCCGCTGCCCATTTTCAGCGGCAATGCCACCGAGCGCAACAGTTGTAGTGGTTTTACCAACGCCACCTTTTTGATTTGAAATAGTCCAGACTTGCACAAGAATACCTTTATCTATTTATGTTTTTAACTTCAAACTTACGCCAATATACTGTCAGTATCTTAGTATTGTTCCAATTTAACGAATACTCTATTAATTAATAGCAAGTACTATGCCCATTATTAACTGCGCTAGCTAAGTTTAACTATCGATCGGGATCACTGCTGAATAATAAACCACCGCTCTCAGTTTCTACTGGAGCAATAGTGTCATCATTAATAAACCTGTTATTTTCATCAACCTTAGTAGTTGGCGTAGAGGCTCGATTGCCGGTCTCGATACTTTCTAAATCAACATTTCCACTGTCCGAATTTGTTCGCTCTAAACCTGGTTGAGGGTTGATCTGGACAGATTCTATCGTCTGAAGATTAAGCGCGTCGTTAATAGCGGCGGATGTGTTAACTTTAGGCCTATCTTGCTTTTCTCGTGCAATCATTAATACAACCCGTCGGTTCTTTTCGCGACCTTCAGGAGTATCATTCTCGGTGATAGGATGGTGCTCACCATAACCAACCGCCGATAATCGCGCAGGTTCGACACCACCCTCAATTAATATTTTAACGACGGCCGCAGCTCGCGCAGAAGAAAGTTCCCAATTACTTGGAAATTGTGTTGAGTTAACTGCTAAGTTATCGGTGTAGCCTTCAACCTGAATAGGATTATCAAACGGTTTTAAAATATCGGCAATCTCGAATAAAACTTTTTGTGCAGAGTCATTAGCCCTAACACTACCTAGGGGAAATAAAATACTATTGCTCAATGAAATCTCAAGCCAGAATTCGTTGTTGTTAACCTGAATAGTCTCGTTGTCAATAAGACTAGAAAATTCGTCGACAAACTGATCTGATAATTGTGGCAATCGTGCAGTCGGCAGCGTCGTACCATCGCCATTAGTATTTAATTGATAACTTTCAGGTGTCTGATCGCTAAGGTCATTCGCACTATTTTTTTCTAAATTGATAGCGCGCGCTACCTCGCCGATTTGAATAGGTTTTATCGAAAGTTTGGACTCGTTAAAGACTTTATTCATCGAGTCGGTGAGATCTTTGTATTTATTTTCATTGACCTGAGAAATAGAGTAAAGCACTACAAAAAGAGCAAACAATAAGGTGACAAAATCTGAGTATGAAATTAACCAGCGTTCATGATTAAGTGATATTTCTGTGTCGACACGCCGGCGCAAAATATTAC
>JBLHWO010000176.1:0-7681 GCA_047629215.1 Cellvibrionaceae bacterium | reverse complement strand
CCCGCTCTAAATCCATAAATGGCGAGCGCGAAAGTTGGTGGCGCCCCATATAGATGCCATCGTGAAAGATTGACACAGACTGTTCGATACCCGCATTACTGCCAGAGGTACCAATACCGCGAATGAATACAAAGTTACTGATCGGGTTTTGAGCGATAGTGACAGCCGGAATGTCGGCGGTAAACTCTTCACCTCGAGTTATGCCTAAATTTTTAATAGCCTCACCTGACAAAGCGACCATCGATATTGGAACGTCCTGAAGGCTCTCAGCACGCTTGGTTGCGGTTACCACGATTTCTTCGATTTGCGCAGACGCGACAGAAGTAGCCGCAAAAACGGCTAGAGCGAGTAGGCTCTTAACCAGCATTGCTGGTTTGCTATTGGAACAGTTTGACATCTCATCCTCATTAATTTTTATGTTTATGAAATTGATGACACTTACCAGCTTTTAATATCTGTTTACCATGCGGTGTCACCAACAGACTTTAGAATAGTCAATTGCAACGATTTTAAGTTGATAATTCGCGCCAATAGTTTTCATTTTTGGCAGACAAATTGACTATTTAAACCAACAATGTACGCCACTCGCTAGGAGGCTTGCCATACCACCGCACGAAGGCATGAGTGAAACTTGCTTGTTCAGCATAGCTCAATCGCGATGCGATTTCGGCCAAGTCCAGATCTTTTTGATAGATAAACTGGCGGGCTAAGCCTGCCCTCACGGAGTCAAGTTGCTTATGAAAACTCGTATTTCGTTCACAGAGCCGACGCTGAAGTGTGCGTTTCGACAGCTTCATGGCGCCAGAGACATAGCTAATATTGGTAGCCCCGATTACAAGATCTCGTCGAATAATATTACGCACTTTAGCCAATAAACTTGCACTACGATCCCACTCGAGCACTTCGTTGTACTGACGGTTTAAATTGTCTATTTCGCCCACAATCGGTTTCTGTAAAACATCTTTATCGAAGCAAATTGCTATATGGCTGTCACCGAAACTTACAGGACAGCCGAAAAAAGACCTAAACCGGCTCAAATCACGTGGCTCAGAATGGGGGATTGCGACTGATGCCATTTTGAATTCGCGGCCGACAATCCAGCGTAAATACTGAGCCAACAGGCCCGCTGCATGGTCGTGGAAAATAGAGCTTTGAGAGAGAAATGAATAATTAGTTCTCATCTCGACGCGGGCAAATTTATCATCGACCTTGAGTACAGCGTCCAAGCCTTGGGCTACAACGTGAAGATTTTCGCTTAATGCCAAAACCGACTCTGCAACCGTTGCTTGATTTAGCAAAATCTCGAATAAAGGGGCTAGGTGAGCTACCTGCTGACGAGTTGCTAGTATCAAGCCCAGCGGCTCAAGACCCAGCTCTTTCTCAGACAATTCAAGCATGCGATTATGATGTTCAAAAGGAACCATCAAATGCTCACTTATAAGGGTTTCATACGAAAGGCCGGCTCGAGTCAGAACCTTAACAAAGTCGCCTCCTCGTTCGAGGTAAATTCGATCAAGATGGATCAAGAACTTATTGCTTATGAATGGCCGCGAGTTGGGGTTTACAGCGAGCGCTGCATCGCCATTGATGTCATACAGATCAGTAGTCATTTACGCTTCTATCATCTTAATTTACTCACTCAGCAACCCACCCTAGGATAGCGTCAAGTTGATACACAGTAGCATTAATAATATATAGCAGCGTCTTTAATGACAGCAGCGCTAGTAACAGAACTCCATCAACCTAGACACACTAATTTAGGCAACTGCATCTTCATACAGATTAAAGGATGGTCGTTCGAGTTTACTTTTTTGAATGTATTTGCGCATTGATTTCTTGATGTGCATAAACAATACGATTAAATCTGGGTTTTCAGTTGTTGCTGCGTACTGGAATACCCGATGAACGATATCCGATTGTTGCATTCGAAGTTCAGCGCCCTCCCGTACTCTGGCTAAACCAATAAATTGAGTCAGCAGAATAATGGTTTCGGTATTCAATGCAATAACTTTTATTTCTCTCAGTCTAACTCTCATTGTCAGCCCCCTATTTGTCACACGCAGAAAAAGGCGTTAATCAACTAAGGATAATCTGATCCCCAAACCAGTCGCCCCCCAGTCACCTCCTTTAGTACAATACTAAGTAGTACAATATTAAGTAGTACAATACTATGACTACATTACTATGGTAGCAAAGACCTGCAGTACCTAATGTCCAATTAAGCTAAGACCTAGACCTAAAACCTAAGACCTAGACCTAAGACCTAGACCTAAGACCTAGACTAAAGTCCCGTCTTACCGAACAAATGTTACTTACCTGTTACCTAGGCACCGACAACAGATTATTGTTGGCAACTCTGGCAGCACAGCTTAACCTTGGCAGCACTGTTTCAGCTATCTCGAACTTGCTAAAAGTCACCAGTGGCAAACTAACTCAAGGCGATGATTGTCGAAACTTCAGCACGCCTTGTTGCTCTAAGAGTGAGTCGATCAAGCCTGCATGTTCGCTTGATATCGGTGTATACCGAGGGTATCTAGGCGTGCGATCTAAGTGACGATCATTTAGCCAAACGAAATCCCAACCCCGAGTCTGCTGAATGAACTCAATAGCACCATCGACTCCTTGGGATTCTAAGCAACCGCTCATACAGGTATCAACATAAGATTGAGGCAGCGGGTTTCCCGGGGTTGCCGTATCGACTTGCATGGTTTCGTATATCCATATTTGATCTTGCTGCGAAATACTTAGCCCGAAGCTGTCTCGCCCTTGCTCACCAAAGCCTTGCCCATCAAAGCCTTGCTCACCAATGCTCGGCTCACCAACGGCTAAGTTTTCAATCAAAAGATCATCGATATTTAGCCTGGTAAACTGATAGCCGCGCTCTCGATCGGCAATCGCCTCACCTATGTCAGTGGCTATTAATACCCCGTTGAGTAAGCCAACGTCGTCCCGTAATGCGCCTGCATAGGTAGCGCCCTCGTCTGGGTAACTCACACACAAAGATCGGCACCACCCTTTTACCGTGGCCACTGTCGCTTCAGAAAGTATTTTCGAATAATGCTGTCGGCTATAACGGCTGACAAGACTGCGGTATCCAAAAATATAATCCATAAAATTTAGCTTAGGCTATCGACTGTATCTAACATGCTCTCCCTCAGCATACTTAATTCGACTGTCCCGAAGGCCCGTCAGTGTTCTCGACAGTACACAAGCAAGCGCCATTGAACGGCGGCTGTATGCGCACTCGTACTAGCTCCTTATCGCCATTCATACTATAGGTATGCATTGCTTTAATATCACCGTTATCGTCACGGCTCCATTGCTCTTGATACTTACTAGTGTTCAAGTCACCCGCTTCATTTCGGGTGCGAACCTTGACCGCATAACGCCCTTTCGAAGGCCCGCACTGGGTATTCTCAACCAGCGTTTCAACCTTTATCAGGTCATCCTCTTGCCAGTAGTCGGTAACAATATTGGCAGCGCACGCGGTCAATTCTACAGGCGCAGCAGGCGCATCAAATGTTGTGCTTATTGGCTTACTGATCACCTGAACATTTACTTTCTCGCCGTCAATTTCTTTTACTTCCTGCCATTTTTTAACGCCATTGTCAGGCTCAACGGCAGCGGCCGGGAAAAAGCACCAGCTCGAACAAGCGATAACTACTAATATTAGATTTTTTTTCACAAAGTTTGGCCTTTTGATTGCTTAGTCGATTATGTTGAAATCTTTAACAGCTAGATGAACAATAACAAAGTTTACTATATGAGGCCTTTGCGCGAGCCAGAATTGAAATGAAAATTGGATAAAAACGGCTTAATTGCGGCAGGAAACGACGAGAATAGCTGGCTATTCACTAGTTTTCTAACAAAAATTAAGCTGTTTTTAAACATTTTCAATCACTTATTGATTCGTGCAAAGGTCTCTATATCTATAAAACCAGCGTTTGACAGCCAACAATGGGTCAATTCATTTGGCTTCTTACTTGAGCATGATGCCAAGCCCGATTGAGTTTGCTTTTTGGTTATAGTCAAGCAGGCTCTCTCCGTAGCCTCTAAAGTACTGAACATAGCCACGTAGATAAGGCCACCGGCCTAGTGGAAAACTCCAACCAGCTTCAATAGAACCTCGCTCAAACCCTGACTCAAGGTTGTTACGACTCATCAGACTAAATTGATGGCCGCTACGACTCTTATACAGCCCTTTTATTTCGTAGTGGCCAAGAAAGTCAGTGATATCCGGGTTATCGTCATCTTCACGATCTTCAGAAACACGAATCCAAGGCTTAAAGCTCAGGGCAAAATTATCTTTAGCAAGAATGAAGTCAACGAACACCCTATTCCAACTGCGAGATATAGGGTCAGGCCGACCATTCGACTGATGGTTAATGCCAAGCCGAACAACCGCGTTGTTAAGTCCAAATATCCGCCAGTTTGGATAAGCTTGTAACCAAAGCTCGGGCTCATGATTAGTTTCACGAAACGGGCTTGATTCGTCAGTATTGTAAACTTGCCAAAAAGAGCGAACCGTATAGGCACCATAGAGATCAATATCTCGATTAAATATATTAGTCTCCAAAGGCACCTTTAGACTAACTTGAAATTGCGCCTCGGTATCATCTAAACGCCGATCATCAAACTCTACGAACGCATCATCTAGCGAGTTTTGATAACCCTTACTATTATGGTTAGCAAGCAATAAGTAATTTGGCTCGTGAGACAAGATTGTAAACGGCTCTAAGGTGTTTCGTTTATCCTGCTTAAGGCGATCATTGACTAAGCTATCTTCAGGTTGATCTTGGACATCGCATTTTGCTCTTAGGTCACCAAGCGTGACATTGTCGTCAGCACCCTCTATGCCACGAAAGAGGCAGTCTTTGTATTGTTGGTTAACAGCAAGCACGGCCGAGGGCATGGCGAGCGCGACAAAAGCGGCTGCAATCAATGATAAAAAGTTAATAGATGGCATTATCGTTACAGATGTTTAGGGAGAAAAATTGGATACCTAAGGCTATGCTAGCTCACTTTAGTACAAGCTAGCGTATCAATTCGGGTGTCGGTCAAATATATTCGCCAATCTTCGGCCAACGCAATGAAGTAAAGATTGGTGTAAAAACCAAGCTGGTTTTAATATAATATGTAGCTTAAGTGAAGCAAAACATAATATCACTGAAATGAGAAACGAATAACATGGAAAATAAGACCGCACGAACAATAATGCGCAGGCCTGAAGTCGCCTTACGTCGCCTGATGACAATAGACAAGGTCAGTGATCACCTAACTAAGCATCAATTGCCCGGTGCGCCAGTGGTAAACAAAATAGGTGAGCTGATCGGATACGTGTCAGAATTTGATTGCCTACAGCAATTAATGCAAAGCAGCTACTACCGCCATAGTACATCTTTAGTCGAAGACGTGATGAGCACCAAGCTAATCATGAGCCGCCCAGACATATCCTTAATCGACCTAGCTTCAACAATGAACGCCAGCAGGGTCAATGTTATGCCGATTGTTGAAGATGGCAAATTAGTTGGCGCGGTTGCTCGTAGCGATATCATGCGAGAAATGGTAAAAGATTTATAAGGGCATTCGCCCCCAAAGACTTTTACCTGCTCGGTCGAACTGCGAGTTTCGCCGAGCGGAACAAAACCAATTTGACAGCTCTTTAGTAAGAAACAGTTGAAGACTCTTTTATTCAAAACAGTTGAAGGCTCTTTTATTCAAAACAGTTGAAGACTTAGGTTTCATCTCGAGCCAATCGAGGCTAAAATGCATCCGCGTGTCCCGGTAGCTCAGCCGGATAGAGCAGCCGCCTCCTAAGCGGATTAACAACCCTAAAAACACGCATATATACTAGCTTTCTTAATTCCTGCTTGCACTATGCTTACAGTACGAAAAGCTTTATCACGAATATTACCCTGTAAAAATATCGTTAGAGTAACTGCTTCGAAGTCTATTAGCCGAACCTGCGCGCCCCTGGTTCGTAGACGCGTCTCCGAACTAGTAAATTACCCTTTATTTACTAAGGACTTAGCTTCTTTCAAATTCCCCATAGAGAAAATCAAATTTAGCTCGATCAAAGTTAAAACAATATTACTCCACATTAAAAAGGCGTGCGTTGCATCGACCGATTGAACTCACAGCCCCCATCGGTCATTCAAAATTCAAGACGTGATACCTGGTATGTTATGACGCCTGTATTGCACCTGTATTGCAGGAATGATAAAGACTGTATAAATAAACAGCATATATTTAAGGAACAACAGATTTAGGAACGTTACACTACTGTATGTTGCGCGTTTAGCCTCTGTAGTAATATTTTTTATTTAAATAAAACAATCACTTACCGAATTTCTTGAGAATAGCTAACCGCCCTGTTATTGTAGAAAGTGAGCATGCGCACTTTGACACCAGACAAAAGGACTTAAATGAGAAAAAGAATAGAAAATATAAAGAGTTACAGTGGCTTTATGAAAACTAGCCTAGCTGATAAACGCGCATGCATCCTAATAAGCTGTTATATAGATTAGCGTATGAGTTTTAAAGAACTTAAGTTGCATGATGCAACATTGAAAGTAATTGAAATAAACTGGGAATTTAAGACCGTATTATTAACGGGAAGAACTTGCGGAAAGGATAGTGCTGAATTCACATTAGAGTTTGAAGGTGTATCTTATTCTGAAATACCTCATACAGAAAATTGGGGGCCATCATCATCAATCCATGAGCAAAGCTCACCAAAAGATGGTGAGTATCATGTGTTAATGCAATCTGGTGATACTATTCTTATTAAAGCAAAGAGTTACGAATATGAAAAGACTATATAACAAGGTCAAAAACTACCGCACACTGCGTGTGCTCGGACGCGCAGAAAACGCGCGCCCGTTTTAACGGCGTTATAAAGACAGAGGTCATCCAATATGAACTTATATACAAAAATAGATGATGCCTTTGAGGCGTTCAAGGCATCCTCCGCTAGCGATCGAAAAGCTCAGATACCGAAACTGCAAGGTATATGCAGAGAAATAGAATCAGCGACAAACAATGATTCATATGTGGGTTCTAAATGCGTTTCATTTATTGAGGTGTGCCGTCATATGGCTAGGCTACGTCAGTCTAAAAGTTATGATGAGTTTTCTGAGATAAGTAATGCGTTAGGAGATTTGAATATCATGAGACAGTAATTAGAAAGTGCGTAAAGAGCTTTATAACAAGTTCGCAAAGTTTGCTCCGTTCGCTGTGCTCACTGCGCGGGACGGCGATAAAACGCGCCGCCCCTTGCAAAGGCGTTATATCTATGGATAAAGAAATTGATCTGTTCACATTTTTGGTAAAAGTTTTAGAAAATAATTCTATAATTTCGCTTCTATTAACTGTAGTAAGTATGTGTGTCTGGATAATTGGTGGAAACATAGTTGATAAAAAGTGTGCACGAAGACTCGGTCTATCGACTGATGAATTGCCTACATTTAGTTTCAAACATTATAATAAACAGGAAAAAATATGCCTTTTAGGTCTTTTCTCATTAGCATTCATCTTGGGAGCTATAGGGTTATTTTCAAACTAAGATATAACAAGCTTAAAAACTTACATTCACTGCGTTCATTCGGACGCGCAAAAAACGCGCGCCCGTTTTAAGGGCGTTGAGACTGTAGAAAAAGCCCATGGAGGGCTAATATTTGAT
>JBLHWO010000175.1:0-7724 GCA_047629215.1 Cellvibrionaceae bacterium | reverse complement strand
TCTTCCAACTTACTAGACTCATCAGACTCTTTACCACGACTTAAAAACAAATCATATAGCTGTCGATTGGTTTCAACCTCGCGCTCCAACTCTCGCAAACGCACCTCTTTGCGACTCACATTTTGTAAGCGCTCACGAGTGGCGCTAATTTGACCGGACAAACCTCGCTCTGCACGCAAAGCAGCTTGGTAATTGGCGTATATACCTTGGGTCACGTTCCGCAATCGAGAGTTAAGGTCGTCGTCCACTTCTTTTTGTTGGCTCAGCGCTGCCAGCATGGAGGGGTGCTGCGCACCGTAACGTAGTTTCAGCTCAGCCACCTTACGGTCAGCAGTACTTTTCGCTTCGACTAAACTCTGAACAATCGGATTATTAAGAACAGTAGGAATCGCTAATAACTGACCTGTCGACAAGGTTTCAAAATTCTTCACTTGATCGTAGATCGCTTGAGCCTCAGCTCGCCTCTGACGAGCGTCTACATAATCCTGACGTAATTGTGCCAACTCAGCAGAATCTAATGTACGCACACCCCTTACGTCGACCAGCTTCTCCGTTTCACGATATTCTTGCAAGCGCTCCTCAGACTCCTGAAGGCCCTGCCTCAATTCACCCAAGCGCTCACTCAACCACGAAGTTGCCTTTTTAGCTACGGTTAAACGCGCTTCGAGATAACTCTCAATATAGGCATCAGCCACTGCATTGGCGATCTCTGCAGCTAACTCTCCATCATGTGAAGTGAAACTAATCTTAACCAATAAGGTACCGTATAATGGTTCAACCGCTAGGGATTGCTTGAAATTGGATACGAGCTCTCTGCGAATCTCAGCCTCAAGCTCACTATCATTTAATTCAACAACCTCATCTTCTTGTTTAAGCTTGAGCATATCTTTCACTGCCGCAAGACTAAATAATGACTTACTCTCTTTTACTCGACGAGGGTCATATTCGGGATGCCTTGTTAACTGTAAGCGATCAACTACTTTTTCGATTAACCCCCTAGATTGAATGATTTGGTATTGAGTTGCATAATACTCCCTGCCATGTGGAGCGGAGGCATAGACATCTTGCAACTCAACAATACTACTTCTATTAGTTTCGATTATCACTGTAGTTTCAGCTCGATAAATAGACTTCATCGGTTTGACAATGACGATCACTATCGAGGTTACTAAAAAAACAAAAAGCGCTATCCTCCATTTGTTATGCATCAACATCCGGATGTAGCGAGTAAAATCGATGCTTTCTCCAGCGCTCTGACCTGAGGCGCCGAAGGGAGAGTTTTCTGTATCCATTAATTTGCCTAATAAAATTATTTTCTAATAGCGGCTAAGTGGTCTTAGAGTGAACATCGTAAAAAATACCGCTGGTTAAATCATTGCTAACTTAGAAAACATCGCTAAAAAAAACTTCTTTGCACCGTAATAATGTCGCCAGGCTTAAGCACATAATCCATCGATATTCTAATCGGCTTAGAGTTCATTGCACCTTCAGAGACTACATAAATACGATTTCGTGATGCGCGCTCGGTAAAATCGCCGGCCAACAAAATGGCCTTACCTAATGTCAAACCTGGTTTAAATGGAAAATTACCGGCCTGAGCGACTTCTCCACCGACGTAGATGTCCTTAAATGAATCCATCGTTACACTTACCTTAGGCTCAACCAAATAACCTTGGCTGAGGCCGTCAGTAATCAGTTGCTGGGTTTCCAACAAGGTCTTATCAATCACCGTTAGCGTTCCCAAATAGGGATAAGTAAAAGTGCCTCTATCGTTTAACACAATCTCAGTGGTCAACTCAGCCTCGCCAAAAACCGCAATATTAATCGTATCTCCTGCACCCAGACGGTAAGTTTCACCTTTGGTCTGATCAGGCTGATCGGGTTGAACACTACCCGCACTTCCCGAACAGGCAGCTAACAATGCACACAAGGGCAACAAACACAGAAAGTACCTAAACCTTAAAAATATTGTCATTTTTACACTGCCGTCTAATCTATAATTAACATACTTACTGCTTTAAAACTTACAGCTGGAACACAGCACTTATCCCGTAAATTTGCTGATCATACTCACCAGTAGAACCAACTGATGAGCGAACAACGTCTTGAACAAATACGCCAATGTTTACCCAGCGCCTAAATTGATAGGCTGTTCGCACTTCAATCATATCATCCTGATCTTCACGATCCACTTCACTGCCTGTGGTATTAACCACATAACTAATAACAGAATTTGTGTATGTGGCTTCTGTTTCAAAGCGCTCCGTCCACTCATGAGCCCAGCGAAAACCAAACTCTTCACGTTGATTAAATCCACCAATGGTCGATTGCGACTCACCCACATAGCTCAAAGTAAAAAATGATAAAGTCGAATAGCTTACAGGCTGCAACTCCATTGTCACATCCCAATAATCACTAGTATCGGTTCCTCGGTCTCGAGTAATTCTATCTGTTAGACCTATACTAACATCAAAACTCAAAAAGCGGCTTGGCTCCCATTCTATATCAAATGAAATGAGCTCCTCATTGCCATCTCGACTTGGGTCAGGCTCCACATATTGAATATCAGTATCAACATAAGACAGCCCAAACGTTAATCTCGGTGAATAGTTCCAGAGTAAAGCTGCACCTACAAATGATTCTTCTCTGTCAAACAGAGCATTGACGGGCGTCGGGCCATCAAAACGATTATTAACATAGAATCGCTCAAACTCACCTACCGATAGTTGCAGATTGAATATAGAGGCGCTGGCTCCTAAGGTATAAATTAGCCCAGATTGAGTATCTTCAAAGTAATCCAGCTCACTATCCGAGAGGATATCGACTGACTGACTATTGTGAGACTCAAGATAAGAACCTGTCACTTCAATTCGGTGTAGCCCACCTAAAAGCGTTCCCGCCTCTATATCGAGGCGCTGGTCGGTATAATCATCTGAGGCAGCCTCACCTGAAAAAGTCGCACCTTCTAAAGAGTAAGCCAAAGAAAAACCACTCACGCCATTATCGAACAATAACTCTACTGCAGGTGTGATTGTTGTTATCGACGCACTAACTCGATCTCCCGAAGATCGATATAAATTGTCATCGTCGACATACTCAACTAAGAGTGAAGACTGCAAGTCAAATGGTCCTAACGGAATACCTAGAGGGCTAGAGATCTGAGAAAAAGCAAAAGGTGAGAATGAGGCCAATGCGAGCATAAAAACTAAACACTTATGCGCGCCAGAAACTTTTGCCATATAGAGTTGAGCGTATTTCATTTTTAAATCCGTGTGAACAAACTATATTTTTGGCTGAACAATCGTCAAAACGCCCTGAACAAAAATAGCCAGTATAGCAAAATATATAAATAAAGGATTACATATCTTCTAGATAAGGCCACAGTTGTCCAGCTAGATTTTAACCCTCGCTTGGTTTATGCTCCAGCTACTGTAGATACACTGTAGCTAGTACATCTATGCTCACTGTACTATGACGATAAGCGACCTCTCTATAGCCATAACAAGCTATGATCATAGCTATTGAATTAAAATACCCGCAGGTACGGTTCAAACCGATGCGAATATAAAAGGTTATGTGTAGTGATTTACCGCCCTGACATTGATGGCTTAAGAGCGATTGCGGTCTGCATTGTTATTTTTTTCCACTTCGGCATCCCTGGATTCAGCGGCGGGTTTATTGGCGTCGACGTTTTCTTTGTGCTTTCAGGTTACCTGATTGGCTCGATTATTTTACATCAACTAAAAAACAATAAATTTAGCTTTACAAGGTTCTATTTTCGACGAGTTCGGCGCTTATTCCCCGTTTTTGCTGTAGTCCTTATCGTTACAACTATAGCAGCCTATCGACTCATGCTACCCAATGACTTCCGCGAATATGGCCAAAGCGTCATCGCATCTAGTGTTTATCTGTCAAATATTCTTTTTTATATGGAAGCGGGCTATTTTGATACCGCATCGCACCTCAAACCCCTATTACATACTTGGTCACTCTCCGTTGAAGAACAGTTTTACATCGTCTTCCCCATACTTGCCTGGCTAATTTATCTCATTAAAAAGAACTGGATATTTCCACTCTTTTTATCATTCACCTGCTTATCGCTAATAGCGGCAGAATGGTATCTCTCTACCAATGCCAGTGCAGTCTTTTATTTATACCCGTTTAGAGCATGGGAAATGTTTATTGGTGTTTGCCTAGCCACTCAAGCCCTACCCAAAATACGATCGCCAAGAATGAATGGTTTAGCTGCATTGTCCGGCTTAACCATGATTCTGGCGCCCAACTTTATTTACACAAGCGCGACATCATTTCCAGGCTTAAGCGCTCTCATTCCCTGCCTAGGCACTTGCCTACTAATCCATACTGGCGGACATCATAAACCCTTCGCGCACCGTTTATTGACAACAATTCCAGCCGTATTTATTGGCAAAATATCTTACTCTCTCTACTTATGGCACTGGCCTGTTTTCGTATTATATATGTACGACAAAAATAATGAGCCGGCGGTAATCGACATCATATTGATGATGATCATGACGGTAGTCGCCGCAATATTGTCATGGAAATATATAGAAACACCCTTTAGAGAAGGCAAAGCACTTTTCTCTAAAACACCTTTTTCTGTGTTTGCCGCCACAGCCGTAACGTCTATTGCCTTAATCGGAGTGGGGTACGTATTCCATACTAGCAAGGGTTTACCCTCTCGCTTTGACGCTCAAACAGCAAAATTTGCCAACGCTGCCAATGACCTCTTTGGTGATTTTTCTGGCTGTCATGGAATAGATAATAAACAGCTCAAGGATATTGAATATTGCATTCTTGGGGACCCATTCAACTCAAACAACTACACCTTGATTTGGGGAGACTCCCATGGAGGCGCTTATAAACGAGGACTTGAGCAAGCTATAACAAAAAATGGCCACTCGGCTATTCTCGCCTGGACAGGTGGATGCCCCCCCGTTTTCGGGATAGATAAAGACGAATCGGCTTCATCAAGAGCGATCGACGCATTGTGCACTAAGCGCAACAAAGCAATTCAAAAATTAATAACATCTGACAAACGCATTAACGCCGTTGTTTTGGTGGGTCGCTGGTCCTACTACCTCAATGGACAAGGTGTGGGAGTTGATAAAGAAAATTCGATAACGCTGTGGCCAGAAGACGGTAAAAAAGGAGACGTTAACAATCAAAGTGATTTTTTTGTAGATAAGCTTAAACAAACTATCAGCGAATTATCAGCTGCTAATCATGGTGTTTTTGTAGTTGAACAAACGCCCGAGTTTTCACAATACAAAGCTAGAATCGTTGCACTTGGCCTGATTAATGGCAACATTGATAAGGACTTCGAGTCACTCACTACTGAGGATTATAAGCAAGTATTACAACGCCAGCAAAAAATACAAGATGTGATTGAAGCAGAGGATAGCAAAGGTATTATCACTGTTTTAAAAACGCATCACTTTTTTTGCAATGAAAGCCAATGCTCCCTAGTGATAGATGGTGAACCACTCTATTTTGACAATAATCATCTATCATCTACTGGCTCGCTTAAAGTCAATTCAATGTTTCAACCTCTTATTCGCTACCTTGACAAAAAGGCAAAAAGATGATCGCGTCATCACCCATTATTGACATACAAACAGCAAAGGAACAAGAGTGGGAGGTCATTATTATAGGCAGCGGCATGGGCGGCTGTAGCGCGGCCTATCAACTAGCAAAGTATGGGAGAAAAGTATTAATTGTCGAAAAAGGTTTGGCGAAAATGAGCCAGCACGAGGGTGTAGAAACTGCAGAAGCTGACCCAAACGAGCGACTCAAAAGTGGTAAATGGCCGACTCAGCTAACGGCTGTCATAGACAATAGGAAATCCGAAGTATGGGCTCCGCTTGGCTGCGGCGCAGGCGGCTCTACGTCGCTGTATGCAGCAGCACTACAGCGGTTAGAGCCTAGCGACTTTGAAACCCAACCCTTACCCAGCGGCAAAAGTATTGAGTGGCCCTTCAGCTACGACGAATTATCTCCCTACTATACGGAAGCCGAAGCATTATTTTCTGTTTGCGGCACCGACGACCCATTAAATAACAAAAACAAAAGCTCGCTATTAGCGCCGCCTGCCATGTGCGAAGCTGACCGACATTATTTTCAAGAGTTCCAAGCTGCTGGGTTACACCCTTATCGACTTCATGCTGGAATTAAATATGAAAACGCCTGCGTAGAATGCGGCGGTCATATTTGCCCAAGAGGCTGCAAGCAAGATGCTAATAACGCTTGTTTACAACCTGCACTCAGAACAGGCAATGTCTTTTTTGTAGAGCAAGTAGAGACAGAAAAACTAATTGCCAACAAACATCAAATTCAAAGCATACAAATAAAAGATAAAAATCAGCTGCAACACCGGCTAAGCGCTAAAGTTGTGATTCTTTCAGCCGGAGCTTTCTTTACGCC
Source organism: Cellvibrionaceae bacterium (assembly GCA_047629215.1). Classification (GTDB taxonomy): domain Bacteria; phylum Pseudomonadota; class Gammaproteobacteria; order Pseudomonadales; family Cellvibrionaceae; genus CANLBN01. The sequence continues at coordinate 1,280 of JBLHWO010000175.1, read as the reverse complement.
TGTTATTTTGCAAAACTCTATAAGCAAGGAATGGCCAGATGGCCTATCAAATAAATCGGGGCTCGTAGGAAAAAACTTAATGTTTCATGCAGGCCACCATATCGCGTTTTGGCCTAGAGACAAATACTCTCGACAAGGTGCCAATAAAACAATTGCTCTGCGAGACTACTACCAACTTAATGATAAAAAATACGGTGAGTTTCAATCAACGGGATTATCTTCTAGCTACGGCAATGTGGTCTATGCATTACAATTGCTCTTTGATCAAAGTATTTTGAGACACTTTAAAATATTAAAACAGTTTTTACGCATTCCCGCTTATATTGCAACAAAGCTCTATGGTGACGCAACTGTCTTCGCAACGATCGTTGAAGATTACCCTTATAAAGAAAATTGTATTATCGCCGATAATTCGACAGCCTCTGGAATGCGCTTTGAATATCATAAGCACAAAGAACTAACTGAAAGAACGGCTGATTTCAAAAAAATAATCTGTAAGCGCTTAAAAAGACTGCGAAGTGTTCCTATGGGACCGATTCATTTAAACTACGGTCATCCCTGCGGCACCTGTAAGTCAGGCAGCAACCCTAAATACAGTGTTATTGATCGGAATTGCAAATCACACGATATCGACAATTTATATATCGCAGACGCTTCATTTATGCCAACCAGTGGCGGCACTAACCCAAGCCTCACTGTTGCAGCCAATGCTCTCAGAGTGGCCGATAAAATTAATCTGCGGCTAGATAGCTTACCTTCAATAAGACAAGCTATTTCTGACAACACATAATGTGAGGGCTTTCCACGAAAGCCATTTTATTTCCATGCGGATTTACCCCTCAGCGGGCACAGAGGAAGAATGACCTCAATCGGTCATTTCCCCTCGGTGCCGCTTGACGGTATAAAGCATGAACGCCTTCCTTGGACTAGCACCTTCCAAAACTAAGTCTTCGACTAACAAAACTGCCTAAACCTATTCCTAGAGATTTTCATGTATTTCCTACTCACCCTTCGGATATGCCTTGCCTGCATGAGCTCAGGTAGTGAGCGGTAGCAGCAAAAATGCAGATCAGATTTTTAGTGCATGAAAGCTAAATCATAATCCGTGTAAGGGCCTCAATGCATCAATAAATTAAACAGCCCATACTGAAATAAATCATCGGCAACTGTATTATTTTTTCCAAAAAAACAATTTAGCTTTAATTCGTTGCTTAAGCGATTTTGGCGGCAACCATTCCTGGTCGCGCTCAAATAGGCAGTTCTTTTTATCATTTTTTCTT
>JBLHWO010000174.1:0-7761 GCA_047629215.1 Cellvibrionaceae bacterium | reverse complement strand
TAGAAGACAATAACTACACAGTTGTTTTTCACAAATACGCTCGACTTGACCCGGTTCACAACAACGAAGAAACTGCTATCGCACAGGCCGAGCCTCCTGTTAACCGCCCTCAAAATACAATGCTAGGCGTTGGCTTTACTGGCGGCGCTATTTTTGGTGGCGTTCGACGATTACAGCAGAAGCTAACTGGATTAGAATTGTTACGGTACAGCTACTGAAAGCAAAGCAGTCGCTGCCGCAGGCGGACAACTCTATGCGGTCGACAAATAACGGCGTTTTTTATAAACGACCCGCCAGTCGCCGTGATGATGCATCTACTGAACAACACTACGCATCAGATAGGGTTCTCAGCTGACGCCACTATTCGATCAATAACTGCTTACAATGGCGCTTTAATCTCTTCAACTAGCGACAATCGAATAGCAAGAACCAATCGAGATTTAATTTTTAAAAGTGATGCCGAGCATCAAATTCATCGCTGCAACTTTTCGATTGGCCTAGCCGTTGTAAAATGGATGCTGCTTGTTGTTACCACTGACAACTGGATTTGGCGCATAGACCTATCGGGTTTAAAACAACCTTAAGGAGCCTCTGATTAAAGAAATGGTTAGTCTTCTTTATCCACATCGTTAACAATAGATTGGTAGCTTTTCTCCAGCTTCTTTAATTGCTTCTTACCTACCTCACCACAAACGCCAATAAGCGCATGCCGTAAACGTGCCCTACTCATATCGGGGCCTAATAAGGCCATGGCATCCATTACTGAGAAGGAGGATGTAGAGCCCGATATTGCTAAAAACAACGGTGCCAGGAAGTCTTTTAACTTAATTCCCATACCATCGGCTAGTGCCTTAAGCTCATTAAATATAGCATTGCGATGCCAATTGCCTAATGCTTCCATTCGCCATAAAGAAAATTGTAAGACTTCTTTTAGCTGGTCTTCGTTCAACTTTAGCTGCACGTATCTTTCTTTGTCTATTGCTAGTTGGCCGGAGGCTAAAAATGCGGCTAGTGGCGCAAAATCGCTTAAGGTTTCCATTCTTGGGATAGCGTGAGGCAATACCGCTAAAAGGTTTTCACGGTTCAGCGCCCAATCGTGCAAACGATCGGCTAACTGTTCTACCGTCAGGTTTTCACGGATCCATAGGCCATTAAGCCATGACAACTTTTCTGTATCAAAAATAGGCCCGCCTAAGGAAACTCGATTAATATCGAATGCGACAACCATTTCGTCTAAGGTAAACTTCTCACGCTCATCGGGCATTGACCAACCCATACGCCCCAAATAGTTTAATAAGGCTTCTGGCAGAAAACCCATACGTTGGTAATAAAGAATACTGGTCGGGTTTTTACGTTTACTGAGTTTGGATTTATCAGGGTTACGCAGTAAAGGCAAATGGCACAGTACGGGCATATCCCAGCCAAAATAATCATAAAGCAACTTATGCTTAGGAGCAGAGTTGATCCATTCTTCACCACGAATAACATGAGAAATTTGCATCAGATGATCATCGACTACATTTGCAAGATGATAAGTCGGCAAGCCATCGGATTTTACTAGTATTTGGGCATCTACCTGGCCCCAATCTAATTCAATGGTGCCTCGTAGCATATCGTCTATGGGGCAAGGGCCATCTTCTTCAGGAACCATCATTCGAATAACGTAGGGCGTACCGGCCGCTACTCTCTTCTCAACCTCGCCTTTAGATAATAATAGTTCGCTGGGCTTAAGGGCAGTAAAGCCTCCTTGAGCACGTCTGGCTTCGCGTAACTCGTTGAGTTCTTCTGGTGTGCGATAACAATGAAAAGCGTGGCCTGACTCAACTAACTGAGTAGCATATTTTGTATAGATCGCTGCCCTTTCGCTTTGGCGATAAGGACCATGAGGACCACCAACATCGGGCCCCTCTGCCCACTCTAATCCCAACCAACGCAAGCTATCGAAAATAGCCTGTTCTGATTCGCTAGTCGAACGTACCTGATCCGTATCCTCAATACGCAAAATAAATTCGCCTTGATGCTGCCGTGCAAAACACACATTGAATAAAGCAATGTAGGCTGTACCCACATGAGGGTCGCCAGTTGGGGAGGGGGCAATTCGGGTACGAACGGTCATAACGGAGAAACTCTTAATCTTAATGTAGTTATAAAAAGCACCACATTATACCCATTAGGCCGATACTGTTGTTATTTATCAGCAATTTCATAAAAAATATTCTCAAAATCAAAAATACTCATTAGAAATAGTGAGTATTTTAGACCTTGTCATTATGTTCAACACAAATTATAAAAAATAAGCCTATAATTAATTTACATTTTATAACTAAAGGTGAACCTACAAAAAATAAACCAAGCGGGCTATATCTACTCTTTTATGGTGGCCCTAGCAACTTACATTTTTAGAGTGCTGTTTTATTATGGTAATACCCGAAATCTCGAGTACGCCTAGCGTCTTTAATTCCCGTTTATTGCTATTACGACGAAAATACAGCAGAAGTAAAAACACCCATTTCTGCTAATGGATAATTATAGCCTTTTACTAAAATCAACAATCTTAGAGATTAACCCTAATATATTCACCTACGAAGAGCTAAAGGATCAATTTATAGGCGCTTACTATAGCTTATCGAGCAATATAGAAAATAATTCTCGTCATTCAGATTGTTACGCTATCTATCCACAATTAGTCTCTGCTCTGCATACTGAAAATGAATAAAATTTTATTTATATTTTTGAATTTTATGAGAATACAGAGTACTATTTTAAAAATAAAAGGAATCAAATGTAACAGACTTAACATACTATAAAGAAGGTATTGGCGAACTTAGTAGTGGCGTTACACTAGAACCTATAACAGAAAAATATTAGTTACTCTTTCGGAGGAAAATCAGTAAACGTTGAATAATAAAAGTCATTCAATTGAGTTATTTTAAATTACAAAAAAATCACCCATAATACTAGGGGCTGCCAATACGACCATATCGGCTTTCGTCGTCGACCGACATTTTTTAATTAATAATAAAATTTGATCGCTCTTTACAATGGTGCGAATACCGATATGAATAATTCTTTCACTACTTAATCTCGCTTTTTCAAGAACTTTAGCCTCTAATGAGCCTCACTCACAGTTAGCGAAGGAGTTTTTAGCTCCGACCACATAGGCACAAGTATTTAAATTAAACTCATCCACGGCTTGGCACACTTTCCCCCCAAAGCTTCTAGTGTTTTCACTACCTGAGATTGTTTAACAAAATCAATTAACTGACCAATCTCACTGCTTTAGGTCATCGCCTCAAGAGCAACATTCATTGAATCTTTGACTTACTTTTGAATCGTTACAATCTCGACATGAGATTTCAGGTGAAAGTTAGCTCTCTCTAGTAATTTTTCACCATCAATGAGCCTCGTTTAATAATGGGCGTATTGGCTGTTTTAGCTTGCTTACACAGGTGCATACAAGTCTCATAGCCATTCATGCCTCACATATTGACATCAAGCAAAATAAGATCTGGCATAATTTGCTCTATTTGCTTAGCCGGAAACAGCCTCGACCACCTTACTAATGATCTTATAACATCATGTGTTGCAGCATTCGATAGTCTTCTGCATCATCGACAATCATTACTGTAATATTCGGCATTTAGTCACCTTATCTATTTTTTATAATCAATGCGCTCAGCCGAGCTGAGTAAAAAACGATACCCATTAACTAAGTAGTCCATATTTTAAATATGTGTATTCTTGCGACAGACAATTACCCCTGTGCACAGGGCTATAAACCTACTTGGATTTGCTTAAGCAGTTTTTCATATTGCGGAAGAACCGCCGGCCACAGCACTTCAACTTCACTCATATCGTCACATTTACCCGCCTGCTCAATTTTTTGAGCTAACGATGCCAGCTCGATACCCCCTAAATTGCTAACAGACCCTTTAAGCTTATGGGCTAGTAGCCCCGCCTCCTGCGTCTGGCCTGCTTCTACCGCACTTCCAAGCTGCTCGATAGTTTTGGGGGTATGGGTTTTAAAAAGCTCAAATAGCTTTTGAGCGATGGTAGCACTGTTCATAATACGATTCATGAAGCCATCACGATCCCATATTTGATTGTCAGGTTCAATCATAGTGGTAGGCCCTTCGGTTTCTGTGAGTTTAGGCAAGGAAACGGCTTTTTGGCCTAGAGGGCTTGATGCCCCGCTGAGGCTAATGTCGCCGTCACCATATTTCCCATTGATGCCGAGTCATCTACTACAGTACATTGCCATGCCTTGCTCCAATCGACACCACGGTACCGATGTATTTAAATCTGCTAATTAATTGTCAAATAGGGTGTCATCTCAGTTATCTTAATTGCTGCCACTAATACTTCAGAAGGCTGCTTCCATGTTAAGTGACCACTGCTCTATTCGAGCTCGTTATTCAGGGCGGCTAATAGCTGCAAACCTGCTGTATCAACTGCTTCAAATTCGTGAACCCTTAGCTCAATTATGGACCACTTACTTAAGAACCTTTGTCAGTCTGCCGTGCAAGTCAGCTACAGTAGCTATCGTCAGTGCTTCACCACACTTTACTGTCACTTTTTTGTTGCCAGCAAGAGGTTTATTCCTAGCACATTAACAAATAGAATATTTTTAGTGTAGTTACAAAGATTTATGTTCGCCAACATTCCTTTAAGCAAAGTGTTATTTAGGCGGCTTACGAGTAGTCTCTGTATTTTTCATAGCTTTATTAGCAGCGATTAGGTTTTGTTATCGCCTGATTAGGAGGTTATACTGAATAGTTATAATGGATTACCCTAAAAATAGTATTTTCATACTGTCAAGCGGCACCGAGGTAAACGACCGATAGAGTAAGATTTTCCTCGGTGACCCCCTTGTGGGGTAAACCAGAATGTAAGTAAAATAGCTTTCGTGAAAAGGCCTCACCTTTTATTAACTCTCACCTATTCTTTACTCTAATCAAATGAACCCCCTTACTAGTCACCGTTTTTGTACAGCGCCTTTAATGGACTGGAGTGATCGGCATTGCCGTTATTTATGGCGACTATTATCCAAGCAAACTCGTGTTTATACAGAAATGATTACGACCGGTGCTCTTATTCATGGCGATCAAGATCGATTTCTGCACTTTCACCCCAATGAACACCCCATCGCATTACAAGTTGGTGGAAGCGATACCAATCAATTAGCTGCCTGCGCCCGACTCGCAGAAAAATGGGCTTATGACGAAATCAATCTAAATTGTGGCTGCCCCAGCGATAGAGTACAAAATGGTTTAATCGGTGCTTGCCTAATGATGCATCCAAACAAGGTTGCCGATGGTATAAAAGCGATGCAAGATGCAGCGACTATTCCTGTCACTATCAAGCACCGTATTGGTGTCGATAATATGGATGATTATACTGGCTTAGCCCACTTTGTTGAAACTGTTGCGGCTACAGGATGTAACACGTTTATCATTCATGCGCGTAAAGCATGGCTACAAGGGCTCAGCCCTAAACAAAATAGGGAAATACCGCCCCTATGTTACGATTTTGTCTATCAGTTAAAGCAAGAAATGCCGCATTTAAAGGTTATTATCAATGGTGGGATTACATCATTAGACGAATGCGAAGAGCATTTAGAAAAAGTTGACGGGGTTATGCTTGGACGTGAAGCCTGTAGCAACCCTTACCTTTTATCCGGAGTTGATAAGCTATTGTTTGGCGTCGACACACCGAAACACAAAACACGTAAAGAAATCTGCTTGGATTATATTGATTACTGCAAAATAGAAATGGAAAATGGAACTCGTTTACACCATATGACAAAATATATACTTGGCTTATTTCATGGCCAAAAAGGAGGTAAGGCTTTTCGTCGTCATATTAGCGAAAATGTTTATAAAACTATGGCTAGCACTGCTATTTTAGAAGATGCTTTAGGAAAAATTATCGACTAACTATTAATGAAATAATTAATATAAATTGGAATACACTATGCTATCAACTCTAGATCAATTGAAAACAATGACCGATATTGTTGCCGATACGGGTGATATTGAAGCGATTAAACTTTATCAACCATTGGACGCAACCACTAACCCGTCACTACTTTATAAAGCCGCACAGCTTAGTCAATATGGAGATATATTAACTCAAGCTATCCAATGGGCAAAGCAACATTCCTCTATTTCGGCTGAGCAAATCAACCTTGCGATGGACCGCTTTGCTGTAATGATTGGCTGTGAAATCTTGTCCACTATTTCCGGAAAGATATCAACTGAAGTCGATGCGCGCTTGTCATTTGATACCGATGCCACTATCAGAAAGGCAAGAAAACTAATTGATCTTTATGAGTCTGAAGGGATAGACAAAGAACGCGTTCTAATTAAAATTGCATCTACATGGGAAGGTATTCAAGCAGCAAGAGTACTTCAGCAGGAAGGTATTAATTGCAACCTGACCTTATTATTTAGCCTAAGCCAAGCGGTTGCTTGCGCTGATGCGGGAACCTATTTAATATCTCCTTTTGTTGGCCGTATCCTCGATTGGCACAAAAAAGATAGCGGTAAAACAGAATACGCACCTTCAGAAGACCCTGGCGTTATTTCTGTTACAGAAATTTACCATTATTTTAAACAGCATGGCATCAGCACCGTTGTAATGGGAGCAAGTTTCCGCAATAGCGGCGAAATACTCGCATTATCGGGTTGCGATCGATTAACGATAAGCCCTGACTTGTTATCGGAATTACAGCAAAGTAAAGAGTCAATTGGACGCAGTTTATCACGTGACAATCTAGGTGATCCTATTGAAAAAATTACCCTTACTGAAACTGATTTTCGCTATCAATTCAATGAAAATGCAATGGCAACGGAAAAGTTAGCCGAAGGTATCCGTAATTTCATTAAGGATCAAATAAAACTAGAAGAGCTCATTCATCAACATTAAAAGCGATTACAATAAAAGCACCAGAGACATTATTTGAGAAACTCAAAACCCCAACAGAAACTGCGACACTTTCTGAGCATGAACTTAACCTTGCGATTGCAGCGCTTTTAATTGAAGTGGCGACAATTGATCGAAATCTAGACAAGAAAGGATGACGACAGTTACAATTATTATTGATGAACGAATGTGGCCTTTCACAACAGGAGGCTCTCTCTCTTGCCGATGAAGGAAAAAAAGCATCAGCCGACGCTGCTTCTCTTTATGATTTTACACAACAAATAAATCAACAATGCAGTTATTATCGAAAAATGGTGGTGGTGACTGGCTTATGGAAAGTAGCTTATGCCGACGATGAACTCAATAAATACGAAGAACATATCATTCGTCGTATCGCTGACTTGATTCATTTCAGCCACAAGGATTTCACTCAGGTAGAAGTTCGGGGAAGAGACGGGAGAGATAAGAAATAGCGGACATTTTTTTAGGTGGAAAGTGTTTATATAACAAGCTTTTCACCTAAATGGATAAGCTAAATAAAAAGAAACTGTGCACACAATGTTAGATCAAACGAGCAGTTGATCTAACCAAATTTTAAGGTTTGCACCAGATCCTTAAAGGTCTCGCGATTAGATTCATTTAATTCCATTAGCACACTATGGGATTCTAGTATTTTGGCCTTTATCAACTCTTCATCATAGCTGGCGTCGACTTCATTTAAACTAACAAAGTCAGTAATTTTACAATAGCCTTTCGGCGGCTGGTCTATCAACTCACAAACATCATCTAAACCCATTGTGGTTATCAGGCGCTTAATACCGACATCAGTACAAATAA
>JBLHWO010000173.1:0-7776 GCA_047629215.1 Cellvibrionaceae bacterium | reverse complement strand
CGCTAATATCGCACCCAGTGCAATACCTATACCACTCACACCTAAAATAGCTTGAATTATTATGGTATTGGTTTCACCCAAAGTAACTTTTGCAAAGGCGGGAAAGGCCGCTAGCATCACCTGCCCTGCCGACCAAAACAACGCCAAACCAATCATCGCTTGGCGAATAGCATGACGGTGCTTTAAAGGCTTTAAATTATTAACAGCAGACTTACCTGTGAGGTAGTCTTTCATAACAAATATTTTACTCTCGCCCGTAGTTTCATGCTGCGGTATAAAGCACGTCATCACCAACTCGAAAATACTGTTAGCCACCAAGATGAAACCAATGGGCACTAAGAATTTTACAATATCATTTTTACTGCTTACGCCTTCGACATAGTTCGTTTGCGAAAAAAATGCTCGAAGCCAATCGAGAATATCAACGTACTTGAAAGGATGGCTATAATTGCAGTGGCTTGTACCAAACCGTTTGCTTGGGCCAAGCGCTGCTTACCAAATAAGCCTTTAATATTACCCAATTTAGCTGGCGAACAATATGCCGATTGAACCGCTAATAAAAAGGTCATTGCAAAGGCGGGCCAAAACCACCCCATGTAATAACAAAAAGTAATCGCCAAGGTTAAACCGACCGCCGCCCACGCCGCTGCCTGCATAATTTTATTTTTAGGGTACTTATCACCTACAAAACCAACCGGGCTAAACAGAAGAATAAAGGGAAGTAAAATCAAGCCAATAACAACAGCCGTTAAAATCATCTGCTCTGGGCCATCGTAAACCTTAAAGATCGTATTCTGAATAATAATTTTATGACCAAGATCAATAAAGGCATTAAGAAAGACCGCTATCAGAAAAGGTAAGGCCCCCAGTGTTCTTAATAAGCTTGGCATAGTCAGGCATCCATTTATGTAATAGGTATTATCAAGGGTAAAGATCAATATTAGAAATCAATCGCGCTGAGAATAAATGCATAACAAAGAGCACTAATAAACCAGCGCTATTACATCAGTACTTTGAAAAATAGCAGCATGGGTAGAAAGCATTAACCATGCAACCTTTTAATGGAAAGTGTCATCATAGCTCACCAAAAGCATCATAACATGCTACCTTTTAACACTTAGGCTCATCGCTCTTCATACACAATAAACAAGTAAATAAGGAATCATGCAATGGCCCAAATAGCCTCCTTAGTCGGCACTCCAAAAAAATAGCTCAAAGCCCATGGCCTAACCTATATCGATGTCGCCCTAGACCTAAGCGAAGCCTCCGTAAAACGCTTATTTGCCGAACAACGCTTTACCTTGCAAGGCTTAGAATCTATTGGCCAACTCATTGATTTACAAATATCCGACCTCGTAGAGGCAATGCTAAAAGAACAACCGCAACTCGTACAGCTTACCCAGGAGCAAGAACAACAGATTATCAACGACCCCTTATTATTACTGATTACCACCAATGTTATCAACGGCCTCAGCTATAAGGATATAATTAATAAGTACGGCATCAAGGTCACTGACTGCATTCAAAAACTCGCCAGCCTAGACCGCTTAAAAATTATCTAACTGCTCCCCAAAAACCGTATTAAATTATTAATTGCTCCCAATTTTTGTGGCTACCCAATGGCCCCATGCAACAGTTTTATCAAACCCAGTTAAAGCAAGCATTTTTTCAATGCCGCTTCGACAAAGAAACCGAAAAACTCATTGTATTAAACGGCCTACTCACCAAAGCTTCTAATATAGAGGCACACAAATTAATGCAAAAAATGGCCAATAGCTTTAATGAGTTAATAAAGGAAGATATGCCACAGACATTTGATAATAAAGCAGGGGTAACGGTGGTGCTTGCCTTAAGGCAGTGGCAATACAGTTTGTTTGATGAACATTTAAAAAGATAGAATAGTTGACAAAATAATATAAAACGCACCAACAATACAAATAACCCATTCAATAGCTAAAGCTTGAAATATAAATAACTACTTTTATGGTTCTGTCGAAAATATTCCCAAAGGTCGAAGCGCACTTATCTGCCAGACATAATTATCCTGCTATGGCCATAAATTGTTCATGAGCAGGGAGAAGATTATCGATAAGCTGGCTCTTGTGGATCTCATGAGCTATTTCTATGCCTTCGAGCGTAGCACTTGTTGAGTAAAATGTTTTAAAGCCGAGCATAGGCTAAGTAATTCTTTTTATGCATAGATGGTCTTGCTCGACGATATTATTCAAATATTTGATCTGAAGCACATCGATGAAATACCAAAATAAGGCGAGGAAAAATAAGCCGTTGGTGTAGCATTATTCGAACTGCTCTGATCTGTTCTGGTCCAGTCATACTGGACACATTCAACCCGGATAATTCAAATATTACAGGTGATATGTCGTCATTCGCTGAGTTAACCAGTCAATGTTGTAACAACAAATGTAAGCAGTAACATCTTCTTTCTTATACTGCCTTATTGGTTGATGCACTTTCAATATCCAATCGTGCTTCAGACTAACAAAGAAAAGCTCAAAAACAGCGTCAATACCCCAATGGACCGTTTTTTAGGAGCCTGAAAACAGACTAAAAAAGCTTATGACAATGAAACGGGCGCTAATGACTCAACGCAAGATTATCTTTACAAATACTACAACTCGGTAAGGCCCCATAGCCATAATTTGAGGTTGTCGCCGAATCAAATGGAAGCATTTTATTGGAAGACCCCTAATTGGGTGGCCAAAAAAGGTTGGCCACTACAGCCTTCCTCGTTTCCTGATCCCTGCTACCCGCCAGCTGCTTCCCTGTGTTTATTACTTAAAGCCAATCGAACCTATTTTTTATATTTGTCACTAATTGAATGCTATAAGCCCCTATACAACCATAAAAATGTGCTTGAGGTTACCAAGAATTTTTTTTTGCATACATTTAGTTAACCAAACTATTAAGTATAATATGAACTTTTTTAAACGATTAACAACAAATAACTGCAGCGCTTTCGACTGAGTGCATCGCCACGAAAATTAGAACGTGAACAGTGCAGCCACCGCTCATCATTCGCGTATACCAATAAGATCGAGAATATAATGAAAAAGAGACCTGAAATAGCACTTTACGATGGTATTTATTCGATGCAATGCCTTTTGTTTACAGTTTCTGAGAATTTATCTGAATGGCAGAATAAAAGCGGGATTTATGTGTATACACGCTTAGAGCGGTATGGTGGTGGGTGTAATGTGAGTGGAGATGACGAATACCAGCTAAAGATAATCTATATTGGTTGTACTATAGATTTTAGTAATATTAAATACACCATAGGCAGTGCAGTAAGAGCCTGTAAACCAACACATATTTGTTTTTACCAGAATAGCGATGCGGATATGAAAAATATCGCGCAGCCTATGATTACTCATTATCAGCCTTTAGTGATGAACGATATTAAAGAAAATACAGTACAGAAAGTAAGAAATATTCAATACTGTTAATGAAAGATCACTTCAACAATATCCAGAGGGCGCTAACAAAACCGCTGCCGGATGACGATATATAACCTTCCTCTGCGTTAATCGGTGCTGGTGCTACTCTTCAAATTTGAGCTTATACTGCTTGCAAAGTATTGTTTTTTGTTAGCCCTTCACCGGTAAACGCCTTTAATCCCAGATTTTTATGAGTGACTGTCTTTTTCAGTAGTAATTTTTTTGGGAAGATCGGCATTACAGTGATTTGTTCTAAGTTGGGGCGCACAATCTTAAAATTCTATTCTGGACAGACCCGATTAAACATTAAGCGGCTCCAATTAATAAGGAGCTCTTAAGAGCGGCGCATCAAATCCATTTCTTTACGCAATAGTCGAATGATGAATAAGCCGTCATTATCGTTTATAAAAAATGACATGGGACTAATAACTGCACCTTAATTTTATTGCTAGTTCAGTGTCGTCACGGCCAAGCAAGGGGGTTTTCGCCAGAATTTGAAGGTGATCGTAGAGACCAACAAGATAGCCTTGATCTTGCGCTCAACCAAAATATAGAATGCCACATTCATACAGGGGGGAAATAAATTTCTGGATAAGGCTGTATCGACTTTTTTACTTAAACGGTAGTTTTCCATCTGCCATCAATCGCTGTTCAACATCTTGCATTATATCGTTAACGCTTCTGTTACTGACCCCGCTACCAGGGCCATTTTAGATAGTAGTTTTGGGGGCTTGAAACTTTTCATTTTCTTACTGATCACGCAGGATAGGTCTTGGACGTATTCGCTGTCACTCGCATAATCCCCATTAGCAATGGGGAGCTTTAATCTACCCATCTTGCTGACCTGTGAATGAAATGATTTTTCTGACTGTTGCCATAATCTCTCCAAAATAATTCCAGCGGTGTTACTTTGTGCGATATTGCACCAAGTGACAACAGTAATGACTAACCAAAAGCTAGGTCCTACAAAAAAACCAGTTTAGCGCTTGCTTATGCTTGACTCAATGGGGGTCAACTCTATTACTTATCCTAACCTGCCGTTGTGTTCGTTATGGTTACGGCATTGAGGAACGTTGTAAGCTCACCCTACTACTGACTTGCAACCAAGGGAGTAACATTTTCCACTTTTGCAGTTTCCGTACCCAATAGCAATTCAGGTTTCCCCTTACACGCTTTTGCTAATGTTTCCCTGTGCTTAGCTAATAAAATGCCGATCTCTTCACTAATGGATTCATCTATTTTAGGGATGTGTTGTTCAATAAACTGGGCTATATTAGCCGCTAGCTCTAACATTTTGTCGTATTCTTCAGCATCTTTTTTATCAGAAAACATTTTACCATCTCTATCACATTTCCAAACTGCAACTACAGCCATCGTTAAAACCTCTCTTTACTGTTTTTTTATACAGTACTCTATTTCCGTTAGTTAAGCAAGCTCTACTGTTCGAAAAGGCGTTTGAAGCCCAGTAGAGCTTTAAGGGATCAGCTATGAATGCCACCCACTTAAGCTGTTAAATAACCTTATCCCTCTCGTCATTCCGGCCACACACACAACATCCTGCACAGCGCTGACTGCCCTTTCAACACTATTCTATAACTTATAAACTAAGAAGCTTAACAACCCTTATTACATTTCCCTTCTCCATCAAAAATGATAGTCACGCCGCTTAAGGGAATGTGCACTGGTACTTTGCTCATAGAGTACGCGTCTACCATCCGGGTCTTCGAGCGGTCAAGCTGGCAAAATTCGCCATCCATGCTGCCTAACGGTGTGCCTTTAACGTCTGCCGCTTGGTACAATATGGGTCTTAAAAAAGTGCTTATGCCACAATGGCAACCAACTTAGGAGCGGGCTTGTTTGTCTTCATACCGGCTCCTATCATATTATTCGTTAGCGTTTACAAACACCTTACCACTATACTTAATCGCGTTAAGATCAGCATAGAATCACCGAGATAAATTACTTATTGAATTGGGCAAGCCCTCTAATGAGCCACAGTGTTAAGCATAGTGTTTAACCCGAGTGCAGCTCAGTAAGATTAATACTGTGGATTACATAGACTTCCTAGTATCAATGATGACTACAGATCACGACCATCTGTTTTTATTTGCAGTCACGTTCATTTAAGCTGTATATCTGTTATCGTTATTATTTGGTCATAAACGTAGACGCCTACTAACGAAAACCGTCTTTACTATCAGTTGTCCTGCCACATAACGTTAGAATTAAAATAACAAATATGAATCATTCACTCAAGCAAGCGCTTAGCCATGCTCATCATCTATTTCAATCTAAAAGAATTGATGAAGCTATTAAGCAGTGCAAAGAAATCATTAAGCAATATCCCAAACAGAGTGAACCTTGCATTTTACTTGCTCAAATCGAAAATCAAAGGGGCCAACATGAATCTGCGATTAGAGCCTTAGAAAAAGCCAGCAAGCGCAAACCTAAAGATCGCGATGTTTTTCTCATGCAAGGCGATTTACATATACAACTACAACAAGCCGCCAAGGCGGAAAAGGCCTATCAGTCTGCTTTACGGTTAACGCCACAAGATGACACTGTTAAAACACGTTTGGCCGCGGCGTTACAGTTGCAAAAAACCAAAATTGATAAAGCTATCGCCCTTTATAAAGACGTTGTCAACAACCAGCCCTTTAGTGCCGACGCCCACTACAATTTAGGCACAGCGTTTAAACGTAAACATCAATTTATTGAAGCCATTGCAGCCTACAGGAAAAGCGTAGAATTCTCTCCAAACGATTCTGAGCTGAGACTGAACTTAAGTAATCTATTATTTGAGACAGGCTACTTTGAAGATGCGGCGGATGAATTGGCGACCAGCAACAAACTGAAGCCCAATAATCCAACGGTTCTTTATCAGCTTAGCTATGTTAATAAACGTTTAAAACGCCCCCAAGCCGCACTTGAAGCAGCTGAGCAATTAGTGACGATGCAACCGTCATCACAGGCTTTAAGTACTTTGGCGGCGGCTAAGCTGATGAATAGTAATTACGAGTCTGCCCTCATTGACTGCGACCTCGGTTTAAGCAAGCGCCCAGAAGACCGACGACTACTATCCGATAAAACCATTGCCTTATCGGGGAAAGGCGATAAATCTGCCGCAAATGATTTATTTAAACTGGACGAACTCTTAGCGATATCCAATATAGACACCCCGGAGGGGTATGACACGATAGCGGATTTTAACCAGCAACTTACCCAACATATCGATGAGCATAAGGGCTTGGATTTTTCCGGCGTAAGTCACTCTTGCCAGAAAGGCAATACCAGTAAAGATGTGGTTTTTGTCTCACCATCAGGGCCGTTTAAACTACTATCTGATGCAATACGCAGTGCGGTAGCGGCCTACCACAGAAATATTGACCAACAATCATCACACCCGTGGTTACAACATATCCCCGAGTTTTCAGAGTTAACGATCAGTGGCTGGGTTACAAAGTTAGGTAACCAAGGACATCAAGAAGGGCATATACATGATACCGCTTGGATAAGCGGAGTTTATTACGTCAATTTACCCACCAATCGAGGGAACCAAGCTGGTAGCATTGAGTTTGGGCGAGCACCTTTCTTTTACCCAGAGGGCGATCAAGGCAGCATTAAGGTAATTGAGCCCCTCGGTGGAAGCTTAGTCTTGTTTCCCTCTTACTTCTATCATCGAACAATCCCTTTTGAAAGCGAGCAAGACCGTATTACTATTGCATTTGATTTTCGTACGGATGATTTTGCGTAAAATATGGCCTAGCAATAAAACTCTTCAATACAAAAATAATACTCCATCACACCACATCAAACAGTATTAACGTCGTATCAAATGCCACTAAACGTCGTACTTGATATGACTTTTAGCATTTTACTTTAACCCCAACCCACAGTATTTAGAGGCTATTTACTCTTTCCCTGTGACAGAAAAAGTCGCTTTGGGCGAATTTACTTATTGGATAGATGGCAGACCTATTATGGGTGAAGTCGTTGAAAAAGAACAAGCGAGAACGATTTACAAACAAGAAAAACAAACGGGCCGCGAAGCTGCTTTAGCCGAAAAAGATGACTACCGCACCTTTGATATTGCCGTTAGTCCAGCAGTCTAATGCTGACGTGCGTATTCGTTTGGTTTATATTCAAGCCGCTCATGTCGATACCAGTGTTGGCCGCTATGTTTACCCGCTTGAAGATGGCGGCGTAGATGAAGTAAAAAATTCATTTTGGTCTCGCGACGAAGTTGTAACAGAAAAATTTAGTTTTAACTTACGCTTGCGCTCAGGCTTTCCGGTTGATGCGGTACGCTTTCCGCAACACG
>JBLHWO010000172.1:0-7789 GCA_047629215.1 Cellvibrionaceae bacterium | reverse complement strand
TTGACCTGAGTCTTTCTCACTCGACGCACCATAATCTTTACAGCGTTGTAGGTTCAGCATTTCTTCGAGTAGCGTGATACCTTGGTCTTTTTGATCAATGACTTTCTTAAGTTGAGTATTTTCTTTAACGCGTTCATTGGTCGATAATATGCCACTATTTTACTCGATTACAATCAAAATCCCGAGTAATAATGTAATTTTTTGCCGGATTGCAGTTGATTAATATCGAAGCCGCGCAACAGCCAGTGCAGCTGTTCTTGGCTCTAAGTCCAAGGCAACAGGGGTCGGACCAAGCTAACTATTTGAAAATAAAGCTAAATACATACAGGTTAGTCAGTATTCACACTTAAATAGGGGTTTTTGGTTTAAAAAAGATCACTTTACAGAAAGGAATCTACTATGCCCGGTACAAATCAATATTTTCTCCCAGATTATATTTGGCGCAAATAGCAAGTGCCGTGTTCAAATCACGCCGGCTAAGCGCGCAAGAAAGCAGAGGCCGAACGGGCCAATATGGGCGGGTTAGATAGGCGTCCCGAGAAGCGCAACCGCACTATAACCTGGACCGGTTTTTACTCCATGTAAACCTGCATTCATTCCACCTCCCCATGCATGCATGGGAATCATGCGAGGCCTCAAGCGGGCGCCGTAACTGGGCAAGCGGAGAGCCATTATTTTTCTTACTTTACTAAATCCTTTTAATCACCTCCTTGTGGCTCCATCAATGTATTCACACAGCCTTAATCCACAACAGCAAATTCATCAACATTTTCAGTAATAATTTGTACCGTTACTTTACGCTCTAATGCATAAGCATCAGCATCACCCTTCATTGCAGTCGATTTATTAGCACCATAGGAATAACGCTCCACTCTTTCGCGTTCAACACCATAAAACGCTAAGGCATTTTGAACATTAATCGCTCGGTGTTGCGATAAAACATTATTGTAGCCATCGGTGCCTCTTGGGTCAGCATGCCCATGTAGGCGAACATTTAGCTTCGGGTTAAGCTTTAAAAAATAGGCCAGATTATCTAACCTGCGCATGGCTTCTTCATCTAGGGTGTCGTTACCGGTATGGAAAAGTAGCTGAAACTCCAATTCATTTATCACCAAACCTTCTATTTCATTTTTATGATTTTGTAATGTGGCTAATTGAGTCTTTAACGCCAACATTTCTAAATTGATATTGCTTAGCTCGCCTGTTTTCTCTTCCAAACCTTCAGAAGCGAACTCATATTGATCCGCTTTATTTAACTCTTTACCCAGTATTGCACCACCAATTGCACCCACCATAGCACCCAAAGGGCCTGCCACTATACCGCCAACAATTGCAGCCGAACCAAATACCACACCTTCTTTTACCGTAGGTATTTCAGCAGTGCCTTCACTATAAAACTCATTGTCCGCATAAAAATTATCATCGGCTCTCACGTTGTTTGATGCCATGCCTACGGCCAGCGCGATACTGCTTGCTAACAGTGTTTTTTTCATCATTTTATCCTCTCGGGTTCTAATACAAGAGACGACACCGCCTCCGTTGATGTCTATTAAACAAAACAAAAGGGGAAAATAAGTGGATCGATTATGATAGATTAGAGGGGAATTATGATGAATTATGGTGAGGGTAGGATTGACTTAAAGAACCGAACCACTACTGACGTTTTTCCAACACTATATCGGCTTTTGAGCGAAGTGATTTTTTATTACGAATACGATCAAACATACCATCAAGTTCTGGCGATACTGTATTTGGCTGCTCTTGCTCTGATTTTTTTAACTTTTCTTTTAAAGAATTTTCTAGCTGACGCTCACCTTCGATTTTGGCGCCTGCGTGTACAAGGGCAAACACCGCGACACCCAACAATATAAAAAGCCACTTGAATAAGAATGACCAAGCTAACCAGTCTGTATCATTGTTTAAGGTCGCATAGGCGATGATATCATGGTGAACCAGATTGACTAACCAGAAGTAAAGCAGCAGCAGAGGTAATGCAATAATGGTGCGTTTATAGCGCCTCCAAACACAGGAAACCAATGTGATTTTGATAAGATTATGCCACATGCTTATCGCCTAAAACCCCGTCAAAAAAACAAGTTAAAGCCTAGAGCGGCTAAGACGGCAAGTAAGCCTTTTTGGCGGATACTGCTGTTAATGTTATCTTCTTCTTCCCTGACAATAACTTCTAATTCTTCTTCTGCAAATTCGTCGGCCTTACGCCCAGCCAATAAGATACGTGTTTGCGCACGGCTAATCGCTTTTTCACGCACAAAGGATTTATAGACTTTGACAGGATTGCGAACTTTCATAAGTGATCTTTTTAAACACCTTAACTAAACTAACAGCTATTCGTATTGTAGCGAGAGGCCGCCAATTATATTTTGCTATTTATTAGCTATCCATTAGTCTCTTATGATTATGAAGCAAGCTAAATCAAGACCACGGCACCACTAATAAATAGCAATAGTTTGTCACTTATAAAGAAAATTACTTCTTATTACGCTTACGATCATTTTCGGTGAGGTGCATTTTACGAAGGCGAATATGGTGTGGCGTAACCTCTACCAACTCATCATCTTCAATAAATTCCAGCGCTTGCTCTAGAGTATGAGTAATCGGTGGCGACAAGGTTAAGGCTTCATCAGTACCCGATGCACGAACGTTTGTCAGCTGCTTACCTTTAATGGGGTTAACTGCTAGGTCATTCTCACGTGAGTGGATACCGATCACCTGCCCTTCGTACACGTCAATCGCATGACCCAAGAACAGACGACCACGACTTTGAAGGTTAAACAGTGAATAGGCTGCGGTTTTGCCTTTAACCATACTAATCAACACACCATTTTGACGAGTTTTCAATACGCCATCTTTTACTGCGCCATAATGATCAAACACGCTAGTCATAATACCTGAGCCAGAAGTCATCGTCATAAACTGGCCACGAAAGCCAATTAAGCCCCGCGAAGGCATAATAAACTCTAATTTAACTCGGCCTTTACCATCTAGCTCCATATTGGTCATCTCAGCTTTACGTAAGCCAAGCTCTTCCATTACAGAACCCTGATGCTGCTCTTCAACATCGATCACTACCTGCTCGTAGGGCTCTTGGATCACGCCATCGACTTCTTTTTGGACTACTTCAGGGCGAGACACCCCCAACTCAAAACCTTCTCGACGCATGGTTTCAATTAATACCGACAAATGCAGCTCACCACGGCCTGATACTTTAAATTTATCAGGCGTATCGCCAGGAACAACTCGCAGAGCCACGTTGTGAATAAGCTCTTGCTGCAAACGCTCACTGATATTACGTGTGGTAACGTATTTACCATCTAATCCAGCAAAGGGAGAATTGTTCACTCTAAACGTCATGCTAACCGTTGGCTCATCAACACTCAATGGTGGTAGAGCTTCTATATTATCTGGGTCACACAGAGTATCGGAAATACCTAAGCCATCAATACCGTTAATACAAACAATATCACCCGCTTTAGCTAATTCGACATCTATACGATCTAAACCAAGGTAACCTTTAACGCTTAAGACCTTACCCTTACGTTCGCTGCCATCGGCAGAATGAACAATCACTTGCTGGTTAGCCTTTAAAGAACCGCGGGTTATGCGGCCAACACCAATGACGCCAACGTAGCTATCGTAATCTAATGCCGATATCTGCATTTGGAATGGACCATCGCGGTCTACTTTTGGGGCAGGCACTTGGTCAACAACAATTTGAAACAGGGGCGTCATATCATCAGCTAAATCATCAACATCTAAACCGGCAATACCGTTTAATGCAGAAGCGTAAATAATCGGAAAATCTAATTGCTCGTCAGTCGCACCCAAGCGATCGAACAAGTCAAAAACTTGGTCCACAACCCAATCGGGGCGAGCACCGGGCCGATCGACTTTATTGATGACAACAATCGGCTTCAGGCCACGTTCAAAGGCTTTTGAGGTCACAAAGCGAGTTTGCGGCATAGGGCCATCAACGGCATCAACCAATAGCAATACCGAGTCGACCATCGACAGTACGCGCTCTACCTCACCACCAAAATCGGCGTGTCCTGGGGTATCAACGATGTTGATGTGGTAATCATTCCACTCAATCGCTGTGTTTTTAGCGAGAATTGTAATACCACGCTCTTTCTCTTGATCATTGGAGTCCATAAGACGCTCTGTACCCTGATCTTTACGTTCTAGGGTGCCAGATTGGCTTAGGAGTTTATCGACAAGAGTAGTTTTGCCATGGTCGACGTGCGCGATAATCGCGATATTACGGAGTTTCTCAATCACAGGGGAATCCAGGTGGGGGGTTGCATTACAAGAGCTTTATTTTCAAGGCGGAAATTATACGGGGGAATACTCTCAAGTAATAGGTAAATTTTAACCAATAAGATGAATTACTCATCAATAGCTGGAAGCCGTCTCCTGCAAACACATTAAAATGAAGCTCAATAGGCCCGTGCACAACAAAAAGCCACAATCAAGCAAGGCTTAGTTAGCACACCATGCACATCAGAAAAAAGAGATATCAGTGAGGCGCTCTAAGAGCCAAAGACTTACAAGCCGATTTCATTACCTTTAGACTTACGAGCGGCTCTTGGGACAAAGACTTTGTCTTCGATAAAATCTAACCTTTTAATGCGTCCCTTGGCTGAAACAAAGCAATTAACATAGAACCTATCAACACCGGTTTGCCTGCTGACATCTCTATATTTGTTGATCTTATAAAAAAGCCGATAACCCCCTGACGCATCATCCCCATGACTAGACAAATCATCTACCGCAAAAGCCTGGAGCAAAGCGCCCTGCTCATCTTGTATCGCACCCTCACAGATAGACATAGCGTCTCCCATACTGCTCACTACTTGCTTGTTGTCAGGGTTAATATTAATAACCCCCGTCACCATCAACCCCGTCACAATAGAGGTCACCATCAGCATAACAAGCAGTAGTATCAAACCCCCAACCAGAAGCCATGGCTTGGCTATAACCAAGCGTTCACTAAAGCTTACTTTTTTGGGGACCGCCTTTTCTGGCTCAATATTTTCGTCAGTAGCCAATGTCTCTTACCAAATACACGTGTTAGATATTACTAAGTGTAGACGCTAAAAGACCACTTTTCAGGTAACGCTAAAAATTAGTCGACGCATAAGCCAAGGGTGGCCCGTCATTGACCGATAGAACAACACGAGAGAATGTACATAGATGAATTTTTCAGGAATAACTCATTAGACATAAACGAGAAGAGTGAACGGTTAACAAGTACTCGCGGGAAGATGAACAAAAGAGATGTCATTTTCTAGCCAATAACTATCTAACAGCTTGCCAACCGCGTTAGGGCTGACCAAATGAGAAGCATAGTAAGTATGAAGGCAGCGGATACGCGTAAAGTTTTCGATCCCACCGATACCGCGCCGATTAAACACAGTCTCGAAGCCTAACTTTTCGATTGACTGCTTTTCTTCCAATGACATCAGCTCACATCTAAGACCGATATGCGCCTTGTGATCACCCGCCATCGCCTGCTGCAGCTCTTCTGATTCATCAATTTTCGCCTGAAACTCTGCAATTAATCCTCCCGCCTCTACTTGATCTATGACATAGCTCAACTGCCTATCAACCAACCAAAATAAAGTTGGGAATGGCTTATTATCGACTAATGAAGACACCTGTATAACGACAGGCTCACCGCTCAGGCTACGAACAGGAATGGAGCGCAAACCCCTGGGAGAACGCCCCAATAAGCTTGCCACTTTATCGTAATCATTATCTGTTATTAAAATGTCTCCTGATGCGGAAACAAGATTGCGGGATACCATAAGCAATTTAACTCGCGCTTTAACTAAAATAAAAATACGACATACTACCACATCGCGCTTTTCATCTAGACGAGTTACACTGCTTCGCCTTCGCGGATTAATACCAGGGCAATAGCGGTAACATCAGCAATAAAATAGTGCGCGATGTTATTTTTTGCTCTAAAATAGCTCGCATGTTTATTTGCTTCTGATGCCCCTCGCCCGCAAAGCGTTGATATTACAGCTCTCAACCAAATGGAGCTTATGGTACAAACTTTGCTATATTGCGTGAACCTGGGGCAACTCATATTAGCTTGTAAGCAGAGCATTCAGTATCAACTCTGAGAGCAGCACATAGTTATAAACAAATATTTTACAAAGACAGCCATTTCGGAGGACGAACAATGTCGGCAAATACTCTTGACCTAATCAAAGAAAGCGAAGCAAGGTGGGTTGATCTCCGCTTCACAGACACCGTAGGTAAGGAACAGCACGTCAGCATCCCTATCGGGGAAGTAGACGAAGGTTTTTTTGAAGAAGGCAAAATGTTTGATGGTTCATCAATCGCCGGCTGGAAAGGTATTAACGAGTCAGACATGATTTTGATGCCTGATGACAGTACTTCAATCTTAGATCCATTCACCGATGAGCCTACCGTTATTGTTCGCTGCAGCATCGTTGAGCCAACGACAGGTGAAGGCTATAATCGTGATCCACGCTCAATCGCCCAGCGCGCTGAAGCCTACTTAACGTCAACTGGTCTTGGCGACAAGGCATTATTTGGCCCTGAGCCAGAATTTTTCGTATTTGACGATGTTAAGTGGAGCTCAGATATGTCTGGCGCCTCCTATCAAATCAATTCCGAAGAAGCCGCCTGGTCTTCTAATAAAAGCTTCCCTGATGGCAACATGGGCCACCGCCCTGGTGTTAAAGGCGGTTATTTCCCCGTTCCTCCCGTCGACTCTCTACATGACATTCGTGCCGCTATGTGTGGCGCGATGGAATCCATGGGCTTATACATCGAAGTACATCACCATGAAGTTGGCACAGCTGGGCAATGTGAAATCGGCGTTGGCGCTAACACATTGACCAAAAAAGCAGACGAAGTGCAAATTCTTAAGTACTGTGTTCATAACGTTGCTCATGCTTACGGTAAAACAGCCACGTTTATGCCTAAGCCACTCGTAGGTGATAACGGTAGCGGTATGCACGTTCACCAATCATTTACAAAAGGCGGCGTTAACCAGTTCGCAGGCGATGTCTATGCAGGCTTAAGTGAAACTGCCCTGTTCTATATCGGCGGTATTATCAAACACGCTAAAGCATTAAATGCATTCTGTAATGCATCAACCAACTCATACAAGCGTTTGATTCCCGGATACGAAGCTCCCGTTATTTTAGCTTACTCTGCACGTAACCGTTCTGCGTCT
The DNA here is from genome assembly GCA_047629215.1 of Cellvibrionaceae bacterium. Taxonomy (GTDB): domain Bacteria; phylum Pseudomonadota; class Gammaproteobacteria; order Pseudomonadales; family Cellvibrionaceae; genus CANLBN01. The sequence goes on along the minus strand of JBLHWO010000172.1, from coordinate 555 downwards.
ATCCGTATCCCTTATGTGACCTCACCCAAAGGTAAGCGTATTGAAACTCGCTTCCCAGATCCTACCGCTAACCCATACCTGGCATTCTCTGCCTTGTTAATGGCGGGCCTAGACGGCGTGAAAAATAAAATTCACCCTGGCGATTCTGCGGATAAAGATTTGTACGACCTGCCTCCAGAAGAGCTGGCTGAGTATCCAACCGTTTGCGCTACTTTCGAAGAAGCATTGGCAGCTCTAGATGCAGACCGCGAGTTCTTAACCACTGGCGGCGTATTCGATAATGACATGATCGATGCGTACATCGAACTCAAGAAAGAAGAGATTGAAAAGCTAAACATGACAACTCACCCAGTTGAGTTTGAAATGTACTACAGCTGCTAATTTACTTTTTTGCTACACCAAAACCCCGCGAATGCGGGGTTTTTTATATACAGAATTTATGGGCCGATAAAGGCCCCTCTTAAACAAAACGCACCAGTAACGCTGACCCCGCAAGGCATTGCCCCATGATAGTGCAATATATAAGCTAAACCAATTTTAACAGGCGCTAAAAGC
>JBLHWO010000171.1:0-7826 GCA_047629215.1 Cellvibrionaceae bacterium | reverse complement strand
TTACTATTCGAAATAGTGCAGGAGCACATACTGCTTGGTTTATAACAAACGAGCTTAACATTATTACTTTTAATTAAGCGGATAGCATTTGCATACTATTGACTTCTCACTTTTATATTTTTCAGCGGTTGGCTTTGATCGTATGGCAATCTTACTAGATGCCGTTTCAAAAATAGAATCAAAATAACCCATTTACCCGCAGTATTTTCCAATAACGAATTATTGGGGGGATGATATTTATTGCATTACCATGGTGGTAGCGGGGTTTTCTAAAATATTTAGATACTTCAGTATGATTAAAATAGGCTTGCTGTTCTGCTAAGTAAGAAGGATCAAGAGGCAGGGCCGAAAGAATGTTTGCATCAAGGGATTGCCGAATGTAGCTTTAAAAGGCGCTTATTGAGAGAAGTCCCAGAGTATATGAAACCGCAAAAAATAAAAATTGGGTCGAGTCATTACCTCGATCAAAAGTAGTGTTTAACGGGTAAAAGTGTAAAGGCCGATTGATTAGGCCTTTTTTATAAGTTTTTTAATTGGTTGAATGATTTTTTTATAAACTTAACTTGGCGTTAACTTAATTTAGAGTTGAACAGCTTTGCTCTAACCGTTGCTCTATATTCTTTTGGCGTCACTGAAAAATTACGACGAAACAACCTATTAAAATGGCTGGGGTCGGCGTAGCCAACTCGATCCGCTATTTCCCCAATAGATAGATTGCTCGACTGCAATAAGTCTTGTGCTGTTTTTAAGCGGCAATCGTGTAAGTATTGTATGGGGGTTTTATCTATTGCCGCCTTAAAGCGCCTACTAAAATTGCGAGCGCTCATTCCAAACTGCTGGGCTATTTCAGATACAGTTATATTTTTTCCAATATTATCTTGTAACCATAATTGTGCTTGTAAAATATCTTCATCTGGATGATTAGTATTGTGATCTTCAAGGTAACTTACGTTTTCATAGGTTTTTCTAACTTCATGAGAAAAATGTCGTTGTACATGTTGCGCTACCGTTTGGTTCATAAAGCGCTGGATAAAATGAATCGTCAAGTCAGCTAGAGCGTTAATGCTGGCCGCGCAGTAAAGTGATCCGGCTTGTGTAATAAAATGCTGGCGCTTTAGTTCGGCAAGCGGATAATTTTTTTGGAAAGCATCGAAGTAATACCAATGAGTCGTCGCCGGTTTATGATTAAGTAAGCCGGCTTCAGCCATAAAGCAACAACCAGTACCCACTCCGCTGATAATAGTGCCAGATTCAAATTGTTTGATTAGCCATTTAAGCAATTTAGGCTCAGCAGTGACGATAGGCTTTGGGTTTCGCCAAAGCGCCGGCAGGTAAATAATATCGACAGCACTTAATTCATCTATTGTTTTTTGAGGCAGTAATGGTAGGCCTGAGTGGCATTGAATCGCTTCAGGGTTTACCGCTACAGTCAGTAATGTAAATGGCAATAATTCGGGGCTGAAACGTTTGCTAGCATGATTAGCGGCTGACAGCATATCCATTGGCCAGGTCGTGCTGGTTGCCAACATATGCTCTGTTAATACAAATGCAATGACGGGCGGCTTCACTCTATTCGTTATCATAGCTGTCTTTTCGATCACTCTGTCTCTATTGTTTTATTTTTTGTCTGTTTTACCTTATTTTAAATGATAAAACCAGCTTAAACTACGCCCTTAATTGTTCAGCGCATCCCTAATGATTTATACGTACATAGAAAGGTCTATATAGAATAATGGCTCGATTACCCGTCATAGTTGGTTTTGGTGGCTTTAGTGCTGCCGGTAGAAGTTCTTCACATCAAGCATATCAGCGCATTGTATTGGACAGCTTAGGTGAGGCCAAGCGTCAGGAAACGCTAGCGGGATTAGCCGTAATGATGAAGCGCGTAGAGCCAAAGGACATGAGTTCTCTTGCCCGGTCAGAAATTGAAGCGCTCCATGGGCAAGATATTCGCGACAATACGCTAATACGTCCTATTGGCGCTGAGTACTTTGATGTCAATCGCGTCACTTCAAAGCAAAATGTTGCGCTGTCTAACACTAGCCAGAAATCCTTAGAGTTTGATCTATCAAAGCGCCACCTACCTGAGCCATTGCCTGTTGGTTGGAGCGTAGAGGGCATCAGTAGTACCAAAGTTAGAGTCACTATTTCTGGAGAAGTTAATTTAGCGGTCGACTCTCACTATACTTCAGCAGTTCAGGCAGCCGGGCAACTTCCAGAGGGTTTTGATCCCGCTGATCTTTATACATCACGCTTTCATCCCCGAGGTTTACAGTTATCAATTATTGGTGCGTCTGACGCCATTAATTCTATGGGAGTTGATTGGCATACTATTGTTCAGCATGTTTCGCCCGATCAGATTGGCGCTTATTCCTCAAGTATAATGAGTCAATTAGATGGCAACGGTATTGGTGGTTTACTCCAGTCACGATTAAAGGGTGATAGGGTTTCGACCAAACAACTGGCCTTGGGTCTAGGGTCTATGACGGCAGACTTTGTGAATGCGTATGTTTTAGGTAACTTAGGTTCCACCGCTAGTATTGCAGGGGCTTGCGCCAGTTTTCTTTACAACTTGCGTGCAGGTCTTGAAGATATTCAGTCAGGGCGGCGTCGGGTAGTGGTGGTCGGTTGCAGTGAAGCTCCTATTTTACCGGAAGTGGTTGATGGATATGGCACGATGGGTGCGCTTGCTACAGTAGAAAAATTGCGTAGGATCGATGGGGGAGAAACCGATCTACGGCGATCAAGCCGTCCTTTTGGGGAAAATTGTGGCTTTGTTATTGCTGAGTCTACTCAGCACGTTATATTGATGGATGATGAGCTCGCCTTGACCTTGGGTGCCGATATTTATGGATCGGTAAGTGATGTATTTGTCAATGCCGATGGCTATAAAAAATCGATATCAGCCCCAGGTCCCGGTAACTATCTTACGGTTGCCAAAGCGGTGGCATCGGCGCGCTCACTTTTAGGTGACGATGCAATTCGTCAGCGTAGTTTTGTTCAAGCTCATGGCTCAAGCACGCCTCAAAATAGGGTGACGGAATCAGAAATATTAGATCGTGTCGCCAAAACTTTTAACCTTGATTCTTGGCCTGTAACTGCGGTTAAGGCTTACATAGGGCATTCTTTAGCTCCCGCCAGCGGAGATCAATTAATTAACTCCTTGGGGGTGTTTAACCAAGGTATTTTACCGGGCATCAAAACCATCGATCGTATTGCCGGTGACGTTGTTCAAGATCGATTGGCTTTTTCTATTCAAGATCGGCATCTTGAATCACCTATGGATATTGCCTTTCTAAACTCTAAGGGCTTCGGGGGTAACAATGCGACAGCGTGTGTTTTATCGCCGAAAATTACAGAGGCTATGTTATTAAAGAGACATGGAAGACAGTCGATGTCGGCCTATCAAAAACGACGAGAGTTAACTCGTGAGCGTGCGGACGACTATCACCAGCAGTTTCTTAGAGGTAACTACCAGGTCATTTATAAATTCGGCGAAGAGTTGCTTGAGGATCAAGAAATCGATATTGATCAGAATCGGATTCGTATTGAGGGTTACGGTGAAGACATTGACTTAACGAAAGAAAACCTTTACAAAGATATGGTTTAGCCTGTTCACGGGGGGTGTTTTTTCAAAAAAAACAAAAAATTAATTGATTGCAGTTGCTTTCTATTATTAATGCTCACATCACGACTTTGCCATAATCAAGACCTTGTAAACAATGACCGATGAAATAAACGAAGATATTTCCCTTAGATTACAACAACTCCGTAAAATGTATGGCTTGTCACAAAGAGAGCTAGCCAAGCGGGCGGGGGTAACCAATAGCAGTGTATCCATGATAGAGCAGGGACGAGTCAGCCCGTCCATCAGCTCTATGGGGAAATTGCTCCAAGGTATCCCGATGACCTTGCGGGATTTCTTTAGCTTCAACCCTCAGAATCAGAGCAGTAACTTCTATCGTAGTTTTGAACTCTTTCAAGGTACCGAAGACGGCATTGATTCTTATCGTTTAGGGCAGGAAAAACCTAAAGACCATAATGAGCTAATTTATCGTGTGTTCAATCCTGGTAGCGATACGGGAACATCAATGTTAATTGCAAAGTCTGATTGCAGTGGTTTTGTGGTTCAAGGTTCATTAGATGTAATGATAAACAATCAATGTCAAACTTTAGAGGCGGGAGACGGTTTTTTTGTTGATGTGTTATACCCTTACCGATTGCGTAATGTCTCAGATCAAAAAGCAATTGTCGTTATTTGCCATCACTCTCATAGTTGACTAGATATCTCATAATGAGACCTTTGCATGAAAGCCATTTTACTCTCATGTGGCGTTTACCCCGCGAGGCGGCACCGAAGAACAAGGGCCTCAATCGGTCATTTACCTCGGTGCCGCTCGACGGTATCACATATAAATTTCTTCTTTCCGTGCGTTTTCTAGTTGCCCTTGGGGTATGTCTTGCTTGAAAGAAAAATCATCTTCTGTGTAAAAGTCTCAAAATAAGCTATCTATTGACTAGCCCCAGAGCCTTTTGGCTTAATTTAAAAAACAAAACCAAAAAACGAGCGCTCGCTCTAATTTGATGCTAGTATCTCACCCACGTATGGACGGAGCATCATTGAAACCATTTTTTGTTCTTAAATGCTTCTTTCAAATTAACAATAAACGTTTATTCAGTGCCTAGATATAGGCTAATCATGAGGTAAATATGCTATACCAAGGCAAGAATTTATCGGTCACGCTGCATAGTAATGATTGTGCAGAGCACTTTTTTGCAGAGCTATGTTTTGATGCCGCTGACAGCTCCGTTAATATTTTTAATAGCCAAACAGTTAAAGAGCTGTCTGCAGCGCTTGATAGTTTGGAGTCAAAGCAGGCGAGTGATGTAAAAGGTCTGCTTATCACCAGCGCTAAAGAGGGTTTTATTGCGGGAGCTGATATTAGCGAGTTTGCCCCCCGTTTTAGCGAAGGCGAGTCAGGTATCGTTGATATTCTTGACTCCAGTAATATTAACTTTAACCGCATCGAAGACCTTCCTTTCCCTGTTGTTGTCGCCGTTAATGGCTTTGCTTTAGGAGGTGGTTGTGAGCTATGCCTAGCGTGCGATTATCGTATTGGTTCTACAGCGGCACGTATTGGCTTGCCAGAAACACGTTTAGGCATTATTCCTGGCTGGGGCGGAACCGTTCGCTTACCTAGAATAGCCGGTATTGAAACCGCCATTGAGTGGATTGCGGGTGGCCATGAGAATAAAGCTGAGGTTGCTCTAAAAGCCGGTGTTTTTGATGGTGTTGTTAGCGAAGAAAAGTTAAAGCAGGCAGCGTTTAATACATTGGAGCGTTGCGCTGATGGCAGTCTTGATTACTTTGGGCGTCGTCAGCAGAAACAAACGCCCCTGCATCACAAGCCAACAGAATTGATGATGGCAATAACCACCTCAAAGGCGTTTGTTGCTTCTCAGGCGGGCCCTCATTACCCTGCACCAATTGCCGCAGTTGATGTGATTGCAAAGGCAGCCTCGTGTCATCGCGAAGCAGCGCTAAAGATTGAATCCCAAGCGTTTATCAAAGTGGCGCAAACGACCGTTGCATTAGCCTTATCGGGTTTGTTTCTTAATGACCAATTTATTGCTAAAAAAGCAAAAAAAATCGCTAAAACTGCCGATAAAAAAGTTGAGAGAGCGGCGGTGTTGGGAGCCGGGATCATGGGCGGAGGGATTGCCTATCAGTCAGCGTATAAAAACGTACCTATAAAAATGAAAGACATTGCGCAAGCGGGTATTGACCTAGGGCTTTCAGAAGCAAATAAACTATTAAATAAAGGTGTTGAGCGCGGTCGGATGTCCCCATTAAAAATGGGTGAAGTGCTAAATAATATCGAACCGACGCTTAGTTACGATGGCTTTACCGATATTGATATCGTAGTCGAAGCCGTTGTAGAAAATCCTAAAGTTAAGCAGTCTGTATTAGCTGAAGTCGAGCAACACATTAGTGATGATACCATCATCGCCACTAATACATCGACAATCTCTGTCGACCTATTAGCGACGGCTTTAAAAAGACCTGAAAATTTTTGTGGAATGCACTTTTTTAACCCTGTTCACGCCATGCCTTTAGTTGAAGTCATTAGAGGCAAAGTATCCTCGGAATCTGCGATTGCGCGTACAGTGGCTTATGCCAATACGATGGGTAAAAAAGCCATTGTTGTAGGAGACTGTCCGGGATTTCTCGTTAATCGCGTTTTATTCCCTTATTTTGCTGGTTTTGCCATGCTGTTGCGTGATGGCGCGGATTTTCAAAAAGTGGATAAAGTAATGGAGCAGTGGGGGTGGCCAATGGGTCCCGCGTATTTGCTTGATGTGGTCGGTATAGATACGGGTGTTCATGCTGAAAAAGTCATGGCAGAAGGCTTTCCTACACGCATGGGGCGCGACTTTACCTCAGCGACGGATATTCTTTATAAAGTCGATCGCTACGGCCAAAAAAACAGTAAAGGTTTTTATGATTATGCTCCAGACAAAAAGGGCAGGCCAGGCAAGGTAGTAACAGAGTTGACGTATGAATTATTAAAGCCACATGTTGCCAGCGCTAACGATTTTTCTGATGATGAAATTATCGCGCGAATGATGATTCCTATGGCGACTGAACTGGCGCGATGCTTAGAAGAAGGAATTGTTGCTTCTCCAGCTGAGGCAGATATGGCGTTGATTTATGGCCTAGGCTTCCCTCCTTTCAAAGGCGGTATTTTCCGTTGGCTTGATAGCATCGGTTTAAAAACATTTTGCGATATGGCAAAAAAATATGAGCCATTGGGGGAGCTATATCATGTAACTAGCTGCATGCAACACCACGCCGATAACAACACGATCTATTATCCGCTCACAGCTGCGAAGGGAGGAGAATAAAATGACACTAGATCCAAGACAAGCAGTGATTGTTGATTATGCTCGCACGCCAATGGGCCGCGCTAAGAATGGTTGTTTTCGGCATCGCCGTGCCGATGATATCAGCGCTGATTTAATTAATGCTTTGCTGGCTCGCAACCCATCGATTGTTCCCGAGACGATCGACGATATGATCTGGGGCTGTGTTATGCAGCGTGGTGAGCAGGGTTTTAATATCGCGCGCAACATTATTTTAAGGGCAGGGTTGCCGCATACGATTCCAGCGCAAACCGTTAATCGTTTGTGTGGTTCATCTATGTCGGCACTGCATACGGCTACTGCCCAAATACAGGCGGGAATGGGGGATATTTACCTCATTGGGGGTGTGGAGCATATGGGTCACATCGACATGAATAAAGAAGTCGATCCCAACCCTTTGATGGGTCTATCGGTAGCCAAAGCCGCAGGATCAATGGGTTTAACCGCAGAATATTTGGCCGTCTTGCATCAAATATCCCGTGAGTCTCAAGATGCATTCTCGCTGCGCTCCCATCAGCGGGCGGCACAAGCTACAGCAGAGGGGAAGTTTAATCATGAAATCATTCCTATTTTGGGGCACGATGCCGATGGTAGTCCTGCTTTGATTACTCAAGACGAGACTATTCGATCTGAAACGACCTTGGATGCCTTGGCCAGTTTAAGGCCCGCCTTTAATCCTAAGGGTGGCACGGTTACGGCGGGTAGCTCATCCCAAGTGACCGACGGCGCCAGCAGTATGTTGGTTGTTTCTGCGGCTAAAGCAGAGGAGTTGGGCCTCACACCAATAGCACGCGTTGCCTCTACCGGCTTGGCGGGCATTGACCCATCGGTAATGGGGATGGGTCCAGTGCCAGCTAGCGAGAAGGCATTAAAAAAAGCCGGGCTACAGCTGGGTGATATCC
>JBLHWO010000170.1:0-7831 GCA_047629215.1 Cellvibrionaceae bacterium | reverse complement strand
CAGACCAGACGATTTGTCAAATCTCAGAAACGATAGGCAGAGGCAAATTCCTGATCAACAAGTTAGGCGCCAGCAGGTTTCCACTCAACAGCCTCTTAATGAGCTTGATAAGCTCAAGCACACTTGTCAGGAACTCAAAGACGTTCAGATTCCACGTGCAGAGAAAGCTTATGCCGAGGCCGTCAAACTTGGGACCTCTTCAGCATTTAAGCCAGGTGACGGACCTAAAATTACTAAGGCCGCAAAAAATTTGCAGGGTTTGCATAGTCAGCTAGAAGAAGTGAAAGGCACGATTAATGAAAAAACGGCACAAGCTTCGCAGCTACCTCGAGCACAGTTAAGACCCACTTCTGCGCATCAGCGCTCGCCTGAGGCTCGTGGTGGTCAGTCAAGCCAGCAGTCTTCAGCCGTTGCAGCAGTGCCATTATCCTCTGTTTCTAGGCGCGCCACTCGCCAACTAACGGCAGATGCTGATGAAAAACCTTCACCATTACGTCGAGTACATTTACCGCCTATTTCTGAGCGCCAGCCCTTGCTTTCGTCAGAAGATCAGCTGCTCAAGCCGCCTTCAGCTGGAGCAGCATCTGTTTCTAGTCCCGAGCGCGAAGTTTTAGAGCGGGGTTTAAGTGCACTGGGACGACAGCCGTCAACTAAAATGAAGACGCCACCCTTAGAAAACAAACACCTTGAAATGGTGGGTAATACATTAGAACTTTTCGGGCTTGATAAAGAATCGATTAATACTGAAACCCTAAAAGAGATTGTCGACGGTGTCTTATTAAAAGATCCAGGCTGGCTGATTGCAATGGCTGAGAAATTTCCTAATGGTGTTGATGATCAAGGTAATGTCTCTGCAAGAGTCGCCGACTATACCTTGAGCGCGATTAAGCGAGCGGTTCAGTAAGCAGTTAGGTCTAGCCTCTAACCGCTATCAAACTGATGCTATATTAGCGGGCCGTTTCAGCTGTGAGCCAAATGGCTGGGGTGGTAGTTTTACGCTACTGCATAAAGATGGGGTAAAGTATTTTAGGGTAAGTGAGGATGGGCACATTGAATTGGCCGATTATTTTGCGTCGATTTATACGGTGAACACCACTGCGGTAACTGAGGCTCAGGGCGTGTTATTGCAAGTCAATAATGTCAGTGATTTTAGTCGTTATGCTCAAGTGCTACAGTATCTTGAAGCATTAACCCTAGTAGAGTCCTCAACCTTAACGCAAATCGATGGAGCAATGCTACATGTTCGGGTCATTCTTAAATCGGATTTGGAGCGCTTTTTGTCGACTTTAGAATGGGATAAAAACTCATTCGAGATATGGAGGCGGAATCTCAAGGTGGTATCTCTAGTGCCACGGTTTCCTTGGGGGATATGACAGAGGCTATTACTAAACAACCTTTAGCTGCGATCAGCCGGAGCCAACTGCTGACCCTAGTGATCTTAATGGCTTCCCAGCTGAATTTTTTTATTCACCAGAGCCTAAGGCCATAGAGTTTACTCAGTATTGATAGGTAAGACTTTGATCTCCGAACAATTACCATTGGTGATCTCGCCGAAGCTCGACTCTACCTTCGAGCAATTTTATACGGTTGAATCAAACCTCCCGGTGATCGGGTGTTTGCGCAGCTTCGCAATATCGCCTGATACTTTTATTTTTTTGTGGGGAAACCAAGGTCAGTAATCGAATAAGCCAGCCTGAGGTGGTGTTCGTTCCAGCGGCAGAGTGAGGATTGGTATTGGCCGCTTTCTGCTTCAGATATTTAAGGATGTGTTCAATCACCGCCGGATCCTCATTAGTGGCGGAGAATATAGGCTAAGGAGAGAGCCTTTTAGCTTCGAGCGACCGCGATCAATGAGTTGCGTATTCATTGCTTTGAATGTAGGCGGCTAACCAACCACACCCTAACCAAAACTCACATAGTCAGTTAGTCTTTCTGCTCCTACTATTACCGTAGCACCTCATAAAACCGACTGTCAGTAAACAACAATGGCTTGACTGGATTGACGAACAAGAACACAGCAGTTTATCTATAGCTGCTTTTTGTCGCAATAAAAAAATCAATGCGGATAATTTTTATTACCATCGCGGCCAACACCGTAAAAAATTTATTCCTGCAAACTCAACTTTTGTTCGTGCTCAATTAGTGGATGATTCTGCGTTGATAACGAGTCAGCCTGATATGACACTCTGCGTTGAGTGAAGCCGCTTATCTATTTCGGCTAAGGTATTTTTCAGATCGGTTGTCCTCGCTGATGACATCGTTAGCATGAAGATGTTTGTCGATGTCAGTTCTGTTTATTTACACCGTGACCCTGTTGATTTCAGAAAATCAATCAACGGCTTAAGTGTTATCGTTGAGCAAAGCATGGAATTGTCAGTATTCGATTCGGCACTGTTTCTATTTTGTAACAAGCAACGAGATAAATTGAAAATACTACTACTGAGATAGTAGTGGCTTTTATTTATGGTATAAACGCCTTGAAAAGGAAAAGTTCAAGAGGCCACGTAAAGATAGTCGCCGTGTTGTTAGTCTTAGCGAAGAACAGCTGCACTGGCTGTTGCGCGGCGTCGATATTAATCAACTGCAACCCCATAAAAAGTTAAATTACTATTCGGATCGTTGAGAATTATCGAGTAAAATAGTGGCATGTTATCAAGCACTGAACTCGTTAAAGAAAATACGCAATTAAATCAGCGCATTCGAACATATTGCCCAGATGTGTCGCAAAGAGGTAGTCGTGAATTTTGAAGGTGAAAATATTTACATGCCCAATATTGAAAACCTTAATTTGCCAGTTTGCTTTATCCATGGTGCAGCGAATGGATGTTATCTTCCCGAAAGTACCGAAATCATATTTAAGTTACTACAGGAAAATTTTGGCGATGAGCAATACTCAAGAAAAGTTATTCCGGGCTATGGCCATATAGACTGCATTTTTGGCGCGAACGCTATCCAGGATGTTTATCCCCATATTCTCGATCACTTAGAAAAAACAGCCAACTAAAATAATAATGACAAGAGAAATAAAAATGAATAATTCATTAATGTGGTTTCAGCGTGCGATCTGGCTTGGTGTATTTATTAATATGCTATTTGCCATCCCTGCACTGGTTGCGCCTGAATTACTTAATCCCATGCTTGGCTTACCCATGCAGGCTTTCTACCCCTGGTTAAACAATGCCGGCATATTGCTTATTAGCGTATCACTATTTTACATTCCCGCCGGGATTAACCCCACTCGATGGTTTATCTACTCATGATTATGCGTGCTATCGAGATTGATTGCGGTCATTTTTTAGATTTGGCTTGTACGCACCAGCGAATACTCTCAAATCTTTACCGGCATTATGTATTCTGATGGGTTTATGTTTTTAGTGTTGTGCATTTTACTGCAACGCGGATTGCCTGATGACGGAAAAATATCAATAGTAAATAGTAAATAGTAAATAGTAAATAGTAAAAAGATCCTGCATATTTTAATCGAAAAAATAAAAGCACCTTTTCAATCAAAAAAATTCCGCATTGGTATTTTTGTTGTAATTGTTTGCGCAGGTTTTATGGGGTATCAAACCTGGCATAGTTTGTTAAGAAAAGTGCCTCAACCAAAATTCGCCTCTGATGAGAACACTTTAAATACGCTGCAATTGGCCTAGGTGCGAATCGCGCATTCCTGAATATTTATTCGAAGTAATGCCGGCAATGTGCCCCGAACTAATTGAAGGGAAAAAAGATTGGACATCATTTGGTTTTGTCTACGAAGGCGGCAAGTCTCTACCCATTGGCCTAGTAAAAAGAAAAATTGGTTACCCAACTGTAGAGCCAACTTGTTCTTTGTGCCATACCGGTAGTTATCAAGCATCAGTTAATGATGTGCCGGTTGCTATTTTAGCGGGATCAGCTAACACCCTAGATCTGGAAAAATTCCAATGGTTTCTTTATAACTGCGCAACGAGCGAAAACTTTACTGCGAGCAAAGTTGTTAAGGCCATTGAAAAAAATCACGACCTGGGTGTTGTTGAAAGTCTATTCTATCGTTTTGCCATTATTCTTTTGTCAAAATTGGGGCTAAGCCAACAAAAGAAAAAATATGCCTGGTAGAAAATTCGCCCCACTCAAGGCCCGGGTCGCACCGCTACTTTTAATCCAACCAAAATGGTCGTCTTTGGCTTTCCCGATGACAGTACCATTAGCACCGTTGATTTACCGCAAATTTGGAATCAAAAACCCAGAGAAGGCATGTGGCTGCATTGGGATGAAAATAACAATGCCATTAAAGAGCGTAACTATGCGGCGTTTAACACATGCCCCCAAGTTATCCCCATCGCCGATAAGGTCAGTTTTGTTATTGCCGGCGATTGGGGCACTGGCGACTGGCGAGACAAAGCACCCAGCACTAAAATCGGCGAACAAATGCAAACCTTAGGGGCCGACTATAGTATTTATTTGGGTGATGTCTATTATGCCGGCACCAAAGAACAAGAGATAAATAATTTAGTGGATAGTTGGCCTCAAGGAAGCAAAGGCAGCTTTACGCTTAACTCTAATCATGAAATGTATAACGGCGCCTACTCCTATTATGAACAGGCATCAGCCAATAAATATACCGAACAAAAAGGTTGTAGTTATTTTGCTCTTGAAGATACAGATTGGTTAATTATCGGTTTAGATACCGCCTATTATGCAGATCCCCTAGATCTTTATTTAAAAGGCAAGCTCGATGACACACAAGTAAATTGGTTAAAGACATTACCAAAAAAACGTGTCATGGTACTCACTCACCATGAGGCTTACGACCTTGAAGGTAAAACGCCAAGCACTGTATATCAACAAGTTATCGACGGTCTCGGTCGCGAACCCTTTGTCTGTTACTGGTGTCATGCACACAATGCTATTGTTTATGCAGCTAAAGGATGGGCGCTGTATTGGTCATGGAGCGATCCCTTATGGCAATGCCAGCGCGCTTAAAGGCAATCAACAAGTCGCATGGTATGAAACAAAATCTGCACAAGACTCCTCTATTCCATATCGTCGTCATTTTTTCGAGCGATCTGTGCAGAGTAGGTAAGGCGGCTCTTAATATCTTTGTTTACATTGAGTGGTAAATGATGCAATAAATCACGCTGATCAAAAAGGATTAAGTTATGTTGTTTTGGGAACTGCTCGAACAGTAGTCTCAGCTTCCGCAATACGATCATATCCGATAAGCGCGCCTCATCAATCAGTATATAAAGTGTTTTATGCTCTTTGATGTGGTTAGATGCACTTCGGATTAGTTCTTTTTCTAACGTCTTCTCTGGAACCTCTATTTTAAATGACTCCGCTACTTGACGCAGTATGTGTAAATAAGCATGAAGTGTTCTTTTGAAACGCGTTTACCCATACCAGACTCACCAATTACCACGGAGAATCTACCTTATTGCGCGTGCATTTTAATGATATCGGCGATCTGTTTTTGCTGTGATAGCAGAGCGAGTTCATGGCGATTAAACGGTTCTTTATTGAGGCTGAGCAACGATTTAATCATTCGGTTTCCCCTTCCTTTTAAGTGTCGGCTGGCGTTGTACTGCAGATTAAGCAAGCTTGCTTCACCCATGCGGAGGTCATTAAAATAAACAATGAACTTGGTTTTTTTTATTACGATAAAAGCGTACTTGAATGCGCTTTTCTCTTTGATCAACAGGGCACTCATGCTTTTGTGAGTTGATGAAAAAGAAATTGGTTTTAGATACCTTGCGCTTCTCTTCAACGTAAAAAACCTCTTCAGTTTACTCATCATCGGTTAAGAATTTAATGCGGCCATGATCCAGATTAAAGCGGTCAACGGAAACCATACCAATGTCGGTATGGTTGTTGAGTTGTACTCCTGTTCGATTCAAGTGTGGGTTTTATTATTAAGCGCTTCCAGAGAACTAAATTCCAAATGTCGTACTAAAAACCTATCACGAGATCCTCTAAAAAACGTTCTATTTTGCCTTTGGCCGCACCGTCACGGTTCGGGGCATGGGACAAGTGAATATCTAAACGCACGCAGGCTTGTAAGATCTCTTTTGAGGTGTAGTTGGAACCATTTCAAAATACAACCCTTCCGGCTTACCGCCTTTGAGCAGAGCCACTCTAAAGGCCTCAATCATGTTTTCGGTATTGTCACGATAGAAAAACTCGCCGTGGGTTATGACACGGGAAGCGTCGTCTATAAAGGCAATCAAAAAGGTTTTACACCATGTGCTATCGGATTGTTTGATGGAAGGGCCGTCCATCGCATCGGCTTGCTAAGATTGATTGGCGTACTGCATCGCAAAGGAATGCCGGAGTTTTTTGGTTTGTTCAACATTGAGCAGATCATTCTCCCGAACCATGCGATAAAACGAGGTTGGTGAAAGTTGGCTGCGTTGAAGATACTGCTTTAGCATCAACTGCCGATACAGCGCCATCTTCGGAATAACCCCGACTTTGTTTTTACTTAAGGTCGGGATAATATCGTTTATGGCCTCCGCCAACTCATTCACCTGCACCTTCCGGTATTGGTTTTTATCACATCGGTTTTTGCTGTCTAATGAGGTAATACCGAATTTCTTATAGCGATAAACCCACGTTTCAATGGTTCGCCAAGTGAACTTATAATGATGACCCGACGGATCATCAAAGGTGCGTAGCGATGCGTTTTTAATACGCTCTCGCGTCGTTGAGGCTGGGGCGTATCCAACGGCACTGAGCACGCGTGAACGTAATTCTAACGATGGCCTTGAGGGCGCTAAATCATGAAATAATGGCATAATATTTTCCTAGAAAGTAAAAAAGTCAAAAGCCCTCTAAGCTTATCGGCAATAAGAAACGGATAAAAATGACCTGATCGGTTGCGGTGTAGATCGGCCATAAAAGAAAGCGAGCGGTACCTAGGGATTCAGTGGTAAATAAGAAAAAGGCGTGCTGATCTTGGAAAAAAAATGGAATTGAGCCCCAAAAACCTTAAATAAAGGTGTGTGGCTTTGGTCTTGAAAGGCAGAACAAAAACAGCCATCAGAGTCCGTCATAAGGTGCGACAAAGTAGGCAGCAGATGTTGAAGGCTAAGGGTTCGATAACGAGTTGATGTTGTACTTTGAGAAATACGAGCGTTTAAAAACGTTCGAAAATCGCTGAGTTTGAACATGAGTTTATGCAGCCACCGCCAAGCTAGCCGAGGCTCAATAAACCGTTGCCCAGTCGCCTTAACGTAGGCTTGAGTCATCGAGAGCTGCGCCAATTAAGGCGGTAATAAAAACAAAAAAATACGCCGCTCCATAGCGAAACCGAGGTATCTCAGCGCAAATATACAATTGAAAAGTACGGCCACACCCAGAACGTCCATAGCGGTTAGAACAGAATAGCCGTTTGCCCACTTTCTCAGAAATAAGCATCGGGAGTTGCTTATAAATAATACCATGAGGGACAAGTTGATTATTCTTCAAACAAAAAGTACACTATAGATCAGATTCATGATGACCCAGAGAAAGGGATAAACTGTTAGGGCGTCAAAATCTGTATAAAAACGTTGCATGGGCGATTTAATAAAAAAAGGCGTAGCGAGTTTAAGATAAATTACTGGTTTTTACAGAGAAATACACTCGTTCGAATTATCGTCGTACGTAGAATTGGCATTTGGATGGTAGTTTGGCTAGAAAGTAAGGGTTATTTGGGTTGTGCATTGGGAAATAACAATTCATATTACTTTTGGATTTCGCTTTTAGTGCTGAGCATAGTGAGTAAGATGGCTCCCGCTTTGCAAAACCTGAGTAACACCCCTTTTCGCGCTCACTATTTGATTTAGGTCAATAACCACTTCGTGTCAATAAC
>JBLHWO010000169.1:0-7865 GCA_047629215.1 Cellvibrionaceae bacterium | reverse complement strand
CGATGAGGTTGTCGAAGAAAATAATGGGCGTTATGTAATTGATGCCCAGAAGATAAACCCATTAGCTCGCTTAGGCGGAACATCTTACGCTAAATTGGGAGAGGTTTTTTCCTTGGTTCGGCCATAAATAATGGGTTCATATTCCCAATACTTTTGAACTAAAACGCCACCTTTTCCAATGAGGTTCACTCACTACCCTTGAACAAATCAGCCGCAGACATCTATCAGGTGCTTATGACGCCCCCAAAAAAAATGCTCCAAAAGTGCAGAGGCAGCCAGACTGGATAAATGACGACTTAACCTACGCTTTCAGGCTCATTTTAGAATTGGAATATACTGGGCAGGTCAAAATGTCAGCAGTATTTCTCATTATTTATTGCTGTCTTTGAGTTAGGGGGGCTTTCAAGGTTAGACCAAAATCAACCTAAAATTAAGCGTTTGAATTCATGTTAGAATGGTGGGGCATTTGAACCCTATCGTATTAGTAAATTAAGAGAGAATCCCTTGTCTAGTCCCAGCCTGATTGAATTTGATGAATTTTGTGAACTGCTTATGCCTTTGGGCGCTTTGAATAGCCCTTCAGAGCTACATGGCTTGCTGTGCGGTAAACTCTGTGGCGGGCTATTGCTAACCACCGAGCAATGGTTGAAGGCTGCTTGGGATGTATTAGATATAGCGGGGCAGCCTAATGCTGAGGTAGAAGAGCCGGTGTTAGCATTATATGAATTCACAAAGGGGCAGTTAGATTCAGGTGACTATAATCTTCAGCCCTATCTTCCTGATGATTTCACCGAGATGGAGCAGCGTCTTCAAGCCTTATCTCAATGGTGCCATGGCTTCTTAGCGGGTTTTGGTAGTGCCGGGATTGACCCGAATGCCGAGTTCTCGAGCGATCAGGCAGACTCACTCAGGGATATAGCAGCCATTGTGCAAGTGGCCCTTGATGAGGACGAGAAAGATGAAGAAGAGCAGGAGTCAGACTTTTCTGATCTCGTAGAGCATGTGCGTATCATCGTCATGAACTTCTATGAAGATAATTTACAGGATGTTGATGATACGGAATCAATGGATGCTAAGCCATCCACTAAATCAATACATTAAACCCACAAACCTTTTATTAGATTGAACGATTACACCTAAGATTATGCCCAATATTTCCAAAAAAGAGTTTGCTAGCCGCCGCCAGTTATTGATGTCGCATATGGAGCCTAATAGTATTGCTATATTGCCTTCGGCAACAGAAAAAATTCGCAACCGCGATGCTGATTATCCTTTTCGTCAAGATAGTGATTTTTATTACTTATGTGGTTTCCCCGAACCTGAAGCGGTACTTGTGCTTATCCCTGGCCGCGAACATGGAGAAACGATTTTATTTTGTCGGGAGCGTGATCGTACCCGTGAAATCTGGGACGGCTATCGTGCTGGCCCAGAGGGGGCTTGCTCAAAGTATCAGGCAGATGATGCCTTTCCTATTGGAGACATAGATGACATTTTATCGGGGCTGTTAGAGGGCCGTGAACGAGTCTATTACTCAATGGGTCGCGATCAGTCTTTTGATCAAAAAGTAATGGCTTGGGTTAATACCATTCGAGCACAAGTTCGCTCGGGCGCATCGCCCCCAGGTGAGTTTTTAAATCTTGATCACCTCTTGCATGACCAGCGTTTATTTAAGCGTGCGGCAGAGATTCGCATTATGAGAGAGGCTGCAGAAATTTCTGCAGAGGCCCATTGCAGGGTAATGAAGTTATGTAAGCCAGGTTTATATGAATATGAATTAGAGGCTGAAATATTACATGCTTTTATGACGTCAGGCTCGCGCTCGCCTGCGTACAATTCTATTGTAGGCAGTGGCGATAATGCCTGCATTCTCCACTATGTAGACAACACCAAGAAAGTGAAAGAAGGGGAGTTGGTTTTAATCGATGCCGGCTGTGAATTAGAACATTATGCTTCTGATATCACCCGCACATTTCCCGTTTCTGGAAAATTTTCTTCCGAACAAAAAGCAATATATCAGCTTGTATTGAACGCGCAAGCGGCTGCTATTGATGCGATCAAACCCGGCAACCATTGGAATGACCCCCACGAAGTTTCAGTGAAGGTTATTACTCAAGGACTTGTCGATTTAGGTTTGCTCGAAGGTGATGTTGAGACCCTCATTAAGGAAGAAAAATATAAATTATTTTATATGCATCGTATAGGCCATTGGTTGGGGATGGATGTACACGATGTTGGTGATTATAAAATTGATGGTGAGTGGCGAGTATTGGAGCCGGGCATGGTGATGACGGTTGAGCCCGGTATTTATATCGCTCCAGATGAAAAAACCGTGGCTAAAAAGTGGCGTGGTATAGGTGTGCGTATTGAAGACGACGTAGTCATTACTAAGAGCGGTTGCGATGTATTGTCGAGTGGCGTACCAAAAACAGTAAAAGAGATCGAAAAAATGATGCGTTCTAACAAACGTTAAAATCTAGTTCGGAATAGTGGATGTTTGATGAGTCAAGTATTGCAGACGGATAAAAAGCAGCACATTGTCATCGTTGGTGGTGGCATGGTCGGTATTAGCCTTGCATTGATGTTATCTAAGCGCTTGCCAAAAAAATCTGTCGATATCACTTTAGTCGAGCAGTATCCTCTGCAGCAGAGTTCTGTGGCCAAACAAGCTAGCTTTGATGATCGTTCTACTGCATTGAGTGCAGGCACAGCTGATTTATTGCAAAAGATAGATTGTTGGTCTTGCCTCGAACCTTATATCCAGAAAATAAAGTGCGTGCATGTTTCTGATAAGGGTCATTTTGGCGGTATACGATTAGATGCTGAAAAATATGATTTAGATGCGCTGGGCTATGTGGTCGAAAATAAACAGCTTGGTCGAGTCTTAATTAATCAGTTACAGCAGCGAGTGACAAGTAAGGCTATAAATTGTTTTGCGCCGTCAACTGTTGTCAACTGTACCCCCAAGCAATCGGGTTATGAGTTGCTTGTTGATACAAGTTCTTCTGAAAATAAAAGTCAGAATGAAAGTAAGCAGCAGCATCGTATTAATGCCGATTTAGTATTGGTGGCAGATGGAGCCGATTCGTCTCTTAGAGCGTCATTAGGCATTGGTACCAATTCTATTGATTACAAGCAGACAGCATTCATAGCGAACATTTCTTTAGATAAATATCATAATGACATTGCTTATGAGCGGTTTACGGATGAAGGCCCCATTGCACTTTTGCCATTGCCTACCTTAGGCGGTGTGCATCGAGCGGCTTTAGTTTGGACTTTGCCTCAAGAAAAAGCTAAAGAAATGAAGAATGAGAAGCCAGAAAATATTGTTGAGCAATTACAGCAGCGCTTTGGTTTTCGCATGGGCAAGATAACGAGCATAGGTGAGCGTCAATACACTCCTTTGACTTTAATTACAGCACAAGAGCAGGTGCGTTCGCATTTGGCTATTGTAGGTAACGCTGCGCATTTGTTGCATCCGGTTGCTGGCCAAGGTTTGAATTTAGCGTTGAGAGATTGCTGGGTTTTAAGCGAGTGTTTACGTGTTGCTGAACGTAAACAAATACCTTTCGGCCAATACTCTAACTTGAAGATTTATTTAAGCGAGCAATCGATGGACCAAGAGTTAACCATTGGGTTGACGGACGGTTTGGTTAAATTATTTTCCTCAAGTCGTTTGCCAAAAGGAGTATTAAGGCAGTTAGGGTTATTCAGTTTGAACGCGCTACCGTTAGCTAAAAAACAGTTTGCTCAAAAGATGATGGGTTTAAGTAAATCTCTATGATTAAGTCTGAATACAACTCTGAATATAATATAGTGATTGTCGGTGCAGGTTTGGTGGGTGTAAGTTTGGCGGCAAAAATCACTGCTGATCCGGCTAATCAGCATTTATCAATAGCGCTGATAGACCAAGACTCGGCTCCATCATCAATTGATTTGTCACTTCAACCTCCCGAGTTTGATCCAAGAGTCTTTGCATTAACTCATGCTTCTATAGCTTTGTTAAAAAATATAGGTGCTTGGAGCTCTATAGTGCTACAACGGGCCTGTGCCTATCAAGCAATGAGCGTATGGGATGACGAAGGAACAGGAAGTGTTGTCTTTGAGGCCGGCGAATTAGATCAACCCGAGCTAGGCTATATCGTCGAAAATAAGATTGTCTTGAATGCGGTGCTCGATGTGCTGCAGGCACATGAAAATGTTGACATTATTCGTGGCCAAGCGGTGGAAAGTTTAGCATATAAAGATAATAGACAGAATATAAGTTTAAGCGATGGCTCTAATATTTGTGCGCAACTATTAGTTGCTGCGGATGGAGCTCATTCAAAAGTACGCGATTTGGCGAACCTCCAAACTCGTTCATGGGATTATCAGCATAAAGCGATTGTGGCTACGGTCAAAAATGAAAGGTCTCATCAATTTACCGCTTGGCAGAATTTTTTGCTTACCGGGCCTTTAGCTTTTTTACCTTTAGATGATTCCTCTGAGCAATATTGCTCAATTGTTTGGTCATTAGATTGCGGGCTGGCCGATAAGTATATGGCCTTAAGTGATACTGACTTTACAGACGTTTTAGCGAAAGCTTTTGAGCACAAATTAGGTAATGTCGAGAGTATTTCAAAGCGTTATAGCTTCCCACTAGTGCAGAGTCACGCGGTAGATTATATTGCGCCACAGCTTGTATTGCTTGGTGATGCGGCGCACACTATTCATCCTCTAGCAGGTCAGGGAGTCAATCTTGGTTTGTTAGATGTCGAGGTCTTATCTAGAGAAATATCTCGTTCATCAACCCGCCGTTTATCATTATGCGACGCCTCTATATTGCGTCGCTATCAACGACAACGTAAAAAGCATAATTTAGAAATTATGCTTTTAATGGAAAGCTTTAAGCGATTATTCGGGAGTCGTAACCTTGCAGTGCGTTGGTTACGTAACAGCGGCTTAAAATCGATTGATAGCATGAAGCCAATTAAAAACTGGCTGGCCAGACAAGCTATGGGCCTGTAACTTAAACGCCAACAAAAATGTTAAATATAGCAATTCGGTAACAGTAAACAATGTCCTTAGATCCTAATGAAAAAAAATCACGGTCTGTTCGTCGCGCGCTTGTTTTAGCACTACTTGGCTTGCAATTAAGCACTGTATTGTTAATTCTTTTTGTCATTCATTTTTCTTCAGAGCGCGATATCGATGCGCAAATAACAGTGCTTTTGCAAAATGCACTTAACGAATCTAAAGCTCATACGGAAGGTTTTTTGGAGCCGGCTTATCGAATGGCACAAATGTCGGCGGATGTTTTTTCTAAGAAAATTATAGAAGTTGAAAATGATAAAGAGATAGAAGACTATTTTTTAAGCCAGTTAAAAACTAATACTGAGATGACGGGTATTTATTTGGCTACTCCAGAGGGGGGGTTCCATTTCATCACCCGTAACCAGCGAGGCGAGCAGTCGGGTTATATGACTAAAGTGATTGCTGCGGATAAACCGGGTAAAGCTTCTTTTTATTTTCGCGATGAGTCTCTAGCGATCAGGGAAGTTCATGCAGACCAAAACGATGAATATAACGCATCGGAGCGTCCATGGTATCGGCAAGCGGTGGATAAAGAAGGCCTATCTTGGACCGAGCCCTATATTTTTTACACTTCTAAACAGCCCGGGATTACCGTTTCGATTCCGTTTTATGCTAGCGATAGTAGTTTAAGGGGTGTCATCGGTATTGATGTTGAGCTAACTCGTTTATCTCGTTTTTTAGCGGAGCTAAAAGTATATGGTACAGTCTCTGTTTCTATGGTGTCGGGGTCAGGTAATTTTGTAGCGACACCTTCTTTGAATGCATCTGATCTCGAATTAGATACTTTGGGTGTTAATGCCAATAGCGATATCCACTTCGATTTAGAAAAAAAAGCGGTTAGTCATTATTTACAGCAATCTGACCCCGTATCCTCCTCTTTTTCTAGTCAATTTCTTCACGACAAAAAGAAATATGCTATTCGCTATGAACCCTTTTTACTTAAAGATGGTCCCGAGTGGATCATCAGTGCCTACGCCCCTAAAAAGGCTTTTTTATCTAAAATTCGTTCCGGAGGGAATCGAAATACACTAATCGCGCTAACCATATTAATCCTATCTCTTATAGTGGGTTGGATTTTAATTCGCAAGACTTGGCAGCCATTTGAACATTTTTTCCATGACGTTGTGACAGATCAGTTAACGGGTTTGTTTAATCGTCGTTTTTTAGAAAATATTGGCTCGCGAATGTATATTCGGTTATTAAGAGATCAGCATGAGGCTATATCGATCGCTGTCATCGATTTAGATTTTTTTAGCAAAACTAATGCAGAGTTTGGTAATGTGGTTGGCAATGATGCTTTAATAGCCTTTTCTGAGTTTCTTAAGAAAACATTACGTCCTGAAGATATTGTAACGCGTTATAGTGGGGATACTTTCGTCATTATTTTTCCGGGTATGGATAATGAGCATGCGATGAGAGTAGTTGATAGAATGCGTCATCAGTTGGATGCTTGGCCTCTGTCAGTTGATAATTTACTTGTGCGCTTGTCATTTAGTGCTGGTATTGAAACAATTGATAAAAGCAACAGCGCTGAGGATGCGGCATTCTCTGATTTTATTGAAGTTGCGAAGCGAGCGATGCAAGATGCAAAACAGAATGGCCGAAATCAAGTGGTTTCAGCTAATAATAGGCATTACAGCGTGAAAGCAGAAGCGGTAGAGCCCGTCTGATATTTTACATCATTAATACTTCGTTATTCCTCTAACCTTAGTTTACCACTGTATTTTTCAGCTCTATTTCTCGATATCGTCTTCAGATTTTTCTTTAACATTTACATCATTATTGGTGCTGATTTCTTCCTTGATATATCGATGCATAATTTTTCTCGCTATTATGGCGGAGCGCCATATCCACGCAAAACACATTACGCCGACAATACCCCAAATGGGGGAATATTTTGGTGAAATTAAGCAGAGCGCAGCAATTAAAGCAAGCATGGCGACAGTCGCATAAAAGGCGCGAGACATTACTTTTTTGAGGTGAGCTTCGATTTTTTCTGCTGTATCCATCCCCGACGTTTTCAATATGTCAGCAAGATACTTATAATCTTTTTCTTCTTTTTGAGCTTTAGATGCAAACATGTTTTACTCCTTACGTGGGGCAGTATAGTTTACCTAATTTCCTCACCTTAGTGTGCAGAACTAAACCCTTATTAATTGGTATAGTAAAAATGGTTGCTTTGGCGCCTGACTTTTTTACTCGCCTTGCTCATAGATACATTATGTGATGCTATGAGCACGTAATCAGTGACAAAACTCCCTCACTTTTACTATCCCAATTAATAGTGGTTTAGCACTAGAATACGCAAATTTTTATCATTAATAGCTTGTTGGTTGCTGTCGTTGTGTTGATTCACTACGAAGTGCTTTGGCAACTATTGCCTATTTCCCCTTACCTATCCGGCCTCGATTAAGAGTGCTTGCAGGGGTGTTAGGGACACTCTGTGGGCATGAGGTCGAAATATGGGTGTTTGGCTTCGCTTACTATTACTTACATCATCACGTGAATTTCGGCTCATTAGTCGGTAATTACAATGGTTCGCGGATGGATAGCGTGTATTTTTCATTTGCATGTTATAAAAGGTCAGGCTTTGGCGATATTCGTTTTTTAGCAGGTTTAGTCGGATTATTATTGAAAACCTGGTCAGCTTCTTTTATGTTTTTAGAAGTGACACGTTATTGGCGAGAATCGCCCAGCGGAAAAAGAAAATAGCTCAGGCATCCCAAGCTATCAAAATTTTTTATTTGGCTAGCCATATTTCTAGGTCGTCTGCACCACCTATCAGTTGTCCTTCG
>JBLHWO010000168.1:0-7917 GCA_047629215.1 Cellvibrionaceae bacterium | reverse complement strand
TAGGGCCAGATGTATATTTAGCGGATGACATATTAATTTTTTTGAACGAGAAATGGCGATCATAACCCAGTTTAGTGCTATCTTGAGTACATAGGATAAAAAACGAAATGACCAATAAGGTAATGTGATTTTCTAGTGAGCTAGGCGGAAGCCAGAGGCTCATACCGCGGCTAGACCTATGCTGTTAATCAGGTAGGGAGCCAAGCTCCAGTAAGGTAGTACTTCAGGTAAATAAGAGTATCGACTTTGCGCATGACTATGATGATGATATTTATATTATCCAAGATGAAAGGCCCTTAGGGTGTTCGTTTTGAGCCATGGCATATCAAAGCAGTCTACGTTGTAATAAAAACTAAATAAGGCCTTAACAGCATCATAGCTGTGCTGATAGCTGCTGCAGCTTTGGTTTCCTTTTTCAGTTATACTTCCGCCCCTTAAATCCCACCATCAATTGTAGTACTTCATGACCTTAATTCGCTTCGACGATGTATCGCTAGAATTCGGCGACCAAAAAATATTAACTAAAGCTAGTTTCTCACTCGAAACCGGCGAACGTGTTTGTTTGATTGGCCGTAATGGGGCGGGTAAATCGACCATGCTCAAGTTGATTATGGGAGAGCAGCAGGCCGATAGCGGAGAAATGCACTATAAACGGCATTTACGTCTTAGCCAGCTTTACCAACAATTACCAGGAAAGCTAGACCGTCTGGTGGTTGATGTGGTTGCCGAAGGCCTTGCCGACCAACAAAAATTGATTGATAAATATAATCACCAAGTTGAACAGCTTTCTCCAACAGAGTCAGACGAAAGTGGGCTGCAAGAGTTACAGAATATTCAGCAACAAATTGAAGCGACGGGTGGCTGGAACTTAGAGCAAAAAGTCGAAACTATAATGACGCAGTTAGGTCTACCCGCAGATAAAAAATTAAGTGAGTTATCGGGTGGTTGGCAGAGGCGGGTTGCGTTAGGCAAAGCCTTAGTCTCTAAACCAGATGTGCTACTACTAGATGAACCTACAAACCATCTCGATATCAGTACTATTGAATGGTTGGAGCATATGATAAGAGGCTATCAGGGTAGTGTAGTTTTCATTACTCATGATCGTTCTTTTTTGCAAAGACTGGCTACCCGTATTGTTGAAATTGATCGCGGTATTATGGTGAGCTGGCCTGGTAGCTATCAAAATTATGTAGAGCTAAAAGAAAAAGCAATTGAAGAAGAGGAAACACAAAATAAATTATTTGATAAGCGTTTATCTGAAGAAGAAACGTGGATTCGGCAAGGTGTAAAGGCTCGTCGTACTCGTAATGAGGGGCGAGTAAGATCACTTGAGTCCATGCGTGAGGAATATGGTAAACGTATTAAGCGTCAGGGAAAAGCAAAGTTTGAAATTGGTGAGTCTAACGAAAAGTCTGGTCGTAAAGTCATAGAAGCTCGTAGTGTGACACACAGTTTTGGTGATGAGCTATTGATCAAGAATTTTAAATTAAAAATGATGCGTGGCGATCGCATTGGCTTAATAGGAAATAACGGCGTCGGTAAGAGTACCTTGCTGAAAATTTTGCTGGGTGAGCTGAAGTCAGACGAAGGTATCGTTAAGTTAGGTACGGGCTTAAAGATCGGCTATTTTGATCAAATTCATAGAGAGCTAGATCTCGAAAAAAGTGTGGCCCATAACGTGAGCGAAGGCAAAGAATACATTAGTATTAATGGCAAAGAGCGCCATGTTATCGGCTATATGAGGAACTTTCTGTTCAGCCCTAAGCGCGCTATGACGAAGGCTAGAGCATTGTCAGGTGGTGAGCGTAATCGAGTCCTGTTAGCAAAGCTATTTACCCAAGAAACCAATATGTTGATACTTGATGAACCTACAAATGATCTCGATGTTGAAATGTTAGAAGTTCTTGAAGAACAATTGGTCAATTATAAAGGCACACTTATTGTCGTCAGTCATGATCGTGATTTTTTAGATAACGTCGTTACAAGTACCTTGGTTTTTGAAGATAACGGTAAAGTAGAGCACTATGTCGGTGGTTATAGTGATTGGATTAAGTATGGCAAAGGCTTAAAGGATATCGACAGCCTGAGCGCACCAAGCAGCTATTTAGGCTTGCAGAACGTTGCAGAAGGAACTGACGGACAGCTCAATGCAACAAAAGGTGCTAAGCCAAAGGTCAAAAAATTAAGCTATAAAGTACAGCGAGAGTTGGATCAATTGCCTAATAAAATAGAGACCTTAGAGCATAGAATATCTGCACTAGAAAAAATAATGGCAGCGCCTGGGTTTTATAAAGGAGGGAGTCAAGATACACAGCCGGTAATGGATGAGCTCAGCGAAAAGCAACAAGAGCTTGATCACACGTTGGAAAGATGGACTGAATTAGATTCTTAATGTTGTATTATTTTTTAATGGCATAGTGTGGGCCATGCTCACCAGTTAAAGAGTATAAAATTGGTATACGCCTTATTTATATTTATATAGGTAAGGTAAAGGTAATTTTTTTGGTGGGCACAGCCCACCCTATATCTTCTTGTTACGTGTATTCAGCCGGAGTTAGAAACTAAAAATCCACGGTTAATAGTGGGTTTTTAGTTTCGCGTTTAATTTAGAGGGTGTAAATAAATTCGTGTAACTGCTCATTATCCTTAATCTACCCACAAGGTAATTACAATGAGCAGAGCAATGAATCAGAAGAAGCTTGAACCTAAATACCGCAGTAGATTCAACTGCGGTATTTAGGTTCAAGCATTAGCCGAAGAACTGGCTAAAGACCTTAAAGCCCCCGAAGAGCTTAGCTCTCAGCTCTCAGCTCACCAAAATCACCGTTGAGGCCGCGTTAAAGGCTGAGATCAATAATCCCTAGGTTACTGACTGAAGTGGCCACCACAGCGCTAATAGCCGCAACGGTTATTTATCCAAAGCACTCAAAGGTGATCATAGTGAATTCGAGCCCAGCACCTCGCGGTCGTAATGGCCATTTTGAGCCGCAGTTAATCAAGAATAGCCAAACTGGTATTACAGGCATGGATGATCAAATAGCCGAGGCGGGGGCTTTGGCGTCGATTGTTTCGCAGAAAAATGGGATGGCGAATATCCGCGTATAGAGGCTCAACAAAATAACTGTGCACCCATACAGTGCTTGGGGCAAGGGGTTCTGAGGTTGGTAACTAATCAGGGAAATTTATGCAACATTAGGGTAAGGCCTTAAATGATGCTGTTGATCAAAAGCATGTTGTAGGGACTCATGGTTGCTTACCAGTGCTTATGTTAAGGGCCAAATGAGTCATTTTTCCTTAATAATCAATTTATTTGAACTTTTACCGGCACGGCTGTGACTTATGGTGATAGAGAGCTTTTAATTAGACACATTAATTAACAAGCAATGAATAAATTAAGGAGAAAGAAGTGACGTTATTGAATAAAAAAGGCCGAATAGTAGTATCTGCTTTAGCGCTCATTTTATTGGGTGCCTCAATACCAGCGAAACCCATATTAACAGCGCTTCAAGCAGATCTGATGCCAATTACCAATAACTTTCATGATAACGGCATTATCTTTGTGATCAATCAAGGTTCAAAGACGAGTAAAAGTACATGGTTAACGTTGAATTGTAGTGGAGCTTGTCCTGATCATCCGGGTATGGATACCTACAGTAATCCATCATTTCCTAATAGTGTAGCGATAAAAATTCCCGCACTAAAGTCAGTGCAAGTGTTTAAGCACAAACTCGCTTTTTGGGATAAGGTTAGCTTCGGTCTTGGTAAGACGAAGGTGTTATTTTTCGTAGATGCAAATAATACTATTGCGGAAGTTAATGAAGTCAATAATAAAAAGACTGTGGTTTTTCAAACCAAGAAAATAAAAACTAGCTTTGGTTTGGCTAGCAATATTAGGGGCAGTAATAAATAAAATGATTCTTATTGGCTTGTTGAGCTTAGTGTCATAGGCTTGGCCCAACTAAGCTTTAAATCCATTTGTGCTCGCTAGTCTTTTTGATTAACGCCAAAATATAAGTTTTTCTCATGTTTATAGTTGGCGGATACGCTACGATCAATGTTGGGGTAAATGCTTCTAGATTTCAGTAGGCGTCGGCTGATGTCGCCCGATAGTATGGCGGTTTGATGCTGTTCATCATTGTCAATATTAATTTCTGTATCTCGTTGATGGTAATGAAACTCTAGTTTTCTTGATGTATTGTCTGGCGTTAACGTGCGATGTAAGCTTAAGCCGTAATAGTTAATATCACTACTCATGCCTTGATTGTATTCTTGTATATAAATTAGGCTTGAATATTCAATATCTTTTCTACTGATGGACAGCTGTGCAGAATCATTCAGATCAATATCAATTAAGCCACTTTTTGATAGTGTTGGGTATCTCCGTCCTCATTAAGTGTTGTTAGGTTTAAACTGGCCTCCATAGCGGCTAAGTGTGTTTGGTAGGCATTACTATTTATAACATCCACAGTGATATCGCTAGCTATCACAGGCTTAATGGCGAATCTGATAAGCATATAAGAGGAGAATAAAAACGGATGAAATGTCATAGCCATATACTATTAGCTGGAATGTTAACAATGAAAGTGTTGATAACCTGAGCATCTAGTTTTATATATTGGATAAAGTATAGCTAAAAAATAAAGTGATCCCAGCAATATATCAATTAATACATTGTTTGAAGTTAAAAAAGAGTGTTAGGTTAAAGTATGCCCAAGGGGAGTGGGGTTTTTTTGAAATATAATGCGATAAGATAGGGCTAGCGAATGAAAAACAGTCTCTAGGGTGGGCATAGTCCACCCTAGATTATAGAGGCCACATACTGTCATTTTACAGCTCTACAATTTTATCCCTTTGCTGCTGTAATTTTTCTAACGCGGATTGAGTTGAGGTCAAACGTTCTTTTTCTTTTTCAACAACGGCAGCGGGTGCTTTATCAACAAAATTAGCATTGCCCAACTTTCCATTTAAACGTTGTGCTTCATCCTCAAATTTACCAATTTCTTTATCAAGGCGAGCAATTTCCGCTTCTTTGTCGATAAAACCAGCCATTGGCACCAGTAACTCCATTTCGCCTACTAGCGCGGTTGCCGACATTGGCGCTTCGTCATTCGCATTTAGCCAGTGTGTTTTATCGAGGTTTGCCAATGTCACTAAAAAATTTTTATTGGCGTCTAAACGTTGTTTTTCGGCCTCACTGCCGTTAACAAAATAAAGCGGTAACTTGGCAGACGGCGCAATGTTCATTTCTCCACGAATATGGCGCACACCAAGAATAACTTTCTTTACCCACTCCAAATCGTCAATGGCTTCTTGATCAATTTTACTCTCATCGGCCACGGGGTAGGGTGCATGCATAATAGTTTCGCCGCCGGTACCCGCTAGTGTCTTCACTTTTTGCCATACTTCTTCGGTGATAAAGGGCATCATTGGATGCGCTAAGCGAAGCGTAGCTTCAAGTACGCGGACTAAGGTACGACGCGTGCCACGCTTTTGTGCTGCGCTGGCCGTGTTTTGTGAAGGGCCATCTTTTAGTACGGGTTTAGATAATTCTAAATACCAACTACAGTACTCATTCCAGATAAAATTATAGAGTGCCTGAGAGGCAAGGTCGAGACGATAAGTTTCGATACCTTCCGTTACTGCTTTCTCAGCTTGCTGTAAGCGCGAAATAATCCAGCGGTCGGCTAACGACAGTTCGATGGTGGTGTCTTTTTCGTTAAGCTCCCCGTTAACAGAATTACCACAATCTTCACCTTCACAGTTCATTAATACATATTGAGACGCATTCCAAATTTTATTACAAAAATTACGGAAGCCCTCAATACGGCCTACATCAAAATTAATATCGCGACCGGTAGATGCTAAGGAGTAGTAGGTGAAACGCAATGCGTCGGTACCGTAGGGGTTAATACCATCGGCAAATTCTTTGCGTGTTTTCTTTTCAATTTTCGCAGCAGCTTTCGGATTCATTAAACCGGAAGTGCGCTTAGTGACCAAGCTCTCTAGGTCGATGCCGTCGATCAAGTCGATAGGGTCGAGTACATTTCCCTTTGACTTCGACATTTTTTGGCCTTCACTATCGCGTACTAAGCCATGTATATAAACGGTATGGAAAGGCACTTCTTTTTTAAAATAGAGCGTTAGCATAATCATGCGCGCTACCCAAAAGAAAATAATATCGAAACCAGTTACCAGTACATCGGTCGAGTGAAATGTTTCTAGCTCTTTAGTTTGTTCTGGCCAGCCTAAGGTGCCAAATGTCCATAAGCCAGATGAGAACCAAGTATCGAGCACATCGTTATCTTGGCGTAAGTTTATATCGTCGGTGAGTTTATATTTTTCTCTTACTTCGGTTTCATTACGCGCAACATAAACCTTGCCATTATCATCGTACCAAGCAGGGATGCGATGCCCCCACCAGAGTTGGCGAGAAATACACCAGTCTTGAATATCCCGCATCCATGAAAAGTACATGTTTTCATATTGTTTGGGGACAAATTGAATCTCTTTGCTTTCAACGGCTTTAATGGCTTCGTCAGCAAGCGGCTGAGTTTTTACATACCACTGGCTGGTTAAATAAGGCTCGATAACAACGCCAGAGCGGTCGCCACGGGGTACTTTTAATGTGTGGTCAGCCACTTTGTCAAGTAAGCCTAAGGCATCTAAGTCGGCAACAATTTGCTTGCGTGCAGCGAAGCGTTCCATCTTACGATATTGTTCCGGCACGGTATTATTGAGATTGGCATCGTCATCGAGAATGTTAATCATTTCCAATTTATGGCGCTGTCCCATTTCATAATCATTGAAATCGTGGGCGGGGGTGATTTTTACGCAACCGGTGCCAAAGTCTTTATCGACGTAATCATCGGCAATAATCGGAATTTCACGGCCCACTAAAGGTAGGGTGATCGTTTGTCCAATGAGGTGAGCATAGCGTTTATCTTCGGGGTGAACGGCTACTGCGCTATCGCCCAGCATGGTTTCAGGGCGAGTGGTCGCTACTACTAGATAGCTCTCTACAAGGGCATCGCCCTTTTCATTAGGAGAGGTAAGGGGGTAGCGGAAGTGCCACATAAAGCCTTTTTCTTCTTCGCTAACGACTTCTAAATCAGAAATGGCGGTATGCAGTTTTGGATCCCAGTTGACCAAGCGCTTGCCGCGGTAGATAAGGTCGTCTTCATACATTGTTATAAAAACTTCTTGAACCGCTTTATAAAAACCATCGTCCATGGTGAAACGCTCGCGGCTCCAGTCAGGGCTAGCGCCTAAGCGGCGCAGTTGGCGAGTAATATGGCCGCCGGATTCTTCCTTCCACTCCCAGACCTTTTCGATAAATTTCTCGCGACCTAGATCATGACGAGAGATACCTTTGGCGTCCAATAAGCGCTCGACCACCATTTGGGTCGCGATACCGGCGTGATCGGTGCCTACTTGCCATAAGGTATTTTTGCCCTTCATGCGATTGTAGCGAATCAAGGCATCCATAATGGCTTCTTGAAAGCCATGGCCCATATGCAAGCTGCCGGTCACATTGGGAGGGGGCATCATGATGCAATAGCTCTTGCCATGGCCAGAAGGCTTAAAGTAGCCTTTTTCTTCCCAAGTTTGATACCACGATTGTTCGATTGAGTGGGGCTGGTAGGTTTTTTCCATGATTGTCTTTTGTATACTATCTCGATGACGAAAATATTGTTGAGGCGGCCCTGATATAGGGTTATAAAAACCACCTATTATACATGGATAACTACGTAATTTGCACGAAGCTGAGGTTGACGGAATCTGAACGAGGTGATTTGCCGTGTCGGTTTGGTTAAAGGCCTAGGTCTCTTGCTTAGTGAGAATAGTGGCTTTTTATGGCTTTTCTTTTTGCAGGGGCGAAATCATTTCTTGCTATAATAGCTATAATTTAAGTTATGG
>JBLHWO010000167.1:0-8017 GCA_047629215.1 Cellvibrionaceae bacterium | reverse complement strand
TCAATGATGCTACTAACGGGCTAAAATTTAATCCATAGCCATCCCATACTATTCAACCTTACAGTTGCCCGTATCATGGGCTATTAATGCCAGCGGATTAAAATTTGAAGTGCATCATCTAACACGGAAGAACAATATGCTCTGAGCGATCGAAGAACTGATCAATGAGCATATTTTTTCAGTTGATCATAGTAGTCTTAATCGTTGGTTTGTTGATTATTCGCCTAAGCTTGCTCAAGCTTTTTAATACAAAAAGAGCCGTACAGGTCATCGATGGCGAATAGATTCAACCTATATTAAAGTCGAAGGCCAGTAGACGTCGTATTGTTATCGAATAGTTAATAAACAAGGCCGTACGATTGATTTTTTACTGACGTCTAGGCGAGATAAAAAAGCGGCATTACGTTTTATTAAGAAGGCCATCGGAAGCAGCGGGAAACCCAGCTAATCAACATCGATAAAAGTGGCTCTAATACAGCAGTGATAAAACAGCACAATAAAGATTAGAAAAAATGGATCAATATCCATCAATATAAATACCTGAGCAAGGTTATTGAACAAGATAATCGAAGGATCAAACGATTGATTCGATCCATAATGGGTTTCAAAAATTTCTACTCTGCTCAACGGACTTTGGCGGGTATAGAAGTTATGGCTATGATTAAAAAGCGCCAGATGAAAAATAAAGCGGGAGATGATCGCTCTTTTGTTGCACTTTTCTATTTTCTGGCAGCATTGCAGAAAACAAAATATTAAATATTATCCTCCAGAGGGAATCTTTGCGACAGAACCCAACGATAAACAACCAGCAGTACTATCACTTATAAATCGGTTTTTGTTTAAAAAGTGGAATCCACTTGTTGCTGAAATACCTGCAGTACTAGTAGAGAAGTGTACTCCTCCTTAAGGGTCCTTGGGATAATAAACAAACCGCTGCTGGCTTACATCAATCAAGCCAACGTTCAGAGTCTGGATATTCTTCAAGCGACAATGACTCTATTTTGGATCAGATTGCTACTGAGGCGGGAAAGCAAGTTCGGAGTTTTACACAAGGTGATATTTCATTGTCCCAAGTAAGTCGAAGCCTTCAGTCAAAAGGTGCTCAACGATCCTCCATACCCCCAACAAACTTTATAAATCGCCCTATACCACTTGATGGTCACTGCCTGTTTCGAGCCATACTTAAAGGGTTGAGCCAGCCAGGCGAAGACGAGACCAGTGAACCGGTTGCGGAACTGAGGGCGCGCGTTAGCGCATACCTTGAAGCTAATCAACACGTGCTATAGACCAATCATGTTTTTGACGGCGCCCGGGGACTCAATAACTTATGGGGTCTTCTACTTACGACAGGGGAACGGAATGAAGATGCTGGCGATCTTGTGCCACAGTTATTGGCTCAGGTATTAGGTTGTGATATCCATATTCTTGAACGAGTAGACAAAGGTCGATCCTACACAGAGCGCGCTGTTCTCAAAGTAGAGAACAGTAATCTCCCCTCAGGAAGTAAGAAGACAGGTAAGCCTATTTTCCTAGCGCACGTTAATAATAGATCTCATTATGACTATCCTGAGCCGCGCAGCTTACCTGAAAATACTGCTGCAAGCATACGCAAAAGACAAAAACAACCTTTAGAGCATGATGAAAGTCCTCAGTCAAAACGTCAACGAGCTTCACTGCCTGGGATTAATCTGAATGCATCAGGCTTAGATACAGTGGGACCAAATTATCTAGCGAGTACTATTGAGGATTATAAATCACTTGACCATAATCAAGTGGGGAGTGAATCAAGCACCGAACAAGAATCGGGTAATAAATTTAGTAATTCAAAAAAAAGTCAAAACAGGTTAATCGATGGAAAGAATATCCAGATAGAGTAGGTGTTATCGATTTGGAGGAACCAAGAAAGCTCCGATCCCCTGAAAGAATAAGTAAGGAAGTCATCCATCAGGAGCAAGAATTATGGATCAAGGCCATACGTAAAATTCTAGGCAGTAAAGTATATAAATCTTCCTTTGAGGCTGTTTTTCAGTTGAAAATTTTGAATTGCCTGAAAAACTAAATTTTTCAAGAAATGATTTTTGTGAAATGCCTCCTTGTAATGAGACCGGAATTAAATTTATGAAAAAATTCGGTGCCGAAAATAAAATATTGAAGCCAGTAAATATGAAAAATATGAGAAAAGTATGGAAACATTAAGAAAGGCTAGCTATTATTCGTGCAAAAGTATTGCACCCCGTATTGAAAAATTGAGCGAGTTTGGATGAGTCCAAAGTGAAAGGTGAGATACGAAATAAAAAATGTTGTGGCTTTCGTGATTCTCCAGCTACTGGTGCTTTCTTGCACCAAGACATCCTCCAATAAAAAGTTACAATTGTTCTGCCAGGGTTTGGGTCTGGTACTAAACAAGCACAAGAAAACTTGAGTGCTTTAGTACTTCCTACAGAAAGCCACAGTAAAATTAAACATGAATATACCGGTGCTGATGGAGGAGATAATTAAGGTTCAGTTTATTTTTTGCCAAAAGCTCGGGCAAAATTAAAATAAAATGACTTCTTTCGTTCCTCAACTCAAGAGGATCAGGAAGGTAAGTTATGGACAAGAGGGATTTTGTTTTGCGGTGGACCCCAAAACAATCAGAATCTAGCATTAACGCTAAAACCTAGTATTAAATCGAAAAATCGAATGTTGCCTAGTGTTATTCATACAACGCCACCAAAAGAATTTCAAAGCCTTGCAAATCAAACCGAAGGGCAAGAAGCTGAAAGCATCTCACCAAGAACAGTATTTGTTATCCATTTTGATGTGAATTAAACTGAGCTCAGATCCAACTCGCTAGTTTATGTGCATTAGTTTCGATATGATACTTCTACGTGCAAAAGAGAGGGTTACCCGTTTTGATGCGGATGTGAATCTTAAATCAAAGAAAAAAGGTCAGTTTAGCTAAAATCTAAACTGACAGACACCTTTGAGAACGGGTAACGGTTAAATCGAGCCTGAGCCACTACAGTTTATGCGTATACCGTCAAGCGGCACCGAGGTAAATGATCAATTAAGTACGTGTTTCCTTGGTGCCCTATTGTGGGATAAACCCGCTGTTAAGTGAAGTGCCTTTCGTGCTAGGACT
Source organism: Cellvibrionaceae bacterium (assembly GCA_047629215.1). Lineage (GTDB taxonomy): Bacteria > Pseudomonadota > Gammaproteobacteria > Pseudomonadales > Cellvibrionaceae > CANLBN01. The sequence goes on along the minus strand of JBLHWO010000167.1, from coordinate 4,893 downwards.
CATGTTATTTTAAATTTATAGCAGGGAGTATAAGTGCCTTTTAATTTCATCCTCCCTTGTTCGACAAATGAAATTAGTAGTTTATCTAAAGCATCCATTAATTCTTTATCTCCATTCAGCTGATAAGGACCATGCTGTTTAATATGTGCTATTCCATCGGCCTTTACATTGCCGGCAACGATTCCAGAAAAAGCCCTTCTTAATTCCGCCGCTAATTCGTAACTCTGTTGGTTTCGGTGAAGCCTTAATTGCTGCATATTTTTATGTGTAGGTTCAAATGGCTGCTGAAAACTATCGGGGATTTGTAGTTGCCAGTTGTAAGCATAGGATTCATTGTGCTTACGACGGTGCTGATGAACTTTTTCAATTCCTTTTTGAATTTTTTGAGCCACTACATCCGGTTGATCAAGAACCATCTCATAATATTGAGCGGCACTATCGCCTAGAGTAAAGCGAATAAATCGATCAAGGCTATTAAAATAACCTGCGCTAGTTTTTGACGCTGCAAAAATAAGCGGAATGCGAATCGACTGATTAGCGGGATGCATAAGTAAACCCAATAAATATAATACTTCCTCTGCTGTACCAGCGCCGCCAGGAAAAACAATAATCCCATGGGCTAGCCTTACGAACGCTTCTAAGCGCTTTTCTATATCGGGTAAAATAACTAATTCGTTAACGGTAGGATTAGGAGATTCCGATGCGATAATTCCGGGCTCAGTAATTCCAATATAGCGCCCGTTTTGAATTTGCTGTTTTCCGTGGCCAACAACAGCGCCTTTCATTGGACCTTTCATTGCGCCTATACCACAGCCGGTGCCGATACTTAACCCACGCAAACCTAATTCGTAGCCAACATATTTTGTATAGTCGTATTCATGGCGAGGAATCGAATGGCCTCCCCAACAAATCACTAGCTGTGGCAAAATATTGGGTTTTACGACACCTGCGTTGCGCAACACTCGAAAAACAGCATCGGTTATACCATCACCGCTATCAACATCGAAACGACCATCCATGGACATTTTATGATGAGTAAACACAATGTCGCGCAAAACTGAAAATAAGTGCTCTCGAATACCACTAATCATTTTCCCATCGACAAACGCGGACGCAGGTGCATTAATGATTTCTAGCTTAATGCCTCTAGATTCGGGAATTATGCGAACTTTAAAATCACTAAATACCTCTAAAATAACTGAAGCATTCTCTTCTTCGCTGTCAGTATTCAGTATCGCCAGCGCACATTGACGAAATAACTCATAGGTATGACTTTCTGAGTTCATCACACCTTCGATTTCTCGATGCGACAACAAGTTTAAGCTACGAGTGGGTCGAATATAACACTGGGGAATTCTTTTCATTAGTTAGCAAATTTAAGTCATGGTAGAGTGAAGAGTGGTCAGAGCTGAGCTATACCCACCAATTATTATCGTTATGTAAAATTAAACATCAGCATTGTGATAAATATTTTGTACATCATCTAATTCGTTTAGCATATCTAAAAATTTATTGAACATTTCTTTATCTTCTTCAGCGATAGGTGTTGTTGTTTGAGGAATAAATTGAATTTCATCGACATCAAAATCAATTCCTTCAATAGTTTCCATCAATGCTTGTTTGGCTTTAAAGTATTCTGTGTGCGGCGCAAACACCGTGACTTTTCCTGCCTCGGATTCAATATCGGTAACGTCTACATCGGCTTCCATTAACACTTCTAATATAGTGTCTTCATCCTTACCGTTAAAGACAAATATAGCGCTATGATCAAACATGTGCGCCACACTACCTTGAGTGCCGATCTTTGCTTTCGTCTTGGTGAAACAGATACGCACATCACCAAAAGTTCGGTTAGGGTTATCGGTTAAGCAATCGACAATTACCATGCATTTACCAGGCCCATAGCCTTCATAGCGAGCGGGGGTAAAGTCTTCTCCGCCTCCCCCTTTAGCCTTGTCTATGGCTTTATCGATAACATGGCTTGGTACTTGGTCTTTTTTTGCGCGATCAATCAGGCTGCGTAAGGCAAGGTTACCCTCGGGGTCAACGCCACCCGCCTTAGCACAGACATAGATCTCGCGCCCATATTTACTATAAACCCTGGCTTTGGCGTCAGAGGTTTTCGCCATCGACTCTTTGCGGTTTTGGAAGGCTCTACCCATAATTGCATCCTAGATGGTTAAATTTATTAAGATAGTGAATTTTACAGACTCCTTAAGGTCTATTAAAGCCTAATTACATGGCAATGAATATAAAGCATTGTATTGATTAGATTCTAGTCAATAGCGTGCCATTATCTAGCCCATAAAAGGCTTTGATTACTTTAAATAGCATTAGCTACTGTATGATTCATTTTATTTTTTTATTTATGAGTTAACAAACGAAGGATTAACCATGTCTTACGATTATGATTTATTTGTGATTGGCGCCGGTTCCGGTGGTGTGCGTGCCAGTCGAATTGCTGCTGGTCTTGGTGCGAAAGTAGCGGTAGCGGAAGATTTATATCTTGGTGGCACTTGCGTCAACGTTGGTTGCGTACCTAAAAAATTATTTGTGTATGGCTCTCATTTTTCTGAAGACTTTGAAGCAGCTGCTGGCTTTGGCTGGTCTGTAGGCAAAGCCAGCTTTGATTGGCCAACCTTGCGAGATAATAAAACCAAAGAAATAGAGCGTTTAAACGGTATTTACGATCGCATGTTAGGTAATGCAGGTGTAGAAATTATCGAGGGCAGGGGAACGGTTGTTGATGCACACACGGTTGCCGTTAATGGTAAGTGCTACACCGCCGAGCGACTATTAGTTGCTGTAGGTGGATGGCCATCGGTGCCCAAAATCCCTGGTAGTGAACACATTATTAGCTCTAATGAAGTGTTCTATATGGAATCCTTTCCAGAGCGAGTGATTATTGTCGGTGGTGGTTATATTGCCGTTGAATTTGCCGGTATCTTTAATGGCTTAGGCAGCGAGACGCATTTATTGTATCGAGGCGATTTATTCTTGCGCGGGTTTGATAAAGATATACGTGAATTTACCGCTAATGAAATGACGAAAAAGGGCATCGATCTTAAATTTAATAACAATATTACCGCTATTGAAAAACAAGCTGATGGTAGTTTATTAGCAACATTAACCGATGGTTCATTTCTCGAAGTCGATGCCATTATGTATGCTACCGGCAGAAAACCAAAAACTGAGGATCTTGGTTTAGAAAATACCAAGGTCAAATTAAGTAAAAATGGTAGCATTATTGTTAACGATGACTTTCAAACTGAAGAGCCTTCAATTTATGCCGTCGGTGACGTTATTGATCGGGTTCAGTTAACCCCCGTTGCCTTGGCGGAAGGTATGGCGTTGGCTCGAAATTTATACGGGCCTGAATATCAAGGTGAAAAGCATCAAAAAGTAGACTATAACTTTATTGCTACCGCTGTTTTTTCTCAACCTAATATAGGCACTCTGGGTTATAGTGAAGAGCAAGCTAAAGAAAAGTTTGACTCTGTTGCCGTCTATAAATCCGACTTTAAGCATATGAAGCATACTTTGAGTGGCGTTGACGAACGCACACTAATGAAGTTATTAGTTGATCAAAAGACGGATAAAGTCATTGGCTGCCATATGGTGGGTGCAGATGCAGGTGAAATTATTCAAGGCCTAGCCGTTGCCATCAAAGCCGGCGCAACTAAGGCTGATTTTGATAACACCATCGGCATTCATCCTACAGCGGCGGAAGAATTTGTTACGATGAGAGAGCCTGCTTACATACTAGAAAAATAAAGCTTTTTACTATGATTAACTTGGGTGGTCTTTTATATAAAAAATACCCGAGTGCTTTTAAAAAAGAGCGCTGTGTAAAAAGAGTGTTGAAAAAAGCACACTGTAGAAAAATTTAGGAGTTAATATGGGCACATATATAAGTCAATTATTTACTTACCGTAATAATATTTATCGGCTATTAATGGCAACAATAGTTTTTACGACAGCGCTAATTAATGTGCCCGATGTTAATGCTGAGAATAAAATAACGCGACCCGTCATTATTTATAAGAGCCCCGATTGTGGCTGTTGTGGGGCATGGGTAGACCACATAGAAGCCGCGGGTTTTAGTACAAAAATACAACACCCTGAAAATCTGAATAAGATTAAAGAGCAACTAGATATATCGCCGATGTATCAGGCTTGCCACACCGCAGTGACTCAAGGATATGTCTTTGAGGGTCACATTCCCGCAGAAGTTATTCAGCATTTTATTAACTTCAAGCCAGATGCTACTGGCCTTTCTGTTCCAGGCATGCCCTTAGGTAGCCCGGGTATGGAAACGGATAAAAAATTTCGCTCTTATGAAATTCTACAGCTCAATAAAGACGGGGCTAGTACCCCTTATGCCAGAGTGTCATCCAGTGAAATTGATTATTTAAATAAAAAATAATCATTATTTAATGACTGAACCACAGCTCAAAAAAATACATGCCATCGGCCACAATAATGGTGGCAATGGTTATTTGGGCACGGTTCAGAAACGGCGTGTTTTGGGTGCCAGTAGACGAGTCTAAACCCACCGAGATTCAGTGTGTATTATAGTCTGAGGATTTGAGTGTTAGGTGGCGCGCTTAAAGTGTTCGTAGCCCAACATCTCCAGCCAATGAGGATGCGGTTTGCCCGACAGTATTTCCGCCGGAGATCTTTTGTGGCGCTCCGCTCGGCTACTGCTCAAAAAGGGTGTGTGATTTAGATAGAACCGAAGAAGATTTAAAAAACCATGTCCACTTTCTTGACGACAGTAAAGGTGACTTCTCACGCGGCCATTGAGGTTTTCAATCATTGAGCTGGTGCGTTCTGTCGAATAGAGAGCAACAATAACGGCGTCTTCAATGCCATCGAATTGATCACCCAATT
>JBLHWO010000166.1:0-8027 GCA_047629215.1 Cellvibrionaceae bacterium | reverse complement strand
CTCAATACTGTTTACTGCCAAAGCAATACTGGTTAAGCGAGCTGATCTTAAAAGATATAGAAAAAGCAGAATTACAAATTTTTACAAAAGACACAATGCTGCAATTTTTAGCCGCTGAAGAATTTGAAAACGAATGGCATTTTGCCATATTAGATATGCACAAATTAGCTGATCAAAAAAATAATAAAGAACAAACGCTACCCATTGAGCTTGGGCGCTTTTTTATTATTAACTAGAAGCATCAGCTAATTGATGAATAGCATCAAACTCACTAACTAATAATCGCTTCACATCATCTTGGCTAATGTTTGCAAGCCCTCCGTCTAACAGACTCACATGATAACCTTTACTTTCTAACAAAAACGCTGCTGCACCACTGCGAGAGCCTGTATTACAATAAATTAAATAATGTTTTTTGGCGTCGAGTAAACGAATTTTTAAACGCAGTAAAACCAAGGGGATATGAACTGCATCGATCATATGCTTATAATCGAATTCTTCTTGAGAACGCACATCTAAAAATTCAAAATTTTGCTCCTTCATTGTGTCTAGAGTTTCTAGAGACATATGTGAGACGCTGGGCTCAATCAATAGTGAGGCAAAATCATTTTTATGCAAGCACATTAAAACACCATCAGTGAGCATCGTAACTGTTGCATTGCGCGGGCTATTATCAATTAATGCGTCTTCGCCAAAACAGCGATTCATTTTAATTTCAGCAACAGACTTTTCGTCTTCACCAACTTTTGATGCACGAGAAACCACCGCTCGCCCAGCTTTAATAAAATAACAATACTCTCCAACACTGCCTTGGCTAATAATTACATCACCGGCTTTGACTTCTTTTGGTGTAATTTTAGAGAAAATAGACAATACATTAACAGGTGCAATTTTATAAAAAAGATTGGAATTTAAAACCGTTGTCATCCAACTAGAATCCTCATCATATTTACGCTCATATGAAATATCGACCTCTAGATAATCTGCAACCTGACTCCAAGTTAATAACTTATCTAATTTTTTATGATTAAAGCGAATTAATTCACAATCGGTAATTGCACGTACCTCAAACTCTTCGGTTTGGAATTGTACGATGGGTAACCAATGAAAATCAGCGGTGATAATTCTTTTTTGACCTCCTTGATGGGTTAATAAAATTTCACCCGAAAGTAAATAATAAATACAATTTTTATCATCTTCGCCGCCAAGGAGAATGTCGTCTTTACAGGCCGTAACCTCAACTGCCTCGTCGAGGGCGGCGAGTAAATGATATTCTCTCATCGTAGCTAAGGGGACTAAGCTCCGACACTGTTTTAACAAATGCTGTTTATCCATTAAATATTATCCACTTATTGCGTCAAAAACTGTTGTTTTTCTGAGACCTTCTCTAACACTTGTTGAGGCGCCTAGTTAAGGTTTACTTTTAATCTAGGCTATAGCCTCGTCGCCCTTGAAGACCACCACTGTGAATAGCCACTACATTGGTTACCTTTGGTGAACTCGAATCAGAGTTTGACCAGTAGTGGTTAGTCGCTAACTCTTGAATCGCCCATAATAGCTTTGCAGTATAAACAGGTTCTAATTTAATATTATTTAACAGCTCTAACTCACTCATAAAAGCAAGCAGCTTAGGTGTTACCTTAGCATACCCACCATGATGATATTGATTACATATCTGCCACTGCTCAGATCTTTGCACACCTAGTAAAGATAACCAGTGTTCAACCTTAGCCACCAGTGTATCTTCACCCTTAAGCACACTGATACCTAAACACTTGGCACGTAGCGGCGACGCTGCAATTAGGCCTGCAAAAGTAGAGCCAGTAGCCACTGCACAACACACCGTATATTCCGCACTAGCAAACTGCTGAGACATTTGCGCCTCAACAGCCCGACCCATAGCTAGGCAACCGCGCACACCTGCCAAATTCTCCCCACCTTCAGGAATTAGGTATAAGCTTTTGTACTGCTTATTAAGTATAGGCAAAATTTTACTAATATCTTTAAAACGATAGTCTTTTTTACCTAAAAAATGCAATTTCATGCCGAAACGTTGAGCATCTTCCAAGGTGGGGCTAAGTGCTGCCGCTTCGTAGCCACGGACAACACCCACGGTTTGCAACCCCAGCTCTTGACCCATGGCTGCTAATGCATAGAGATGATTTGAATAGTTGCCCCCAAAAGAGACAATGGCATGAGCATTAAGCGCTACAGCATGTTTGAGGTTGTAATAAAGCTTGTAGAATTTATTACCCGAGTAAAGCGACGATATCTGATCGTCGCGATGCAGATATACATTCACTGAAAGCGCTTCTAATGCTGGCCACTTCAGGCGTTGAAGTGAGACGGCGTTTGCAGTAGTCAGTAGTGGAGATGTTATTAAAGAGCTAATCCTGTAGGCCCATTTTTGTTTCTCGACCCGCTCTTAGTACTACTGCTAGTCGGTTTACTAGAGCCCTCATTAACGCTTTTATTCGCACTATCTTCAGAGGTACTATCAAAATTATTGTTGAAGGCATTGTTAAAACCACTGTTGGGAACACTTTTAATTGGAACGACTCTAGTCACCGCATAACGATGTTCATCACAACAGCTACTGACGCCCATAACGAATTGGCTTGGGCTATCCAACCGAACTAATGGCGTGTCGCACAAGCGGCCATTATCGAGTTGTTTTTCACAGCTAGGGTTGTAGTAATGATTTAGCCATGCCTGGTAGTGAGCTTCGCTAACACCACACTTAGTTGCCGCAAAAGCCATATTATTCGAAAGATAAACATCTATCTCGTTAACCTCTAAGGTAAGATGACCCACACCTAGATGATAAGTAACAAAATTAATTCCCGCATCATCAAGCTGATAAAAAACATTAACTCTAGAGCTTTCGGCCAACTCTTGCTTTTCTCTTTTTAACTTAATGATTTCTCGCTGCAACTGAGTTTCCTGCCCACGACGATGAATCAACTCTACATCTTGCGCCTCTAACGCTGCGACGTGCCGCTTTGCTAGTTTAGCAGATTCTACTTGAAACTGAGCGTCATAGTCTTCTCTGAGGGCGTCAGACTGATAATCTTTATTCTGTTGGTATTGCTTGAGCTTGGCATTAAAGTATTCACGCATGCCGGCAATTTTGTCTAACTGCCCTTTCGATTTATTCTCTAATTGTGTTCGTTTATGCCTCTCATTTTTAAGGGCTAACTCTAATTCGTCACATTTTTTTTTGTAATTGTAGGTACTTTCTTGATGATCAAGGTTCAACTGCCGGAGATCCTGATCAGCTTTAGCCGCGAATAATTTTTGACGTAAGCGCTGCTCTTTAATCATCATGGCCGTGCGTGTGCGCTCTTCATACATCGATTCAGACTGATCGACACTTGCTTTATGAACCGCATTAAAAACAAGACCTAAATTATTAACCTGAAGACATTTTTTTATCGTAATAAAATCATTGTTAGCCGCTTGCATCTGCGGATCCCAAAGATTATCTTTTTGATCGGCAATAGGGCATTGACTAAAACAGGCAAGACTAACGAGGCCAGAACCCATATTGGGACCCTTCGCGGCTTTATCTGCTAAGTGCTGTAAAGGCATATTCCAGGCCGTTTCAACAAAGCCCTCGCGATCAAAATTGATACGAAAAAAAACAGTAGCCGTGGCATGATATTTAGCGTTAACTCTTACATACACAGCGCCCACAGAGCGATTGGCCATATCGTTAAGAGGTACATAACTATCTAAAATCGCTTGAAATTCAAGAAAAGTCATCTCTTTAACAATCTTTAGATCATCAAAAAAGAGAATTGCTTCAGCTGTCGATAATTGTTCCATGTCTAATATTGCTAAACGCTTTAAATAAATAAAATAAAGAAACTAATATCATTATGACCAATTAATGATCGATACATTGTGAACAGATAAGCATTTTTGAAAAAAAGTCGTAAAAGTGTGAATCTTGAAGCTTTGTGACCTTTTAAGTCACATTTCTAACGACTTATCATTATCGGGAACATTTAATAACGGCAGACGCAAATTTGCTCTGAATCGAGCCTTACTCAAATACTACTAAGTTAAGTTCGTCATTCTCGCAGCTATGATGTTTAAGGTATGAAGCTAACCCGATGCGAGCCGCGCAATTTGAAAGCATCGAAGCTTGTCGGAAGTAGTCTTAAGACAATTGAGATCTCAACAACGCGAACTGAACAACACTTTCTTACGTCCAATAAAAAACTTGGCTTTTTGTGGCGAGTGAGACGTTTGATAAGCAGGCTTTATGTTCTTTGTATGTTTAAATCATCACTTATTTAATGAGGCCTCGTACTTTGCGCGCATTATTAATGCTGCCCAAATTCGAAACGTTTTTATATCCAGCTTGCTTTAAAGCAGACATTGCTGAACCCGACCGTCCTCCGCTGCGACAATACAAGTGAATTTTCGTGTTCTTATCTGGAAAAATTTCACTAACCTCTTTAACAATATCGATACCTGAAATACGAACATCCCCGTCAATCCTGTCAATCATTTGCTCAATAGGGCTACGCACATCAATCCATGCGATATCAGCACTCGATAAAGAGCTGAGACATACCACTATCAGTAAAAGTGGTATCTGTTTAAATCTTTTCCAGTTCATAACTTAAGCCTTAATTTTTTCGGGATCGTAAAGTACAAAGTGGTCCATTAATCAATTTGCATAAATAAATAAAGACGGCACTTAATTTGTTGAATACTTATACTCTTTAACGACATAATCGGTTGATAAAATTTTAATTAATAATCGCCTCAAGTAAAGAGCTACCCATGAAAACGAAACTTTTTTTGTACTAACTATACTAATCTTATTTCCCATCGCGAATGCTGCAGAACTTGCAAGCAATGATGAGCTTATCAAAGCAGTTACCGGCAATACCGTTCAGGGCAGTATGCAAGCATCTGGAGTGTATACAGAATATTACGCAGAAGTGGTGCAGTGTATGGCCAGAACCACACTGCTAAATGATCAGTTGAAGGTAACACCATGTGCTGGGTTTTCGAGGGTAGCCCAAAAGATTATTGGAATGTGACGGTAATTGGTGATCGAATAAATTGGATGAAAAATGGCAAAAGCTTAGGAACTAGCACTATTTTAGTCGGCAACCCAAATAAAGAGACCCCCTTCCCCTTATCTTGGAAATAAAGTATTAACTCATTAACTTTATGGTTAATAATATATGATTTTGACTATGGGAATGAATATTTCGGCCAGGCGTTGGCTCTTTTTTGCAAAACTCACTTCTGTCAAAATGCTCTTATTTCTTTGAATTAAAAAAACTAATACTTATGCTAGAATTACTTGAAACCCAAATAGGGGGCCAAAGGTATAGAAAGCCTTAGGCTCTTGAATAAACTGTGATGTTTGAGGAAATGAATCCGTGAAGACAGTTACTCTTAATAACATTTCAGATATAGAAGAGCATGTCGAAAATATCACTTATGCTGCTGAGCAAGCACAATTACGTATTACCGAAATGTCTGAGAACACACACACCATGGATTTCATGGGGCGATTGAAGTTTGAGAAAATGGGTTACGATCCATTAAACAGTGAGCGAGCTTTAAATTTTATTGAACAATTGAATCAGACTTTTACATACCTAGCTTCAATGAAAGCGGCCGAATTTCTTTTTACCAAACATCCAAAAATATCATCTCTAACACTTAATCTTGGAACAGCTCCTGGTTCAGATCTTGAAACTAATGATTGTGGAGGCATTGCAGCCGAAGTGTTTGCCGCTACTAAGCCAAGTAGCAATAATAAACTAAACAAAGATATCAAGAAAGTTTCAGAAACTGATGCCAAATATAAATATTCATTCTTTATGTGCCCAGATATCGACAGTGGTGAATACCGTCAAAAATCAACTCCGGATGTTATAGTATGGTCACTTGGCCAATAAGTGAAAATAACAAAAAGCTGCAATCTGACTCCGCAAACGGTCACGTTTTTTGTTCCAAAAAGCCCACCAGCTTCCTACGCAGTTGAGCTTGGCGTTAGACGTTAAGGAAAAATAATGATCCATTTAATTTATGTGTGTAGTGCATCTAAGGAAATGACAGAAGATGAGTTACTTCGACTACTAGAACATGCCAGAGCTCGCAATCTGAAGCAAAATGTAACTGGCATGCTGCTATATGCAGGAGGGAACTTTTTTCAAGCGTTGGAAGGAGAGAAAAGTGATGTGGAGGAGATATATAAGGCAATAGAAAGTGACGAAAGAAGCAAGGGACATATAGTAGTAGAAAAAGAAGTTATAAATGAAAGGACATTTTCTGATTGGTCAATGGGATTCAAACATCTTACTAGCCAAAATAAAGCAACAATAAAAGGGTATACAGAATTCCTGGATAGACAGATGAAGCCAGAGGAATTTACTGACAAAAAAAATGAACTCATAGCTCTACTTTATCAGTTTAAAAAAAATGCATAACGCCGCCAATAAAGTCGGATACTTCGCTATCGCTCAGTCGCGTTTATTGGCGGCGTCAGGCTTGCATTAGTTCAGTAATGATGAATTAAAACCCATGAATCGCAACGGAGGAACGACATGAAATTTTTAGATAATTTCCAAGAACAAATTTATGCCATTTTCAGAATAGTAACTGGATTTTTATTTATATGGCATGGCACACAAAAGTTGTTCAACTTCCCCTTAGAATTCCCTTGGCCACTCAATGCTCTGTTATATACGGCGGGTGTAATTGAATTGGTCGCCGGTCTTCTGATTATGGTTGGTTTTTTCACGCGCCCTGTAGCATTCGTTGCTAGTGGCACGATGGCCGCCGCTTACTGGATAGCGCATGGATTAAAAGACATCCTCCCCATTACAAATGGTGGCGAGCTGGCAATAATGTTTTGTTTTAGTTTCTTGCTTATCGCTTCACGTGGTGCTGGAATTTGGGGTATAGATAAAGCCTAACAAGTCAATGTTACTGAGAGTCAACTGCTGGGCCAAGATCCCCCCATCAGTTGCCTTCAGCGAATTGCGGCGTTAATGTCTGCTTTGTCTAAATCATCAACAGCATGATGTCTGTTAGTGGCAAATTCCGTCGCTTTTCGAACAAGCCTTTTACGTCGTCTATTAGTCCGTTTATGGAGTAAAAGCAGCCAGTACAAGAAAGTGACCGGCACACTGCGGTCGGAGCATAAGTTGCGTATGCATCTTTATTACTTGATATTTAAGTAAAATTGGCGATATGGCGATAACTATTATGATACTTTATTAATTCTAAGCGCTAAATTAGAGCGTAAAAATGCGGCTTTCAGGCGTGTTCGGTATGCTACTTTATTACTAGGCTACAGTATCCATGCTTTCTCCGTGCATTTAACAGTATATTAGGCGGAATTCCGACTATGCAGCAATTTTTTCTGCCGATTTTCTGCAATTAATTCTCATTAAATCATTTAAAATTCAAATACTTATAGCACTTATTTAAGAAGCTCTTCACTGTAGAAAAGAAGCCTCTTGAATGTGTTGCATCGAACGATTGAATTCACAGCCAATAAGAGACTAAGCAAGATGTAAGTTTCGGAAAAAAGCCAACCTAAGAGTATAGGCAAAACAAACGTCCTATTCGTAGCCGTCCTACCCTATCCGAACGGAGTACGGCAATGCCGCATAGCTGCGAGGCGGCCGGCTGAACAATTAGCGATCGTTGTTGACGCCCTCACCCAAAGAAAAACCGTCCAAGACGTTGCTGCTCATCTGCCGGATGTAGATTTACTTCCATCTCATTAATTGAACATCGTCGACTCTGTATTCAATCAATGCCTGAACCCACTAGATTCTGGATAAGCAAAAAACGTTTTCCAGAATAACAGGGACTCATTTTACATACGCTGCTAGGGTAATAGTGAGATTTACTTGATCGTTCTCACGGGCTCGATATTAGATTCCGTTACGCGCTGTCGATTGCGTAAACAGATCAGTATCCACAAGCTGATGGATAAACATATGCTAAGTAACATCAATACCACTTCTACTGAAGTCTGG
>JBLHWO010000165.1:0-8027 GCA_047629215.1 Cellvibrionaceae bacterium | reverse complement strand
GGCGTTAGAAAATATTAAATAAGGAAAGCAATATGTATAAATTCGTTTCTTCATTTTTTTTGATTTCAATATTATCTGCTAATGCAATGTCGTTAACTCATAATCAGGTAGAAGTGGAATCTATTCTTAGCCCAGATAGTAGGCCTTGTACCTTTTTTAGGTTAAAAGGTGTAGTGCAAGCAGATCCGGCTGTCAACAATCACGCATGGTTTAGTGTGCCTCTAGATCATAATGGGCATGATGTTATCGTTAGTATGTTGTTAACGGCATATGCTGCAGGTAAGAAGCTTAATGTTGTAACAACGGGGCGTGAAAAATGTGGTATAGCAGAAGTTGAAAGTATGCTTTTCGCGTATTAATTTCTAACAAATTGCTGCATCCGACACATACTGCGCCGTGTTTTTGTGCATTTCTCTGCGCTCCATTTTATGCACAAAAATCGCTCTGCAGCATGTGCGGCTGAGAAAGGCGTTATGCAGGAGTACAAAAATGGATCTAGGGACATTTATCGGAATTATTATTGGTCTGCTTGGTTTGGTAGTTGGCTTTTGGCAAAATAGACAAAAAGTACAATTTCAAAAAATTATTAAAGCAAACAATTGGTTCAATTTTCAAAGAACAAATAATGCCAGTGGAATACTTCAGCAAGCAATCAAAGTTTATAAAGAGAAGCATTCTGCCAATATTGACATGGATGTAATTGATTTATTATCTAGAGCCGATGCTTTTGAGCAGGAAGTATATAAAGAAAGCATACGTCAAATCCATTTTTCTGAGCCTGATTTTACACAAAAAGATATTGAAAAATGGGAGTCGGATTGAAAAATTTTTAGTGGAGATAAAAAGTTTTTTATGCAACTTACAGAGTACAAAAAATAATGCATAACAAGTCAAATCACTCGAATTTGGTAAAGTTGTCACTTTTTTTTGCAAACACCGCAAAAAAATTGCCATCTTCACCAACCCGGTGTTTGAGGCGTTAGAAATACATATAAATAAAAAGGAGTTCTTATGAGAAATTTATTATTAACATTATTCGTTGTATTTGTTTCGGGTTGCTCATCTATAGCGGGATATTATGAGGCTGACCCCCTATTCAAACAGCAATCAGACTTGCTCAAGGTTGATGAAGATATAGTAGATATATCAAAACTTCAGACACGCGTTACTGCGGCAACAGACAAACTAAAGCGAAATAATCTATTTGAAGACCTTATTACTATTTCTGATCGCTCATGTGCGCGTCATCAAGCTGCTATACTTGCGGGCTTAAATACATGGAATGTCGCTACAGGGACATTATCAACCTTATTTTCAGCGGTTGGTACTGTAGTAGGAGGAGAAAGCGCAAAAGCCGCCCTAGCTGCGGGTGCAGCTTTCACAAATTCAACTCGTTCACTAGTAAACGAAGAGGTCTACGCTAAATCTATAGGAACCACAATTGTTCGAGCAACAATATCTGCTAGAGAGAAACAGTTTGCAGTGATATCTAAAGGTATGAGGGAAGATCTGGCAAGTTATTCTGTTAAAACAGGATTACGAGATATCTATAACTACCAAAACAGATGCTCTTTTTATTATGGTTTACTTGAGGTGACAAAAGCACTTGACGAAAGAAAACGAAGCAAGTCGGAAGTAGAGGATATGATTTCTAGGCTAAATTCTAAGCGAGATGCTTTTAAAGCTGATGGTGGAGATGTAGTTGAAATTAACAAAAGAATCGGAACTCTAATATTAGAGTTGGAGGGAGCCCCGAACTAATTTCTAACAAACGCATTAAATCTGACTCCGCAAACCTGTCGTTTTTTTTGCAAAGAAACGCAAAAAAACCGCCAAGTTTACTCCGCAGTTTATGCGGGCGTTAGGTTTATATGAGATCGTAAGCATGATTAAAAATAAGTTATTATTAAAATTGTTATTCTTTTTCCAAATCATCATTTTTCTTAGTCTGATACTCGTGGGCTGTGGTGGTGACGATAGTGAACCCATTAGTATTCCAGAAGAGCTGTCTAAATCTCTAGAGAGCTGTGGTGGTTTTGTAGAATACACAAAAGGCGATTTGCCTATCATTTTGACAAATCCACATGGTGCATCAGGTAATGATCCAAGCACCAGAATCCCGAGTGTTCCTACCAGAACGGGAAAGAGTTTTGTCGGAACAGGATCTAACTTTACGACAGTTGCCGATGAAAATACAGACATCGCAACAGATATCATTGCTGATGAAATTGAATTAATTACAGGTTTGAGGCCATATATTGTGAAGGCCAGATTTTGGCGTGGACAGATTGATGCTGGACGTGTTGCTCCTAACCTAGTCAATGTTTTTGAAAATCCAGAATCGCGTATTAATTTAGCCTATGAAAGTTCTCGTGCTAAGCCTTGCTATGATGCTTTCCACTACGCTATTTATAACTCTATTTCTGAGATTAGAGATAACTTTGGACGAGGTACGATTCTAGATGTTCACAGTGCTCGTAATGTTCCAGATAATCATCTAACACGGGGAACACGTAATGGACAATCCGTACAAGAGCTAGAAGATATAAAAGGTATAGAGGCAGTTATGGGGCATAATAGTCTATTCGGTCTTTTTGCATCGCAAGGGTTGCTCATTGACCCGGTTGACCCAAGCGATGAAGATAACCCTAGATATTTAGGTTCTTTTATTACTCAACGCTGGGGTTCAGACATTGCGTACAGGTGGGGTGTTAGCGGCACTAACACTATTGATACAATACAAATTGAAATATCAAAAACAATCACAGAAAGTGTCGATCCGCAAGTGTTGCAGAATACTGCTGAATTAATGGGCGCAGCAATAAGTCAATATTATTATTTATGGTATCAACCATAGCCGAAAACCAATAAGTATTTGTGAAGTAATATTTTATAATGATTATTAATTCATGGATTCTTAAAGCATTATTAAATCATCGCAACCTAACAAGCGGCACCAGACTGGCAGCCAGCACGGAGCCATTTTCATGTGACTCGCTGCCGCTCAAACAATAACACAAAAATGGCTCCGCACTGGCTGCAGCTGTGCCGAGCGTTAGGAATTGAGATAACCAGAAGCTTTTTTAAAAAACTTTCAGCAGGAATTCTAATTGTTTTAGCTGTTATGAGCATAGTTGCTTCTTTTGGGTTAGGAGACCCCGATTTTCCAATAGATTTTATTGAGAGACTACTTTTTATACCATGGTGCATAGGAATACCGGTAATTTTCACAGCTTTTTTTTATTTTAGAAAATCTAATATTTTTGAGTTTATATCCGCTGGAGGGTTTATAGGTAGTGCTACTTCTGTATTCCCTATTTTGGTAATAACTGTATTTTCATTTATGTTGAATGGTCCCCTATATGAAACAGCTATGATTTTTGTGTTTATTCCTTTTCTGCAAATTAAGTTTTCAATTATTGGCAGTATCGTGGGTGTTGGAATATATTTCGTAAAGAAACGGATAAAAAAGCCTAACAAAAAAATAAAGCCGACGTAAAAACACGCGGCTTATTTAGGCGTTAGGCTGAGCATTACTTTTATAGCAAATACATTAATAATTCGTCAAAAAGGATCACGTTATGTCTTTATTTATTCCATCTGGATTTAAAAACCTCATAAATAACTCGCAAACTATACAGTTTCCATTTACACCGTGGATGAAAGCGGCCTATGGGGAATTAGGGCAAAGCGAAGTTGCTGGCGGCAAAGCAAACCCGAGAATTCTCAATTACTTCATGGCTTCAAAATTTTGGGGAACGGATGATTCAGGTGGTAAAAATGCATGGTGTGGGTCTTTTGTTGCTTGGGTCATGAAAGAGAATGGCCATACGCCAGTGAAGAATGCATTTCGTGCAAAGTCGTGGAAAGATTTTGGTAAAACCATTAAAGAACCCATTTTTGCCGCGATCGCGATTAAGAGCCGTAAAGGTGGCGGGCATGTTGGCTTTGTTGTAGGTAAAAGCGCTTCGGGTAATGAGCTATTTATTTTAGGAGGAAATCAGGGAGATAAAGTCAGTATTGCTAAATACCCGCGAAATGTATGGGAAACTTTTGTTGTACCTAAAACCTTTGATAAAAATTCGGGCCGTCTACCTTTTTATACGGCCCCAGCAGAAAAAGCCGGCTCAGAAGCGTAGCACAGAAGACATGGGCATTAAACTAAAAGCAAGTTAAAAGTAACAGAGTTGAATAGCGAGTTAAACAATGACTAGTCATTTTATAAAAATCAGCACTAAAACTAGAGTAACAACGAAAATTCTAGTTCTTTTTTTGGGTGCTATGATAAACCAAGCCTGCACGAATCAAGCTGATGTACGACAAGAATTTCTAACCGAATCTGTCTTGAGTACTTCTTTTACAGCAGTGGTATCCCATAAAAAAGTAACGAAACTATCCTCAAACGCAAATGATGGCGATGAGTATGAGTTAAGTGCTGAGGTTATCAACCCCATATCTGGTAAAGAGCAAAAGGTAATTAACTACCGGATGTTCGTCGAGCCCGGTGAAGAAGTAGTATTAAACCAAGAGCCAGTGATTATCTTCTTGTGTGAAAGTAAGGGCCAACATTACTGGCCCGGTGTTGGAGCAGAGTTCCCTGCCACCGAAGCTTTTATCAAGACGGCTGGCAAAGCTGCCAAAATGAAGTCAAGCCAATCTCCCACTAAATTAGACAGTCATTGTGAAAACTAAGAGTTACTACTTGGCTCGAAGAAGTCCGGTTTCACTATCGCCCCCCTTTCAGCTGAGGTAAAGCGAGATTGTATCGTGCTTGAAATTCGCCTTCTCCCTGGTAACTATATGGGGTATATCCATTGTTTAAGCTGGCTCCGTTGGGACCTGCCTAACAAAAAGCTGCACGCGGACACATATTGCTACGCTCGTTTTTGTGTCTGTCGCGTTGCTCCATTTTTACACAAAAAAGCTCTCCGCAATATGTGCCGGTGAGCTAGGCGTTCAGGTTTTAGAAAAATAGAATTTAAAAAAATGAAATGTGCAGAGAGCGACCTATAATAATTCTTAGGCCTGTTTATACTCTTCTTAAATTTAAAATTCGGGGCTATTTTTAGCCTAAAATACAATCAAAAAGTGGCTGAAGAAATAAGTTTTATTTTTTTTACAGCCTCGTTATCAACAAGCTAGCTTGGTAGTCAGCAACTCTTTAGCAAACTCAAGCCTAAGCCTTAACAGTCTAGCTTGATCGTAAGCCGAAATATTGGTTTTATCCGGCGCAATATCTTGAGGGTCGCCCCATGCGCCAGATATAAGCCGAATAGTAAAGCCGGTTTCTACTTCAGTGATGATGTTAGAGTTAATGAATTTCCATTGCATAATACGTCTCCAATTTAGGTGCGCATATTATGAGCGGAGGGTAAAGCAAAATATGTAGGGTATAGCCTACAAAGACGATGTTTTAGGCTGATTGGAGATAGCTAAAACAAGGGCAAAAAACAGCCATTTTATTGCCCTATTGAAGCTAGTGTGCCGCCATGTTTCGTGGCCTGTAGAGCTGTCGCGATTTAAATTCATTGGGGCAATTAAAAAGCTAACCGCTTGTTTTATATAATCAAAATCTAAATAGTGTAGCTGGCTTTTAACCAATTGGTCGCTGGTTCGAATCCAGCACGACCCACCATTATCAGAGGCGTTAACGGTTAATTACTGTTAACGCCTTTTTTATCACCCATAATTTGTCTTTTTTTGAGCTTGTGCCCAAATAGTGCCTAATCTGGGCTCATCCAGTATTTTTTCTGTTCAATAAATAATCAATCTTGGCTGGTTGGTAAAGTCGTGTCGTTGGCTTTTTGTCAAACGATACCAGTGGGTCATTTTTTTTTGGCCCCGAATTTAAAGGGCTGCCAGCTGACCAGTTGGTTGACGCCCAACTGGTCATTTAGGTTTGACCTATTGGTAGTTCTCAAATCTGTGCCATAATTTTATTACTAATTGGGACCCACCATTATTTCTCTAAACAACTCAACTCCTAACGGGGTTGAGTTGTTTAGAGAAATTTCCATTCCAATCTCCTGTGGGAGATTTTAGTTTCCTTGCCGTTAACCACTGTCAATTACAACCTCAAAATAATCGCTTCTTGACGTTCACGCAATAATTCAAACACAGCTATTAACTCTTTTACTTCTGCGCCTGACTAGTGGGTAGCAATATCGCCATTGCGGTGACCCAAACATACCTTTTTCGTTTCTCTCGATACGCCAGAGGCACCTAGGTGCCGACCGCAAGTAAGTTATTTGCTATCGTTAATGGCTATTTTTGTTAGTTGAGTTTCTGTATTCAATAAAAATGTTTGCTCTACCACTTTTTTGTCAAAAATCTCTTTATGCTGTTGAGGTACTGACCGAGAGATGGGTATTTTAGCTTTCATAGGGTCGACGGGTCGGCCATGAATATGTAGCTCAAAGTGCAGATGTGGTCCGGTAGAGCGGCCGCTATTGCCTGATAAGGCGATGGTTTGCCCTCGGCTGATAGACTCACCTCGACGCACTAACACTTTATGCAGATGCAGGTAGCGAGTTTTATATTGCCCCCCGTGTTGAATATCAATATAACGCCCAGCAAAAGGATGATTGCCAGTACGAGCAACTACGCCATCACCGGTTGAAAGTACCTTTGTGCCCGTTGGCGTAGCAAAGTCAGTGCCATTATGACGCGCTACGCGACCTGTTACGGGATGAACTCTTCTTGGGTTAAAGCGGGAGCTGATTCGATAAGACTTGCCTAAGGGGGTTCGCGTAAATGCACGCGTTAGGCTTGTTCCTTTTTTATCGTAATAAAGGCCATCATCAAATAAAAAGGCAGTATGCTCATAAGCGCGTCTTTGTACGCGTGCACTTTTAATCTGGGTTTGCCCTGTGGGTTTACCGTCAACTGTTTGCACGCTGCGTATTATTTGAAATTGGTCTCCTTTGTAAATGGAGCGGGAAAAATTAAGTTGGTCTTGAAAAATGCGTGTGACGGTTGCTGCTTCGATCTCCGTCAAGCCAGCCCGCTGCGCTGAAAGATAAAAAGTGTTCTCAATCTTCCCTCCTATTCGTTTGTTGTGCCATTCACCCTCTTGAATAATCGTTTTGTAATCAAATGCGTTATCTGCAATTCGCCGATAGATAATTCGATGCCCTGCGTGCTTGTAAAGCTCCATTTCTTTGAGGGATTGTGTGTTTTTATCATAGCGAAAGTAGAGTATTTGCCCGGGGCGAAGTGTTTCTAGCGCGAGTAGCGATTCGTCAGCACTTAAAATATGACGTAGCGCGGTTTGCCCCAAGTCATATTGATCAAACAGAAGGCTGAGGATATCACCTGAACGAATAACAACATTATCTTCTTTTTTTTCGGGTATTGGTTCAGCTTTTGATATTGGTTCAACTATGGATATTTTTTCTTGGTTAATCACGACAGGGTCAGCATCGATTTGAGTAATATTATTTATGCTTAGAGGGAGTTCTAAATTAACAACCATATTCGTCGTTTGAGGTGGGTCTACAGTTTCTGGTGTGTAAAGCCAATGCATAATAAGAATAAAAATTAAAGCAAGAATGATTGCCGCGTGTTGGTACGGTATGAAAAATGTTTTTTTGGGTGGAGGCATAGAGTAGAGTAAAGTCCGACGACGAGATTGAATGGTTATGAGTAGTGGATAGCACAATCAGTGCAGCGACCAAATAACGTAATTTCATGATCGGTCAGCTGAAAGCCTTCAGGTAACAATTTTTCAAAATGACCTGGGCAACCATTCAAATCAAAGACACATTCGCATTCGCTACACTTAAAGTGATGATGATGGGTTAAATCCGCTGGCTCATAGCGAGGACTATCACCCGGCAAGCAAACAACCTTAGCTGTCCCCTCATCGACCATTTTTTTTAAGGTACGAAACACCGTGGCAACGCCCAACTGAGGCAGCGACTCTTGCGCTTTACTTAACAGTTCTTTAGGCAGTAAAGGGCGACCTGCCTGTTTGAGCATCGTTTCAATGACTTGTTTTTGTTTTGTGTTTCGTTGTTGATGCATAG
>JBLHWO010000164.1:0-8132 GCA_047629215.1 Cellvibrionaceae bacterium | reverse complement strand
GATCTGAAACCATTGCAAAGTATTTCAATTCCTTTATTAGAGCGACAAGGACTATTGGAAAATACACATCATAAAAATAACGACAATGACTGGGATCAACTACTAGCATCATACCCAAGTACGGAGATTGATTTCGCACAGCTCCCTTTCAACCACCCATTATTCATATTGTATTCTTCTGGCACCACCGGCAAGCCCAAATGTATCGTTCATAGCGCTGGCGGCACCTTGTTACAACATCGCAAAGAGCACTTACTGCATACTGACCTTAAAGAAAACGATGTATTTTTCTACTTCACGACATGCGGATGGATGATGTGGAATTGGTTGGTCACAGGCTTAGCCAGCGGTGCAACATTAGTTCTATTTGATGGCAATCCATTAAAACAAACGAACACATTGTTAGATATCATCGATCAAGAAAAAATCAGTATTTTCGGGACCAGTGCAAAGTATCTTGATGCTCTACAAAAGCTCGGAGCCAAACCAAGGGGGTCTCATTATCTAACTGATTTACGCGCCATATTATCAACAGGTTCGCCGTTGGTCAGTGAACGTTTTGACTATGTTTATAAGGATATAAAAAGTGATTTATTATTGGCCTCAATTTCAGGCGGGACTGATATCGTTTCTTGTTTCATTTTAGGCAGTCCAACACTACCCGTTTATAGAGGCCAGCTACAATGTGCCGGACTTGGGATGGATGTACAAATTTTTGATGACAATGGCAACGCAGTGCCCAGTGGCCAAGGTATTCAAGGAGAGTTAGTTTGCTGCACGCCATTTCCTTGCTGCCCTATTGGTTTTTGGAATGATAAAAATGATCAAAAAATTATGGAGGCCTACTTCAATCGCTTTGAAGGCGCTTGGGCACAAGGTGACTTCGCCGAACAGACAGCCGAAGCCGGTTATATTATTCACGGCCGATCAGATACGGTTTTAAATCCTGGCGGCGTGCGCATCGGCACAGCAGAAATTTATCGGCAAGTTGAGAAAGTGCTTGCCGTAGCCGAAAGTATTGTTGTGGGCCAACACTGGGATGATGATGTTCGGGTGGTATTGTTTGTTGCGCTAAAACCGGGGGAACAATTAAATGACAATATTATTGCTGAGATTCGACAGACTGTGCGCAGCAATACTACACCACGACATATGCCTGCTAAAATTTTACAAGTCAGTGCTATTCCCAAAACACGCAGTGGCAAAATCACCGAAAAACTGGTCAGCCAACTCGTTAATAAACGCATTACAACTCTCACTTCAGACAACACCGATGCTCTGCAAAATCCCGACGTGTTAAATGAGTATATGAATCGGCCTGAATTAAATAGTTAAACCTAAATAAACTTAAAAAAAGAGACGAAAAATACATGAATTATTCTGATAATAATAATTCAGAAAAAAGAGTTGCTATCGTTACCGGCGGCGCAAATGGTATTGGTGCCGCTATTTCAAAGACCCTCGCGAAAGCAGGCCATCATGTCATGATTGCCTACAGAGACACTGACAATGGACAATAATTTGCCGACTCTATTAGCGCGACATTGTTTCAAGTTGGTGCATTAGAAGAGCCTGCCTGTAAAAGGTTAATTGATGCAACTTTCGAACAATTAGGTCCCGTGGATATCTTAGTCAACAATGCTGGTTTTCAACATATCTCCACATTAGCCGAATTCCCTGAAGACACTTGGAATGCGATGATGGCTGTTATGTTAAATGCCCCTTTTCTTCTAACAAAATATGCTTGGACTCATATGCAAAAAAAGCAATGGGGCAGAGTTATTAATATTGCATCTACTCACTCTATCGTCGCATCCGCGAACAAATCAGCTTATATCACGGCAAAGCATGGTTTGATCGGCATGACAAATGCAGCCGCATTAGAAGGCGGCGAAGATGGCATCAAGTCAATGCCATCTTTCCGGCCTATGTCCGATCTGCACTCGTTGAAAAAAACTCGCTAGTCAAGCCAAGACAAATAACATTAGTTAAGATTAAGTGCTCGAAAAAGTTCTATTAAAAAATTCTTCCGTAAAACGCTTAATAGAACCACAAGAAATCGCTGAACTAGTGCTAATGCTTTGTTCTGAAAATTCGAAATCGATTACTGGCTCCAACCTTATTATTGATGGAGCTTGGACGGCTCAATAATTCTCAGTGTCAGGATAGTTGTCAGTTCTGGAGAGAGAAAAATAACAAGCAAGCAGTATTAGTAATATGGATGACGAAAATAATCAAAGAGCCAAACTCAAGCCCCAACTGCACCACCTCCATGCCTCAAAAACACTTTATTGGGCGCCTAATAATTGATGGATTCTTGAGATTGATTATTCAATTCTGAGGGGGCGAAGCCCCAAGCTAAGTTTGCATAGGGCTTTGCCCCCTCTACGTTCTATTTCCTACGCGACTTTCCTGCTCTCAATTTTTTCTGATGTCGCTCTCGAGCCAATTTTTCTGCTTGCGTTAACAACCGAGGCTTCTTACCCATTTCAACGCCGGCAGTATTACAGAGTTCTTTTATCTCTTTAGGGTTAAGATCAGTCCACTGCCCGACTCTGACATGCGAAGGAATAAAAATATTACCAAAACGAACGCGCTTTAATCGACTCACTTTAACGCCTTGAGATTCCCATAAGCGCCGTACTTCTCTATTACGCCCTTCCATTACAACGCAATAAAACCAACGGTTAGTACCCGATCCGGCACCATCTACTACATCTGTAAATTTTGCCAAACCATCTTCGAGTAAAATACCTTCTTGCAAACGTATTTTCATTTTATCGTCGACATCACCTTGAATGCGTATGAGATATTCACGATCAATGGTAGATGAGGGGTGCATTAAACGATTAGCTAACTCTCCATCGGTGGTAAATAACAATAAACCACTGGTATTAAAATCTAAGCGCCCGACTGAAATCCAACGTTCGTTTTTTAAACTCGGCAAATTGTCAAAAACGGTAGGTCGGCCCTCTGGATCAGAACGTGAACAGATTTCGCCTTCGGGTTTGTTATACAGTAATACTTTGATACCATTTTCGGTAGCAGAAACCAGTGACAGGCGTTTTTTATCGAGGTCAATACGATCGCTAAGCTCTACCCTATCACCCAGTTTTGCAGGTTTGCCATTAACGACAACACGCCCTTGTTCAATCGCACGCTCCATCTCACGCCTTGACCCAAGACCGGCTCGTGCTAATACTTTTTGTAATTTTTCACCCACGGGAGAGGAAAAAGCTGCATCATCTTCTTTCTTTTGAGGTAGTTCAGGTTTATTTTTTTTCATATTTTATTCGGGGCGAGAGCCTGCTTCAGGGTTTAACTCATCACTATTATCCAGTGATATTTCTTCTACTAGACCAGCCTCTACGTCTTGTGTTGCTTCAAAATCAAGCTCACCGTCTTTAGGCTTTTCCAATAATGATTCTTGACTATTTTCCGGTGACACTTTTGCTTCGTCTTGATGACTCTTGCCTTCAGTCTCTACGGTGGACACCGCTTGTAGGTCTAACTCAGGATTTAATGTCTCAATATCCGCCAACTCTCTTAATGAGGGCAATTCGTCTAAACTTTCTAGGTTAAAGTAATCTAAAAATTGGCGCGTAGTCGCGAACAACGAAGGCCGACCGGGAACATCACGATGCCCGACTACTTTGACCCATTCCCTCTCACTCAAGGTTTTAATGATATGCGAACTAACAGCAACACCGCGAATTTCTTCAATATCACCACGAGTAATTGGCTGTCGATATGCGATGATCGATAACGTTTCTAATAATGCACGAGAGTAACGCTGAGGTTTTTCTTCCCAGAGCTTATTGACCCAGCGCGCCATATCTTCGCGCACTTGAAAGCGCCAACCGCTACTGACTTTTTTGAGTTCAAAGCCACGACCCTCGCAACTTTTCTGGATTGCTTCCAAGGCTTCAGAAATGGCGTTTTTACTAGGTAAATCGTTAATGCCATTTGGCTCAGGCTTTTCAGATACTTCCTCACCATCAGGGTCATTAACTGCTTTTATTTCTTTTCCTTTTTCCTTTGCCTTATGATTACCATCGAGATTGTTATCATCGCTGAAAAGCGTTTGTAATTTTTCAACTGACAAGGGTTGGCCATATGCCATAAGGGCACTTTCAATAATACTGCGTAATAATTGCGGTTCTATGTTCATCTTCCTGCTTTCTTTTAAATTTTAATTTACACTTTATTAAAAAATCTTGTCACTGTAGGGTGGGCCACTCCCACCTTTTATGTATTGCTAAGCTATGTATTGTAACCTTCGATGGTGGGCACAGCCCACCCTACCTAACACCTTATGCCTCGATCTTTTTCAACAGGAGGCTAACAATTAGTCAGCCTTAATAATTTGGTAATAGGTTATTCCGTTTTAGCCTTAACGTGAATAGCCCCAAAACTTTCATTTTGAACAATGTCTAACAAGGATTCTTTAATGAGTTCCATGACTGCCATAAACGTTACAATCACGCCCATTTTACCTTCGTCAACCTTAAACAAGCTGACAAAAGGAACAAAGGTATTTTTAAGCGAGAGGTATTCTAGTACTTCTGTCATACGCTGACGAGTGGAGAGTATTTCGCGCTCAATGTGATGACTTTCGAACATATCTGCTCTTCTTAGCACTTCTGACAAAGACAACAATAATTCTTTTAAATCAACATCTGGGTCGGGTCGCGTTAAATTGCGATCGGGCGCCTTAGCAGCAATAACATGGATATCACGATGCAGTCGTGGCAACTGATCCACGTCTTCGGCTGCTTGTTTAAAACGCTCGTATTCCTGCAAACGACGAATCAGAGCAGCCCTAGGATCATCTTCCTCTTCCTCTTCCTCTTGATTACGCGGCAATAGCATTCGCGATTTAATTTCCGCTAGCATGGCTGCCATCACCAGATATTCTGCAGCCAATTCAAACTGCATAGAACTCATCAAGTCAACATAAGCAACATACTGATGAGTGATCGCCGCAACATTAACCTCAAGAACATCTAAATTCTGGCGCCGAATGAGATAGAGCAATAGATCCAAGGGCCCTTCGAAAGCCTCCAGAATAACCTCTAGCGCATCGGGTGGAATATAGAGATCTTTCGGTAGTTCGGTATAGGCTTCACCATTCACAAGCGCAAATGGCATTTCATTTTGCGAGGGAGATGGAATGACAGAAAGAATAGGCGATTCCGCCTCAGTAATGGGCTTGTCCAACACTTGTGTTTCTATGGCGGTTGTCATAAGAGTTGGAATCGTCTGCATTGGTAGGATAGCAGGCGATTATAACCGCTTTCTATTGGTAGATACAGGAGCCTGACGCTACCCGTTCATAATCTCTGCTATTGTAGAGGAGTGGTTGATAGTGGGGCAGATTGAGAATGACGGTATTTATGGTGGACCTAGTCGAAGGCCCTACCTACCCTACTGCTCTCTGTCTATACCCTCTTTTTCTGTACTTTTTTCGAAGAAGGTTGAATAACCGCTTTAATTGGCGCTCAACAAACTACGTATCATCCATGCAGTTTTTTCATGCACTACCATCCGATCAGCAATCAAACTAGCAGTAGATTCATCGCCCACTTTCTGAGCACTAGGTAGAATCCGCCTTGCGGTGCGGACTACGGCTTCGTTGTCCTCGGTGAGAATGCGAATCATAGCGTCGGCAGAAGGAACCCCCTCGGTCTCCTTAATACTTGATAACTCAGCATACTGGCTGTAGGTGCCAGGAGCAGGAAAGCCCAAGGCACGTATACGCTCAGCAATATCGTCTACGGCAACGGCCAACTCTGTATATTGCTC
Source organism: Cellvibrionaceae bacterium (assembly GCA_047629215.1). Taxonomy (GTDB): domain Bacteria; phylum Pseudomonadota; class Gammaproteobacteria; order Pseudomonadales; family Cellvibrionaceae; genus CANLBN01. Next base: position 2,327 of record JBLHWO010000164.1, on the reverse strand, counting down.
TTCAAACATCAAGTGCAGCTCACGAAAACGTGGCCCGACTATATTCCAATGAAAATTGTGGGTTTTAAGATATAAACTGTAGGTATCGGCTAACAAATGCCCTAAACCTTCAGCAATCGCTTTGCGTTCTGTTTCGTCAATACCAATATCAATCTGATAGCCTTTCGACATGATTTTCCCCGTGTGTTCAAGTAGGTTCTTACACCACTTTGTTTAAAAAAGATATTTTAAACAAAGTGGACTAACAATCAAAATATATCTTGTGAATGGAGTTGATAGTTTAAAGCAATTTACAGTGAGTATTATTCAGAGAACCCCCCACAACCCTGCCTAGTAATTCGAGGGGTTTCATCCGTTAAATCAACAACTGTGGTGGCGTCCATACCACAAAAGCCACCATCAATAACCAATTCGAGCTGATACTCCAGCGTGGCACGAATATCATAAGGGTCGGTTAAGGGGATATCATCAGTAGGCAAAATGAGCGTACTTGTCATCATTGGCTCATTGAGCTCTTCTAACAGAGCCATAACAATCGCATTATCAGGAATACGAACGCCTATCGTCTTACGCTTAGGGTGCTTCAATCGCCTTGGCGTTTCCGAGGTGGCTTCCAAAATAAAGGTAAAGGGACCCGGCGTGTGGCTTTTTAGCAACCTAAACACTTGGTTATTGACCTTGGCATAGGTTGCCACTTCAGACAAATCGCGGCACATTAACGTAAAGTTGTGCTCTTTATTAATTTGACGAATACCGCAAATACGGTCTAAGGCAAGTTTATCTCCTATATGGCAACCCAATGCATAAGCTGAATCGGTAGGATACGCAACTAAGCCTCCGCGACGGATAATATCAACAGCCTGCTTAATTAAACGAGCTTGAGGGTTATCTGGATGTATTTGGAAGAACTGCGCCATAAATTACCTGAATATTTCTCTTATAACGTTAATGTAAGCTGAGACCTATGCACGAAAGCCATTTTACTTACATACTGGCTTACCCCTCAAGGGGCACAAAGGAAAATGGTCTCAATCGGTCATTTACCTTGGTGCCCCCTTGTGGGGTAAGATACATAAACTCCCTCTTTGGGCTAGCACCTTGACCTCCACAAACGGAGGAAATGCGAATAGACTGCTGGGAACCGTCTTTGCCCTTGGTATTCGAGCAATTTTTGAGTGCCTGTAAGGTAATATCATTTTCCGTGCAAAGATCTCAAGCTATTTTATATTAGGCCTTTGAACGGATTACAAGCCATCGTGAACTCTATTAATTACCCTACAACTTACCTATCAATAATGCCCCAATCATCCCAGACTGTCTTGTAACCCTGCGGCAATTCAGACATTTTACCGGGTGACTGCCAGCCATTTTCTGAAGAATGGAAATCACTACCGCACGAAACCAGCAATGAAAAATCTAAAGCAGCTCTGATTAGCTTACTCGTCACAGTAGGTTGTTGAGTACCACTAACAACCTCAATACCCGTTCCACCCGCGTCAACAAAATCCTGCAAAAGAGCATAAAGCTTGGTACGCGTTAAACCATACTTATCGGGATGCGCTAAGACTGCCGTACCACCAGCAGCATTGACCCAAGTAATGACAGCCGCTAGTTCGGGCCATTGCTGTTTTACATCGCCAATTTTACCGGTTCCTAAGTAGCGCTTAAATGCCTGAGCAAAATTATTAACATAGCCCGAATCGACTAAGTATTGTGCGAAATGTGGGCGTCCAATATTATCACCCTTAGCGTAATGCTGAACGCCTTCCCAAGCACCGGCCACGCCTGCTTTTGCTAACTTTTGAGATATAGTCTTAGCACGAGCTAAGCGCGCTTTAGCTTGTGTTTCGAGCACAGCCTTTAGGGCCGGTGATTCAATATCGATATTTAAACCGAGAACATGGATATTTCTGCCCTTCCAAACAGACGACAATTCAATACCCGTAATAATATGTAAGTCATTTCCCGCAACTGCTTTTGCTTCAACTACCCCAACCACAGTATCGTGATCAGTTAACGCTAATACGTCGACTTTATTAGCTATCGCTAAAGTCACAAGCTCTGTGGGTGATAGCTGTCCATCGGAACAATTACTATGTGTATGTAGATCGTACAAGTAATTCAATTAATCTTTACACTCCAATTCTTTAACTCCAAAAGCACACAAAAATAAAGCCAATAGCCCAAATTAAGACCAACTAATACCGCTAAACGCAATAAAGTGGTGACACCATTAGTATATCCTTTGCCATAGATGCCTACAGTTGCGTAGAATCCCTACCTCAATTCCGCATTATACCGATATACATGACTACACACCTAAAAAC
>JBLHWO010000163.1:0-8168 GCA_047629215.1 Cellvibrionaceae bacterium | reverse complement strand
AAATAGGCGAATGAAAAGGTTAAACAAAGAGTACGAATAAATATATCACCATTGGCTTTCATTAACGCAAACAGTGCTTCACGCTCAAATAAGCGCGGCCAGCTTAGCAGAGTAACGGCCGCACCAATTTGCTTTCTAAGTAAGATAAAACCAACACTCACGGCTAAGTATTCCGACATTACCGTGGCCACAGCAACGCCTTCAACCCCATACCCAAGCCCCAACACAAACCATAGGTCAAGGAGTACATTGCTCAGGTTTAGAATCAACTGTAAAGCAAACGCCTTGGCGGTGTTGTGCATACCAATGAATACCCCAGTAAACACATAGAGGCATAGGGTCGCTGGCGCACTCCAAATACGAACGGCGGCGTAATTGGCGGTTAACTGCTCTACCGCCTCACTGCTTTCTAAGAGGTATAACGCAAGATTAATGAAAGGCGACCCCAGCAGTACAATACAGCCGCCAAATACCAATGCGAGCATAATCACGCGCAGCAGTGTGTCAGCGAGTGCGGTTTGATCATCGGCACCATAAGCTCTGGCGATAAACCCGGTTGTTCCCATCCGCAGGAATCCAAAGCCCCAGTATAGGAAGCTAAAAATAAGCGCACCCAACGCTACGCCCCCAATAGCGGTTGGCTCGGGTAACCTGCCAACGACTGCGCTATCAACCGCGCCGACCAGAGGCACCGATATATTGGAAAGCATAATTGGCCCTGCCAGCATCCATACGCGGCGATGAGTTAAGGCTTTTTGATTAGGGTTAGTCATACTCGAGTGCGCGAAGCATAATCATCCAGTTACTCAAAATCAAGATTAACTCTCTTTAGAGGGGGGTCCTAAGCAATACCCTACAGAAACAGAAAGTCGGCGTCCTCATTGTTTCTAGCTTAACCAGCCTACAGCGACAATTATTCATAAACTATCCTACATAATGACGATATACTCATTTCTTACTTACTCTCAGGATAAATACATGAGAAGAATACATTCGTTTCTTACCTTACTACTGATCTTAAGCTGTGCATTGTCAATTAGGGCATACGCGGACAACACGACGGATCAGCACGAAAAACCTCATGAAGATCTCGTTGGTTCAATAGACAAATTGGCGTTGTTAGAGGCCCCTTACGGACGTTGGTTCAAGAAAAATTATTCGAGTTACTCGCCTGATCAAAGCAGCTTAGAGGCTTTAACAAAAAGACTTAATGGTATTCAAGTGAAAGCGTTCATGGGCACCTGGTGCCATGACAGTCAGAGGGAGGTCCCAAGGCTTTACAAAATATTGGAGAGCTCAAATTTTGATTTAAGTAATCTAGATTTAGTATCTCTAAGTTCTGATAAAAAGACCCCGAACGGTTTAGAAGAAGGTCTAAATATCGAAAGGACACCGACTTTTATTTTTCTAAGAGACGGAGTCGAAATTGGTCGAATTGTAGAGACGCCCCGAGACTCGTTAGAAAGTGATATTTTGAAGATTATTAGTGGCCAGGAATATAAACATTCTTACCAGCAATAGCCTAAGGCATTAGAACCAAACGGCGGCAGAGCCAATTAATCAAATTATAGAGTTTTGCCTTTTGCTCTATAATTTCAATGACTCTCAACACGATCATTGCACCAAGAAGAAATGATCTAGATTGACCAAGCTAGGATGCTGCATGATCAAATAAATTCGCGTCAATTTCATAACCTTGTTGCACACTCATTAGATTGTTCCATGTTTGTTGATTCCGCAAAATCAGCAAATAGCCATACAGTATGAGGGATCAAACCATGCTGTGGTAAAGCAAAAACCCATCTTAGGTATGAAATACGATAGTCGAAGTTATTGTATGTTCGTTGGTAGCCCCTAGCTTTGCAGTACAGGTGAGTATACAGACCACAGCCACAAGAGAGATTGAAAAAGCGCTAGAGCAATTTACCGCTTTAGGATATTTCATGTTTACTGTCGGCAGACAAATCGCTCAGTTCCTTATAGCTAATGGCCTTACCCTCGATAGCCGCATCAATTTGGGCGGTATTTATAGGGTTTCTTTTAATATACACTCCATCGATCGGTGGATGGCACACCAGCTTATCGTACATACCATCGGTCTTTGATTCGATATTTCCAACCATACCTATAACTCGGCCATCGTCTTCACAAGACCAAGCTACCACGTGTAAAATGTTGGTTTTTTCATCGTTGCCTTCGACTGGGTGAATAAAGTACCAGTCACCCTCCGCACCTATCACGCTCATATCTCGCTCTGTATATTTTTATAGTCGTATTAAGTATACACCTTATGATCTCATCAAGGATCGCCTGCCGTATTTGATATATCACGCATAGGCCCGGTGGCTTTTCGGATATCTCTATTTTTTGATCAATATCCAGCCAAAACTTATAGCCAACTTGGCCCGGCAAGCGTCTTTTGAATAAAGCTGGGGAATAAGCCAAAATTCATACAAAAAGTAAACACAAAACCCCAGATCGCACCACTAAGGTGGGCCATATGCCCGACATTATCGCCGCCTTTTTTATCCCTATACCATGAGTAATAAAGGTAGGCTCCGCCAGCAAGTATTTGTGGGATCGCTATCACCCCATACAAATATAAATTTTGCCAGGGTGCAAAGACGATCACCGCAAACACAACGGCCGACACACCGCCAGACGCACCAAGGGCTGAGTAATTGGCATTAGAGCGATGTTTTAGATAGCTCGGAATAGATGATACTGCGATGCCGCCAAGATATAGCATCAGGTATATTATTAGGCTATTGTCGCCCATTGCGTTGGGGTAGTATGCATTCTCGAGGGCATTACCGAATGACCACAAAACAAGCATATTAATAGCTAGATGCATGCCATCGCCATGAATGAACCCCGACGTGAGGAAACGATACCATTGTTTGTTTCGGTTAATCGTTAACGGATGAAATATTAGCTGTCCTCGTAAAACAGAGCTATTAAATGCGAGGAATGACACCAGACAAGTAATCGCGACAATTAGATTGGTGGCCGTATATAAATCAGGATTCATGTTTTTGCGACTCTGTCTTTCGGTGTGTTGTATTGTGTCGAGCAAATAATAGGGTCGTGAGCAAGTTTTCCGTTTTGCCCTACCCTTTTACAATTTTCGACATGATTATAGTCTTATTTTTCGAATAATCTGTTGTAGTTCATTTTGTATTGCTCTTGAATCATTACTCGAGCGAAACAGTATTGAATTCCGATTGATCAGAGCCGACATACGTTTTTTTAATTTTCAGCGCGGAATAGTGCGAAAAAGGCTACAGTCAATACATCCTGTCTGTGCCTTTGAATCAGTGTCTGTGCCTTTGAGTCCTAGTCTGTGAGTTCGAGTCCTGAATAGAGGGCATTCATGACCATAGTATATTTTACGGTTTGATTAGCACTATTAAAGCTCGAGACCTGCTATTATTTATAAGATAGTTTGTAAATATTACTCCATGATTGAATAATATTAAGGCTTATAAAGTATGGAAAACTTAAATTCTAGAGCATTTTCAATAAAATGAGAGTGAGCTTTGATATTCTGGGCTCGAGTCTAATCCACTAACCTGGACTGTTAATTTGCATAACCTTAAGAAGATCATCTACATTGACGACCAAACGGACATTCTATTGATTGCAGAGTACGCTCTCACTAAGATTGGGAAATACGATGCATTGATGTGTGAAAGTGGCGCAGAAGCCTTAGCTGAAATAGACGATTACAAGCCAGACCTAATACTTATTGATGTCATGATGCCAGAACTTAGTGGCCCCGAAACATTATCAAAGATTAGGGAGAAAGCGTTATTCAAAGCCACGCCAGCAATTTTTATCACTGCAAAAATTTTTCAAAGTGAAGTTACAGAATTAATGTCCTGTAATAGCCACGTTATAGGCGTTATTCCCAAACCGTTTGACCCGACTACCGTTAGTGCGACTATTCAGTCAGTTTGGGATTCTTCATTTTCGAAATACAATCAAGAAAGTTTGTCATGATAAGTGGAACGATTCCAAACAATGAAACCAAACGACTCGATAAACTGCGGTCGCTGAAGATATTAGACACATTGGAAGAAGATGCCTACGATGACCTAACATTATTAGCAGCACAAATATGTCAGACGCCAATTTCATTAGTAAGTTTAGTCGATGATTCTAGACAATGGTTTAAATCTCACCATGGCTTAGACGCAAGGGAAACGCCGAGGGAACAGGCGTTTTGTGGTCATGCCATCAATCAAGATCAGGTTTTAGTCGTTGAGAATACAGAGCTAGATCATAGATTTAAAGATAATCCTTTGGTCACAGGCCCGCCTAATATAAAGTTTTATGCAGGCGCACCGCTGATATTAGAAGACGATATTCGAGTTGGAACTCTCTGTGTAATAGATACGCAATCGAGAGTTTTGACTGAACAACAAATATCATCTCTGGAAGCGCTATCTAGGCAAGCTGTAGCACAACTCAATCTAAGGCTTAAGTTAAAAGAGATGCGCGCTTTAGATAGAGCAAAAGATGGGTTTCTGTCTGTGGTAAGCCATGAATTACGAACGCCGGTGACCTCGCTATACGGATCATTGAAAATTTTGCAACGTGAATCGAACAATATCAAAACGTCGGTTCGGCCCATGGTTGATATAGCCGTAAGGAACTCTGAGCAGCTGCTGAAAATAGTTAACGACATTCTTGACCTTGCGATGATGGAAGCCGGAAAACTTAACGTTGTTAATTCAAGGATTGATTTGCTCGATGTGGCAAAAAATTCTCTAGAGTTAAACCATGCATATATAAACAAATTTGGATGTGAGGTTGAGCTAAAAAGCCCCGACCAAGCAGTGTCTACTTTTGTTAATGGCGATAAGCAACGATTGCTTCAGGTTGCGACAAACCTAATTTCAAATGCTGCGAAATTCTCAAATAAAAAGGGGAAAATCATCGTCAGCTTAAAGGTTGAACGGGGGTTTGTAGAATTCAGCGTTACGGACTTTGGAATCGGAATTGCATTGTCAGATCAAGAAAAATTATTTAAAAAATTTCAACAATTGGGCTTCGACAAAAACAAGCAGCAACAAGGTACTGGTCTGGGTTTGAATATTACTAAACATATTCTGGAGGCGCATCATAGCCTGATCGAATTTGAATCTTTGCCTGGCGAAAGAACAAAATTCTTCTTCAAACTACCCTTGCTGGACTAGTATTAGAATAAGCACAAACCGTTGGGTACCCTGTTACCCAACCGGTGTTAACAGGGCGAGTAAAACCCTGCATGCTTATCGTGCCGTGTTCAAAATCAGGCCATCGATTTATCTGATCTCCACACCAGATTTTCTCTGCTTGTGTTAAGTGAAAACTATCTGCATCAGCCAGCTATCAGCGTTAAGCTAATGCATGACTAGGCTATCAGGCCTTGCCAGCTCCTTGTGTTGCAGCCTACTCTGCTAAGCTGTTTTACACAAACTACTCAGCTTGAAGTGCACCCGAGCATTGAAATTAAAAATCATATACGATGCAAGACCTGCGTCTTCGACTTTGAATGAACTACCCTTCATGTCAAAATGATAGAGTCACGGGCAATTGCATAAACGTGATTAGGATCCAAGAACGGCTTATTAATACGACAGTTATAACAAGAGCCTTGCAACATCGGCTGTCTTTTAGAACTTTGACAGCGCTCCGCATTAACTTGAGGTATGGATGAGATCTGAATAAAACTTTCAGTTTGCACATCCAGAAACAAGAAACATTAAAGAATCATCGTGAAAAATATCGTTAGTCTATTATCGGCCCTCTGGGTGGCCGCCAATCTGTTGATTGGTTTTACCTTACTGCTTCCGATTGCGGTAATTAGTTGGCTGATTCCCTTACCAGTGGTTTCTCGCTGGTGCTTTTTTATTGTTGATCATATTTATCGCTTTGCCGTAAAGGTAGATAGTTTTTGGATGATAAAAGTGGTGGGCATTGAGCTGATCATTAAAGGCAAAGCTAACACCGACCCCGCACCTGTGGTTATTTGCAACCATCGATCTTGGTTTGATATTCCGCTGGTACAAGAAGTAATTACTGGCAACGGTCCTATTATCAAATTCTTGGTTAAACGAGAAATAGCATGGGTTCCGATCATTGGCTGGATTTGCCTAGCGCTCAATTTTCCAATGTTGCAACGCCGTAAAAAGGATGGTGCTAGGGAACGTGATTTTTCTATCATTCAAAAGGCGACAAAAACTCATGGCGATGAGGCTGGTGCGCTGCTTGTGTTTCCCGAAGGAACCCGATTTTCTGAGCTGAAGAAAGCCAAGCAAAAGTCGCCATATAATCACTTACTAAAACCGAAAATCGGTGGCCTAAAAGTGATTAAACAGTACGCGAGTGCAGACACCAACTTGGTAGACATAACCATCAACTATCATCAGCAAGATATCCAGATTTGGAACTGCCTGCATGGTGATCCAGGCAAGATCACCATTACGCTGGAGTATTTCAAGCTTGCAGAAATAGACGATCTCGAAACCTGGTTGAATGACCGCTGGCTAGCAAAAGACAAAATTTTATCTGTCCAATAAGGTGAGTCCTTATTCCACAATCTTTGATCCAGTTGCTCTTCATAGCAAAATAATAGAATTAACCGCATAGGAACTAATTATGACTAAAACATTTAAATTTATTGGCTATCTAGCCGCGCTTTTATTAGCTGTATGGTCGTTTGGTAGCTGGTATGTGGTTAAAGATATAGAAGAGCCGAGCTATCAAGTTTTGAGTAAGGCAGATGATTATGAAGTAAGACTTTATGAGCCGTACATCATCGCACAGACAACAGTAAGCGGCGACTATGATGATGCCATGAGTGATGGTTTTAGAGAGATTGCCGGCTATATTTTTGGCGGTAATAGTTCCAATGATGAGATATCAATGACGGCTCCTGTGCTAGAAAACGCACAAGACACGCCGCAACAAATTGCAATGACCGCTCCTGTTTTGGACACTGGAACTACCGATAAAAGATCGATCGCGTTCATTATGCCGAGTAAATACACTTTGGAAAGCCTACCAGTTCCGAATTCCGATAAGGTAACCTTTGCTGAAATACCCGCAAGAAAAATCGCGGTATTGGCTTACGGTTTTTACGCTAATGAATCGCGGATAGAGGCAAAGAAATTGGAGCTACTCAACCGATTGCAGAGTGATGGTGTTAGCGTAAAAGGTGAGGTTATATCGGCACGTTACAATCCCCCCTTCTCGATGCCTTTGTTCTTAGTTAATGAAGTAATGGTAGAGATCGACTGAACCCTAATTGGCTTTTAGGTTGTGAATGACGCCTCTGCAGCCAGCGACTCACTTAGGATATTGCTATGCGTAATTCGTCGCGCCAGACGTATCTCTTCTTTGATACTGATATCATTATTCACCGTGAACAGATCGCGGGGTAATAATTTGAGCGCTGTCTTCTCATCCAGTTCGCGATCCTGAACCAAAAAGACCAGCCCCATAGCTCCCTGCCCGATAAGTTCTAATACATCGTAACGGTCACCAATCATTGTTCCTACTGCAATAGTTGGCCGACCAGCGTTGCTAGTGACATTACCGTCACCAACGTTTGCGACAAGAGTTGCATCAGCGTCAGAGCCCGGAGGTGGATTTTTTACGGGAATTCGCCCCAAGGTTAAGTCTCCCTCTAAGGCATTGCTCGATAGTGCTTTATCAACGTTCAATTCATTGGAAATCTGTGCCAAGTAGTTTTCTAGCTCGGCTTTCTCCTTTAGGGTATTTCCCATATCGTCAACAGCACGATAGAGCCCCCCCCTATCTCGTCATTGGATTTAGGCGCCGCATTCTTCTCGGGGAAGTTGCCATCGCGAATATCACCGGTTATCAATACCAGCTCAATGATCGGTCGATTTATTCGTATCGACACAAATTCAGCTAAAACAAAGGCGACGATAAGACAAATACCACAGTTATTTCACTAGCTCGAGATCAAGGTTACTCAGTCGCTAAAGCCGCTGAATCAGTAGGTATAAAGCCATCGTTACTCTATAAGTGGAAGGAGAAAATTGAGTTGGAATTAACGGCTAAGTCACTCGACCCGAATGAGCGCGATGAGCCTAAACGGCTTCGCAAAGAAGTTAAAGAACTTAGAATGGAGAAAGAGATATTAAAAAAGACGA